>JBIISI010000081.1:0-8440 GCA_044341105.1 Rickettsiales bacterium | reverse complement strand
ATCAAGGGTATTTCCAGACGCATTACCGGGTAGGCTCCACCCAATGGGGCGCCACCGAAACGAAAGATTGTGCCAACAGCGCCGTGGTGGCGGGTGCAACCTACAACCTGACGCTTGCTGGGAAGGCCTGCGCCTTTCGTATTCGCTTTCTCAACTAATCGGGCCGATTAATGCATCACCGCATCGTCGCTGCCAGCGGGCTTTTCGGCGTCCTTGATGCCCTCGGGCGTCAGGTCGATGCCTTTTTTGCGGCTCGAGGGCAGGGAGGATTTTGCCGGTTTCTTCGCCGTCGCCAGATGGTCGCTGCGGGTGATTTTCTCGCCACGCGCCAGTGCGTGGATCTCGTCGCCAGTCAGGGTCTCGAATTCCAGCAGTGCCTGCGCTACCATTTCCAACTCGTCGCGGTGATCGGTCAGCAATTTGGTGGCTGCCGCGTGCGCTTCGGTGACGAGGCGCTTCACCTCGCCATCCACCGCGCTGGCGGTCGCTTCCGAGGTGCTGCTATGGCGGGTGATGCTCTGGCCGAGGAACGGCTCGCCCGAATCGGATTCGCCGTAGCGCACGGGGCCGAGCGCGTCGCTCATGCCCCATTCGCTCACCATCGCGCGGCTGAGCTTGGTGGCGTATTGAATATCGCTCGAAGCGCCGCTTGAGACTTTCTCGTGGCCGAAAATCAGTTCCTCTGCCACTCGGCCACCCATGGCCACGGCAAGGTCGGCATACATTTTCTCGCGCTTGTAGGAAACCTTGTCGGATTCCGGCAGGCGCATGACCATGCCGAGCGCGCGCCCGCGCGGAATGATCGTGGCTTTGTGGATTGGGTCGCTCGCTTCGCAATGGATGGCGACGACCGCATGGCCCGCCTCGTGGTAAGCGGTCATTTTCTTTTCTTCGTCGCTCATCACCATGGATTTGCGCTCGACACCCATCATCACCTTGTCTTTCGCGGCTTCTAGCTCGCGCATGGTGACCACGCGCTTGTCCTGCCGGGCGGCGAGCAGGGCCGCTTCGTTCACCAGGTTGGCAAGGTCGGCCCCCGAGAAGCCCGGCGTGCCGCGGGCGATGATGCGAGCATCCACGTCTGGCGCGAGGGGCACTTTTTTCATATGCACCTGCAAAATTTTGGTGCGGCCTTCGATATCGGGGTTGGGCACCACGATCTGCCGGTCAAAGCGGCCGGGGCGCAAAAGCGCGGGGTCGAGCACGTCGGGCCGGTTGGTGGCGGCAATGAGGATCACGCTCTCATTCGCTTCGAACCCGTCCATCTCGACCAGCAGCTGGTTGAGGGTTTGTTCGCGCTCGTCGTTCCCCCCGCCGAGGCCCGCGCCGCGATGGCGACCGACCGCGTCGATCTCGTCGATGAAGATGATGCAGGGCGAATTCTTTTTGCCCTGCTCGAACATGTCGCGTACGCGGCTTGCGCCCACGCCTACGAACATTTCCACGAAATCGGAACCGGAAATGCTGAAAAACGGCACGCCTGCCTCGCCCGCAATGGAGCGCGCGAGCAGGGTTTTACCGGTGCCGGGTGGGCCAACGAGCAGGCAGCCGCGCGGGATTTTCCCGCCCAGCTTCTGGAATTTCGCGGGGTTCTTCAGGAAATCGACGATCTCTTGCAGCTCGTCTTTCGCTTCGTCGATACCGGCCACGTCGTCAAAGGTTTTGCGCTCGGTATGTTCGTTGAGCATTTTGGCGCGCGATTTGCCGAAGCTCATGGCCCCGCCGCCGCCTTTGCCGCCCTGCATCTGGCGCATCCAGAAAATCCAGAAGGCGATGATGAGTAGCACCGGGCCCCACGCGGTGAGGAAGATGCCGAGCGTGGAGGGTTCGGTGCTGGCGGCGCTGATTTTTACGTTGCGCTGGTTCAACCGCTCGATCAGCTGCGGGTCGGTCACCGCTTGCGTGACGAAGCCGGTGCCGTTGGTGTAATGGCCGGAAATTTTGGTACCGGATTCTTTCGATTCGCGAATGGTGACATCGGCCACATCGCCGCTGCCGACCGCGCTCAGGAATTCGGAATAGGCGAGCTGCTTGTAGCCGCTTGCGGCGTCGCCGCCGCTGCCGGTTTGTGCGAGGTTAACCAAGACCAGGGCCGCCAGCATGATGCCGACCCAGAGAAGAATATTTTTGTTAATCGGCGGCAAGGGACGCTCCGTCGTCGAATGGGGGATAAGCAAACCACCAAAACGGTGCCTTGCCAAGCGGTTTCGGTGAAGTTGCTGCGGCGATATGGGGGGGAATCGCCGCCATTTCAAGGGGATGCTCGGGCGCGACGGTGAGCTGCGCGCCGTGCCAGCGCAAACGGCAATGGCCAAGGGTGGCGGCGCCCTGCGGGGCGTGCAGCGCTTCCACCAGCCGCGCGGTTTCATGGCCGCGCGGGCGGTGGCGCTTGCCGCCCACCTGCTGCAGCACGTGGCTGAGCGCATCGCTGCAGGCAGGCCATGCCAGTAAGGCGTCGCGGTCGATGCGCACGCCGCCCGCATGGGTGCTGGCATGCTGCGCTAGCCATGTGTTGCGTGTCTGTTCCTGCGCGTGGCGCAGCGCGCCCTGCTGCTGCGCGGCGTGCCATGTGTGGGTGATCGTCTCCTCGCTCAGGCTGCGGCGCAGGCGGTTACGCGCATAGGCGTCGCTCGCGTTGCTGGGGTCGTGGGCCCATGGCTGGTCGTGGCTGCGCAGGTAGGCTTCCAGCTGGCGTTTGCGCACGCCGAGCAGCGGGCGCAGCAACTGAATGCCCGCCTGCGCCCGCACCAGCGCCATGCCCGCGCGCGAGGGCGGGGATTCGCCGCGATGCTGTTGCAGCAGCACGGTTTCCGCCTGATCGTCGGCATGGTGGGCGAGCAGCAGGTGGGTGGCACCATGGGCATGGCACCACTGCGTGAGCGCGGCGTAGCGCATGGCACGCGCGCGCGCCTGCAGGTTGGGAATGGGCAGCGCCGCCGGCGTGAGGATGGTATGCGCGATGCCGCGTTCGGCCATCCACGCAGCCACTTGCCGGGCTTCCTGCGCCGACTCGGCGCGCAGCCCGTGATCGACGGTGAGCGCGGTGAAGGCAATGCCGCGCGCGTGGCACCACTGCGCAGCGAGCAGGGTGAGGGCAAGGCTATCGGCCCCGCCGGAAAGCGCGACGGCGAGCGGCGCGCCCGGCGCAAGGCGAATGGGCGAGGCGGGCGCAAGCAGCAGGTCGTGCAGGATCGCCCCGACATAGGCGGCGAGGGCTTCACACGCGCCCGGATAGCTGGGCGTCGTCGCTGCTACTTGCATTGCATGCGCGAGCGTTCGGACTCGGCACGGGTTTTGGTGGTGGGGCTGGAATCGCCGTATTTGCTGACCACCTGGCCGAGCACGATGCAGGCCTCGCTGGTGCGCTTCACGCGATCCAGCGAGAGGGCGAGTTTCAGCAGGTTATCGGCGGCTTTCTGGCCTTGCGGGTTGGTTTCAAAGCCCTTGCGGAACCCATCGGCGGCGCGGGTATAGTCGCCGCGTGCGTAGTAGCTCTCACCCAGCCAGTAATAGGCATTGCTGGCCAGCGGATCGTTCGGGTATTTTTTCACAAACGCATCGAAATCAGTGGCCGCGCCGCTGTAGTCCTTGGCGTTCAGTTTTTTGAACGCGGCGTTGTAGGCGGCGTTGGCATCGGGGAAATCGGCACCCGTGGCGGCTTTGGGGGTATACGCAGCCGGGGTGGCGCTGGCGCTGGCGGCAGGTTCTGCCGCGGCAGCCTCACCGGCAACGGGCGCCATGCTGGCGGCGGATTGCGCCTGTTCCAGTGCTTGCAGGCGGTAATCGTAATCCTCTTTCATTTTCTGCAGGTCGCGTTTGGCTTCGCCCGCCTGGAACTGGGCGGTTTCGACCTGGCCGCGCATGGTGCGCAGTTCTTCTTCCATGGCCGACAGGCGCACCTGCAATTGGGCCGCGCCTTCGCCGGTGGCCATGGGCATCACGTTCGGATCGGCAGCATTGCCGGTGCCGCTATAGACCTGCTTCTGCAGGAAGTTCACATCGCGCTCGAGACGCAGCAGGCGGTCCATCAATGCCGAATCCTGCGCCCGTGCGGTGGGGGCGATGAGAAGGGCAGCAATTAAGGCGAGGGCGAGGTTACGCATAGATTCTCCAATGGCTGAAGCCAGCGTTAGCAAGTTTCGCCGGAGAGGGCAATAGGACAGCATATTCGCCTTTACGTAATATTAAATGTTTTTGCGTAACATGGTTCTTGGGAAATTGTTTGCTGTGGAAAAGAGGGCGCTATGAGTGAAAAACCCATCATAAAATTTGACGCAGAGGGCGAGCAGAAAAGCCGTGTGGGCAAAGCCAATGTGTCTGTAACGGTCACAAAAAATAATGAATATGCATCGCTAAGCGTGCGTGTCGATGTTAAGGCGGATACCTACTCACAAATGGAAAACCGTCGTGTAAAGACGGGCAAGCATAGCCGTCGTACCGTTCAGCGTGAGATTCTATATAACGTTGAAGACGATGTAACGCTTGTTATTGGCAACGATGGTACGGCCTACAGTAAGCATGGTGATCAGTCCGCGTATGAACTGACGGCAAACGATTTTGCTGCCGCCGGGATCAATGTAAAGGAAGTGCAGCGCCTTGGAACTAAATTAGGCGCGGATACTCTGGAGCCCGCAGAAATGCACGCGCTGGGAAGCATGGCAACGCGTGCGCTTCGCTACGCGGCCCGGGAAGCTAGGGAAAATCGAGAAAGATAGCGGACACGTAACAAAAAACCCGCCGGGTTGCCCCGGCGGGTTCATTCGTTCGGCGTAATCCGAATCGCTTAGTTGGCGATCACGGTTACAGCGCGACGGTTCTGGCCCCAGGCCGACTCGTCGCTGCCTTGAACAGCCGGACGCTCTTTACCATACGAGATGGTCGAAACGCGCGACGCCGGAACGCCGAGGCTGGTCAGGTAGTTTTTGGTAGCGGTTGCACGACGCTCGCCGAGGGCGATGTTGTACTCGCGGGTACCGCGCTCATCGGCGTGGCCTTCGATCACAACGTTTACGTTCTCGTATTTTTTCAGCCAGTCAGCCTGACGGCCGAGGGTGGCTTGTGCTTCACCGTTCAGCGAGCTGCTGTCGAGTTCGAAGAATACGCGGTCACCAACGTTGGTGCTGAGGTCGCCCTGGGTGCCCGGAGCGGTCGAGCCGAAGCCACCGTTTGCGCCGTCCGACGAAGCGTCGTCGCCGCAAGCCGACAGAAGCAGCAGCGAAGAAGCCGCGAGAGCCAATGCAGTCTTTTTCATTTTTAATCTCCTGAAATACAATAAAAATCCTGTCGTTATGCGGACAGTTGCGCCATCATTTACAGCACCCATATAAAAAAACAAGGGGTCTATAGGGGCGAGTGGGGCCGGTTGCAGGAAAGTTGAGGTCTGTGGTTTTTATGCAACAGGTGGGTGACTTTGGATATTAGATTTAAGATATTAGATTTAAGATTTAGGAAATGGGGGCGCTCCAAAACACCCGCTATCCTCAAAAGTCCTAAGTCCTAAGTCCTAAGTCCTAAGTCCTAAGTCCACTCTACATCTGCAGCAGGGGGCTCCAGGCCGGATCGGATGCATCCATCGGGGTCGGCAGCTCACGCAGGTTGAAGCCGGTGATATCAACCGAATAGAGGCGGGTGCTGCCGCCCGGAGCACCGCGGTTGAACACGATCACGCGGCCGTTGGGCGCCCAGCTCGGGCCTTCCACCAGCCAGCTTTGCGTGAGCAGGCGCTCGCCGGAGCCATCGGGGTTCATGATGCCGATATAGAACTGGCCGCCCGACATTTTGGTGAAGGCGATTTTGTCGCCACGCGGGCTCCATACCGGGGTGGCATAGTTGCCGCTGCCGAAGCTGATGCGCTGCACCGACCCGCCATTGGCGTCCATGGTGTAGAGTTGCTGGCTGCCGCCGCGGTCGGAGTTGAACACGATGCGCGAGCCGTCCGGCGCGTAGCTGGGCGAGGTGTCGATGCCCGGCGCATTGGTAAGGCGGCGCATGGAGCGGCTGCGCAGGTCCATTTCATAGATGCTGGTCTGGCCGCCCTGGGCGATCGACATCAGCATGCGCGAACCATCATGGTTGAAGCGCGGCGAGAAGCTCATGCCGTTGAACTTGCCGAGCGATTCCTCGCGGCCCGTCTGCAGGTCGCGCAGGAACACGCGCGGCTGGTTGTTGGCAAAGCTCATGTAGAGAATCTGCTGCGTATTGGGCGAGAAGCGCGGGGTGAGCACGAGGTTGCGCCCGTCGGTCAGGAATTTGTGGTTCTCGCCGTCCTGGTCCATGATGGCAAGGCGCTTCACGCGCTTCGTCTGCGGGCCGGATTCGGCGACATACACAATGCGCGTATCGAAATAGCCCAGCTCGCCGGTCATGCGTTTGTAGATTTCGTCGGCCATCAGGTGGGCGATGCGGCGCCAGTTGCGGCCAAACGTGTTGTATTCCTTGCCGGCGATCTGCTGTTCGCCCAGCGCGTCCCACAGGCGGAAGGAGACGCGCACGCGGTCGCCGCCGGTGGCGGTGATGGTGCCGGTCATCACGGCCTGCGCGTTGATCTGCCGCCAGTCGGGGAAGCGCGGGGTGGCGTCGCCATTGGTGACCTGCTCGATAAAGGCTTGCTGCGAAATGGGGCGGAACAGGCCCGAGCGCTCCAGGTCGGCGGCGATCACCTGCGCGATGCCCGCGCCCGAGGCTTCGGCGGTGCCGCTGCCGGTGAGGGCCGTGATGGCGATGGGGATGGGGCTGCGCGTGCCCTGATCGACGGTGACGCTGGCCGATTGGGCCTGCGCGCCCGCAGCAAAAATGGTGAAGCAAAGGGCGGTAACAAGTGAGCGCAAGCGCATAACAATCCTCTGGTGCGATAAGATGCCGGTGAATAGGTTCCGGCGTGTAAGTTTTCTATGCCTTAGTAATAAGGTCGGGCAGCTCCCGTCAACTGCTTCGCGCCACTTACAGCATGGCGCGTGGGTCGAAGGTGATTTTTGTGTCTTTCAGCTTCGGGAAAAGGCTGGCCGGCAGGTTCTGCAGCGGGTTGCAGCGCGGGTGCTTCACGGCGCGCAGGGCAGAATCAGCGGCGGCGCGGAAGAACGGATCGGAGCCATAGCGGCCCTGCAGGCTGGAATCGAGCTTGGCGTCGATCAGCGAACCATCGGGGTTGTATTGCGCGCGCACTACCACCACCAGCTTGGCCGCGTCTTTCGCACCGGCGGGCGGGCTCCAGCACGGAATATAGGCGTTCTTCAGCGCGTCTTCCTCGCTCAGCGACAGGGGCTGGCTGGCATCGTACGGCGCGTCGGATTTGGTTTTGTTCTCTTCCTGCGTCACGGTGTCTTTCGATTTCGGGTCGGATTTGTCGGCCTCTTTTTTCAAATCGGCGAGGATATCCTCCAGCGTTTTTTCTTCCTTTTTATCGGGCGTGGGCTTGGTTTCTTTCGGCTCGGGTTTCTTCTCTTTCACCGGGTCGGCATCGGCGGTGGGGTCGAAGGTTTTTTCCAGTGGCTCGGGTTTTTCTTCTTTGGGCGCGGGTTTCGGCGGCGTGGGAATGGGCTTGGGCGGCTCGGCCTTGGGCTTGATCGGCGTGGGCGCTTTTTTCGCTTCCTGAATCGGTTTGTCGGAGGGCTTCACGTTGGTCATTTCCGCAATCGGCAGCACTTCGATGGTCATTACCAGCGGTTTGGGATCGGGGTTGTCGGGCAGCAGCACGGGCAGGCCGAACAGCGCCAGCAGCAGCAAGGCGAAATGCATGCCGGCGGAAATTTTAAAACTGCGCGATTGGGCGAGCACGCGTGCTTACTTTTTCTTCGCCGGCGGGGTGCCGCCCTGATCGGTGAGCAGGGCCACTTTGGTGTAGCCCGCGCCGTTGATTTCGCCAATGGCGCGCATCACCACGCCGTAATCGATCGCGGTGTCGCCGCGCACGAAAATGCGCGTGTCGGTTTTCTCACCCAAAATGGCCTGCAGCTTCGGGCCCAGTTCCTCGATCCCGGTTTCGGTATTGTTCACCCACACGGTGCCGTCTTTTTTAATGCTGACATTCAGCGGCTCGTCGTTACCCGGCACCGAGGATGCCTTGGTTTTCGGCAGGTCGACGGTGACGCCCGTCGTCATCATGGGGGCGGCGACCATGAAGATGATGAGCAGCACCAGCATCACATCGACGAACGGGGTGACGTTGATTTCGTTGAACCCGCCCGACGAACGGGTGCGGCCGCGGCGTGCGCCGCCGCCGGAAGGCCCGGCCATGCCCATTAGAAGCCTCCCTTATCCAGCTGGCGCGACAGCAGCATCTGGAATTCGGTGGTGAAGTCTTCCAGCTTGTTGGCGATGCGGTTCAGTTCGCCGTTGAATTTGTTGAAGGCGATCACCGCCGGAATGGCGACGAACAGGCCGATGGCGGTGGCAAACAGCGCCTCGGCGATGCCGGGGGCCACCACCGCGAGCGAGGTGTTTT
>JBIISI010000071.1:0-10541 GCA_044341105.1 Rickettsiales bacterium | reverse complement strand
ATGGGGAAAAGCCCGCCATCTTCTGTTTCTGGCATGGCCGCATGATCATGCATCCCTTCATCAACCCACCCGGCCGACGCATGCATGTGCTTATCTCGCAGCACCGCGACGGCGTGCTGATCTCGACCATCATGCGCTGCTTCGGCATCCACACCGTCAGCGGCTCGCGCAGCAAAGACGCGGCCAAAGCCCTGCGCAACCTGCTGGCCGTCACCGCGCGCGGGCAGAACATCGCCATCACGCCCGACGGGCCGCGCGGGCCGTTCCAGAAAGCCGCGCCCGGCGCGGCCTACATCGCCAGCAAAACCGGCTACCCCATGTTCGCCATCAGCTTTTCGGCGACGCGCCATAAGCGCCTGCGCAGCTGGGATCAATTCATGCTGCCCAAACCGTTTGGCCGCATCACCTTTGTCGCCGCCGAACCGATTTTTGTGCCCGCCGATGCCGATGAGCAAACCCTCGCCGCCACCACCCGGCAGCTGGAAGACACGCTCACCCGCATTACCCACGAGGCCGACGCGGCATGATGCAGGCGCTCTACAGTGCCGTGGGCATCATGGGCGGGCCACTCATTCGCCACTGGCTGGGCAAGCGCCGCGCGCGCGGCAAGGAAGACCCCGCCCGTTTTGAAGAACGGTTCGGCCACGCTTCGCAACCGCGCCCGCCCGGCCCACTCATCTGGCTGCACGCCGCCAGCGTGGGCGAGGCGCAATCGGTGCTCACGCTGGTGCGTGCGCTGCATGCGCAGCAGCCTGCCACCACTTTGCTGGTCACCACCGGCACCGTCACCTCGGCCGCCATGCTGGCGCAACAGGCCTTGCCGGGCGTCATCCACCAGTATGTCCCGGTCGATACCTACCCCGCCGTGCGCCGATTCCTGAACCATTGGCAGCCCGACCTCGCGCTGTGGGTTGAATCCGAATTCTGGCCGCAATTGCTCCATCAAACGCGCGCACGCGGCATTCCCATGCTGCTCATCAATGCGCGCATGTCGGCGCGCAGCGCTGCCAACTGGCAGCGGCTCCCGCGCACGGCCAAACGGCTGCTGGCCTGCTTCACCGCCATCTATGCCGGCGACCATGCGGATGCCGAGCGCCTGCGCGCGCTGGGTGCGCCCACGGTGATCGAAGCGGGCAACCTGAAATACGACGCCGCCAGCCTGCCGGTCGACGACGCCGCGCTCGCCAGCCTGCGCCAGCAGATCGGCGCGCGCCCCTGCTGGCTGGCCGCCAGCACCCACGCCAACGAAGAAATCATGATCGGCGAGGTGCAGCACATGCTCACCCGGCAATTACCGGAAACGCTCTGCATCATCGTGCCGCGCCATGCGGTGCGTGGCGACAGCATCGCCGCCGATTTGCGCGCCATGGGCCACCGCGTGGCGCAGCGCAGCAAGGGCGAGGCGATCACCGCCGACACCGGCATCTACCTCGCCGATACGATGGGCGAACTGGGGCTGTTCTACAGCGTTGCGCCATGTGCGTTTCTCGGTGGCTCGCTCATCGCCCATGGCGGCCATAACCCGCTGGAGCCCGCGCGCCTTGGCTGCGCGGTGCTGAGCGGCCCGCACACCCACAATTTCGCCAGCATCGTGAGCGCCTTTGTGGCCGCCGATGCCATCGCCATCGTGCCCGATAAAACGGCGCTGGCGGCGCAGCTGCAGGCATGGCTGCCAGCGCCGGAAGCCGCGCAGGCCATGGCCGAGCGCGCGCGCCGCGTCACCGCGCAGCATAGCGGCGCGACCGCTGCCATTCTGCAACGCATTGCCGGGCTGTTGCCATGATGCGCACGCCCGCATGGTGGCAATCGCGCGGGCTGCGCAGCACTGTGCTGCTGCCGTTTGCTGCGTTGTATGGGTTGGGCTTCCGCCTTGACCGTGCGCTGAAAAAACCGCAGCGCGCGCCACTGCCGGTCATCGGCATCGGCAATGTCACGGCGGGCGGCGCGGGCAAAACCCCCACCACCATTGCGCTCGCGCACTGGCTGCGCGCGCAGGGGCACACCCCGCATATCCTCACCCGCGGCTATGGCGGCAAACCGCAGCATGCGCACCGCGTGAGCGCGCAAAACAGCGCTGCTGAAGTGGGCGATGAAGCCTTGCTGCTGGCCGCCGCCGCACCCACCTGGGTCGGGCGCGACCGGCTGGCATCGGCCCGCGCCGCGCAGCAGGCAGGCGCCACCATTTTGCTGGCCGACGATGCCATGCAGCACCACGCCTTGCACAAAGACCTGCAATTGCTGGTGATCGACGGCGCGCGCGGATTCGGCAATGGCCGCCTGCTGCCTGCCGGGCCGCTGCGCCAGCCGCCCGCCGCGGCGGCGGGCGCCGTGCCCCTCATCATCGGCGCGGGCGAGGTGCCCGGCATCACGGGTGCGCTGCGCGCCCGCATCGCCCCCATGGGCGACACGGCATTCCTGCGCGAAGGCCGATGGCTGGCCTTTTCCGGCATCGCCTATCCGCAGAAATTCTACACCACCCTGCGCGAGGCCGGGGCCGAACTTGCCGCCACGCTCGATTTCCCCGATCACCACCCCTTCACCGCCGCCGAGCTCGACCGGCTGCAGCGCAGCGCCAGCGCCAATGGGCTGCAGCTCATCACCACCGAAAAAGACTGGATGCGCCTGCCCATCGCCAAGCGCGCGGGCGTGCGCTATTTGCCCATCGCCCTGCAGTTCCACGACGCCGATGCGCTGGCGCGCGCCCTCGCTCCCGTGCTCGGCACTTGATTTTTTCGGCAATTCGCACAGATTAGGCGGCATGAAAATGCCGGTACTTTTTTTATTAGCGATCCTCACGCCGCTGCTGCTGGCGAGCGCGCTGCTCATCCCCATCTATGGCGGGGTGTTGGGCGCAGCCTATGTCATGTACCTGCCGGAGAAGGGCGCGCACCCGCTGGAAACCCACCTGTTCGATGTGTTCTACATCAGCGATATTTACGGCAAGCTGCTCGATTACTGGCTGGGCAACATGCACACGCTCAGCATCACCGAATACGCGCTACCCATTGTGGGGCTGCCGGTGCTTGGGGTGGTGGTGGCGCTGTGGCTCAGCTGGAAAATCGCACGCAGACTGCTGAACACGTTCCACCTCGCCGCCAACATCACCTAGTCGAACAACCCGCCCTGCCCCGGCGGTGGGGGCGTGCTCTTGCGCGGTTTGGGCGGTTTTGTGCCGTCCACCATTGCGCCCTTCTGCCCGTCATGGAATTGCAGCGTGACCGCCTGCCCCGCTGCAAGCGCCGCCGCACTGCCCACCACTTTCCCCTGCGCGTCTTTCACCAGCGCAAAGCCGCGCTGCATAATGGTGAGCACATTGAGCGAGGCAAGCAGGCTGGATAGCCGCTCCAGCCGGTCGCCCTGCCGCTCGATGCGGCGCTGCATGGCGGCCTGCGCGCGCGCATGAAGCGCATCGAGCGCCTGTTGCTGGCGGTCGCTTTGCAACAGGATATAGCGCGGCGAGAGATGGCGCATGAGGTTGTGCAATTGCTGGCGCTTCAAACCCAGCCCGCGCGTGAGCGACCCGGCCAGCCGCTCGCTCAGGCTATCGAGCGACTGCGCCATGCCGGCCACCAGTTGCTGCGGCCGCGGCAGGCCGCGCGCCAGCCCCAGCACGCGCTCGTTCGCATGCAGCAATTGCTTGCGCAGCGCGCTCTTCTGGCGGGTGTCCATCACCTCGATCCAGCTGCGCAATTCCTCGCGCACGGGCACGGCGAATTCGGCCGCGCCGGTCGGTGTGGGGGCGCGCTTATCGGCGGCGTAATCAATCAAAGTCGTGTCGGTTTCGTGGCCCACCGCGGAAATCACCGGAATGACCGATGCGGCCACCGCGCGCACCACCACCTCCTCGTTGAAGGCCCAGAGATCCTCGATCGAGCCGCCCCCGCGCGCGACGATCAGCACGTCGGGTTTGGCCTCCGCCATGGCGTTGAACCCGCGCACGGCGGCGGCGATCTGTTCCGCCGCGCCCTGCCCCTGCACCGCCACCGGCCACAGCAGCACATGACGCGGAAAACGGTCGCGCAGGCGGTGCAGCATGTCGCGGATCACCGCGCCGGTGGGCGAGGTGATGATGCCGATGGATTCCGGCAAAAACGGAATCGGTTTTTTGCGGACGGCATCGAACAGCCCCTCTTTTTCCAGCGCGCGCTTGCGTTGTTCCAGCATGGCCATCAGCGCGCCCACCCCGGCGGGCTCCAGTGCGTCGATCACCAGCTGGTAGCTCGAGCGGCCCGGGTAGGTGGTGAGTTTGCCGGTGGCGATCACCTCAAGCCCGGCCTGCGGCTTGTGCGCCAGTTTGGCCATGGTGCCCTTCCAGCAGATAGCGTCCAACACCGATTTGTCGTCTTTCAGCGTCAGGTAGCAATGGCCGGAGGCGGCATTTACGCTGGCTTTGCTGATTTCGCCGCGCACCCGCACATAGCCGAAATTATCCTCCACCGTGCGCTTGATGCGGGCGGAAATTTCGCTGACGGAATATTCGGGCTGGTTGTGCTGGAATTCCATGATGCAGTACTGTTATAAGGTTGCGCATGAAAATTCTAGTCATCGGTTCGGGTGGGCGCGAACACGCCCTGGTCAAAGCCTTGTTGCGCAGCAAATCGGCAAGCGCGGTGGTGTGCAGCCCCGGCAATGCCGGCATCGCGCGCGAGGTGCCCTGCACCCCACTCGCCACCGCGCGCGAGGCCGTGCAGTATTGCCAGCACGAGGGCATCGACCTTGTGGTGATCGGCCCCGAGCAACCGCTGGTCGATGGCTGGGCCGATGCGCTGCGCGAGGCGGGCATGGCCGTGTTCGGCCCCTCGGCCGCCGGTGCGCAGATCGAAGCCTCGAAGGATTTTACCAAGAAGCTCTGCGACAATTACCGCATTCCGACCGCGCGCTACGCGACCTTTACCGACAAAGCGCAGGCCCTCGCCTATGTGATGCAAGAAGGCGCGCCGATCGTGGTAAAGGCCGACGGGCTGGCCGCCGGCAAGGGCGTCACCGTCGCCATGAGCCTCGACGAGGCGCTGCAGGCGGTGCATGAATGTTTCGATGGCGCGTTCGGCGCGGCGGGCCACCGCGTGGTGCTCGAAGAATTTCTGGAAGGCGAGGAGCTTTCGTTTTTCGCCCTGTGCGACGGCAAAAAAGCCGCCTTCTTCGCCAGCGCGCAAGACCACAAACGCGCCTTCGACGGCGACGCGGGCCCCAATACCGGCGGCATGGGCACCTATTCACCCACCCCGGCGGCCAGCGAGAGCCTGCATGCGCGCGTGATGCGCGAGATGATCGAGCCGACCGTGAAGGGCCTGCTCAGCGAGGGCATTCCCTATATCGGCGTGCTGTTCGCCGGCCTCATGCTTACCAAAGACGGGCCGAAGCTGATCGAATACAATGCCCGCTTCGGCGACCCGGAAACGCAGGTCATGCTGGCGCGCTTCACCGGCGATCTCGCCGCGCTGCTGCATAGCTGCGCGGTCGGCAAACTCGACGCCGCGCAGATGCGTTTCTCGCCACACGCCGCCGTGTGCGTGGTGATGGCGGCGAAGGGCTATCCCGGCAGCTACGCGAAAGGCACCGAAATTCGCGGGCTGGCCGATGCCGCCAACCATGCCACCGTGCTGCATGCCGGCACGGCCGAAAAAGACGGCCAGATCGTGGCGAATGGCGGGCGCGTGCTGAACATCGTCGCCACGGCAGAGAATTTCAAGCACGCCCGCGCGGCGGCTTACGACGCCGTGGATGCCATCGACTGGCCCGAGGGCTTCTGCCGCCGCGACATTGGCTGGCGGGCGCTTTAATCGCGCTCCGTGTTGTAGCGTTCGATCAGCTTCCACTGGCTGAGGGCGAAAGCGATGGTGAGCGTGAACATGCCGAACACTTTAAAATTCACCCAGAACTCGGTGGGAAAGCTGCGCCACACCGCTTCGTTCAGCGCCGCGAGGAACAGGAAGAAAAAACCCCAGCGTCGCGACAGAATCAGCCAGCCTTCATCGCGCAAGCTCACCGCCACATCGAGCACGTATTTTAACAGGCCCCTGCGCCAGCCATACACCCCCGCAAGCAGCGTGATGGCGAAGGTGAGGTTGAGCAAGGTGGGCTTCACCTTAATGAAATATTCGTCGTCGAGCAGGATGGTGAGGCCGCCCAGCACCGCCACCAATACGCCGGAAATAAGCGGTGCCAGCGCCACCTTGCGCTCCACCATGTAAATGATGGCGAGACTGATGGCAGTCGCCACCATCAGGGCGACGGTGGCGATCACCATGTCGCCCAGGCGATAGCCGAGAAAAAAGATTCCCAGCGGGGCGAAATCCAGCAAAAGCTTGGAACTGGCTGGTATTTTGGCGCGTTTCATTGTGGCTTTTTTAACCATGCATTAATGTTTTACTGCTAGAGATGGGCTACCATACGCAAAAAGATTTGACGCGCAACCGCCCGCGTCCTCAACATGGCGGCAAAGGGGAGTACATTATGGCTGGCGTGAAAGAAAACCCGACCAAAGTGCTGATCGTCGAAGATGAAGTCGCGATTGTCACTTTGCTGCGCTACAATCTCGAGAAAGAGGGTTTCACGGTGATTTCCACCGGCGACGGCGAAGAAGCCGTGCAACTGGTGAAAGAGCATCGTCCCGATATTATCGTGCTCGACTGGATGCTGCCGGGCATGACCGGCGTGGAAGTGTGCAAGCATATCCGCTGGAACCAGGACCTAAAAAACACGCCGATCATCATGCTTTCCGCCCGTGGCGAAGAAGGCGACCGCATTCGCGGCCTTGATTCCGGCGCCGATGATTACATGGTGAAACCGTTTTCGCCGCCCGAGCTGATCTCGCGCATCAAGGCGGTGTTCCGCCGCATTCGCCCCAGCCTGTCCGAGAAAATGCTCGATTTCGCCGGTATCGAAATGGACCTCACCTCGCACAAAGTCATGCGCGACGGCAAAGACGTGCATCTGTCGCCGACCGAGTTCGGCCTGCTGCGCTACCTCATGGAACATCCCGGTCGTGTGTTCGCGCGCGAACAGCTGCTCGATTCGGTCTGGGGCCACGATATTTACGTGGAACTGCGCACGGTCGACGTGCATATCCGCCGCCTGCGCAAGGCCCTGAATTACGACGGCAAACAACCCGACCTGATTCGCACCGTGCGCTCTGCCGGCTACGCGCTCGAGGAAAACCCCGAGGGCAAGAACTACATCAACAACGAAGGCAATGACGACGCGGCCTAAGCGCCGCTAGTAGCCGAGTAGTTCATCTTTGCCCAACCGGTAGCCACTATCAATCCAGCGCTGCTCAAGGCGGCGCAGGGCCTCGCCTAGTTCGCGCCCTTCGCCCATGCCACGCGCCAGCAAGTCGCGCGCCGTGACGGGAAAAGTCGGCACTTCCCAACTGCGCGCAATCGGCATCAGCCGCGAAAGCTCGAGCGGTGTATCGAGCGCCACCAGCAGCAACGCCGCCTGCACCCATTCGCGCTGGTAATGCCGCAGGGCTTCGCGCACTGCCTCGGGCGCATCGAGCGCGGGCGGGGCGGTCAGGAATTCCAGCAAATGCTGGTCGGCGCGGCTTAACCGCCAGCGTTCGCATACATGGGCCGCGGCCGCCAACCGGTGATCGGGCTGCAGCAGCGCCAGCAACCGCAACCACGGATTCGCCGGAATGCGATGCTCGATTTCACTGGCGAGCAGCGGCGCAAGCGCCTCCATGCGCCATGGTTTGCCGCACAGGCGCTCGCCGAAGGCCAGCATGGCCATGCGCACCAGCGCGTAGCCGGGATCGGTGGCCGCAAGCAGCTTTTTCATTTCCTGCTGGATGCGCTCGCCCGAGAGCCGATCCAGCATGCGAAGCTGCGCCGCGATGGCGCGAATGGCGTCTTCATCGGCGGGCGGTTTGCCGTGCGTGGCGAGGAAACGGAAATAGCGCAGCATGCGCAGGCCGTCTTCGCGAATGCGTGCGCCCGCATCGCCAATGAAACGCACACGCTGCGCCGCAATGTCGGCCTGCCCGCCGACCTCGTCGGTGATGATGCCGCGAAAATCCATGTAGAGCGCGTTCATGGTGAAATCGCGGCGCAGGGCATCTTCTTCGAACGCGGTGGTGAACACCACTTCGGCATGGCGGCCATCGGTTTTCACGTCGCGGCGCAGGGTGGTAATCTCGTAGCTGCGGTTTGGCAGCACGGCCATCACCGTGCCATGCGCAAGGCCGATGGGCACCGCCTTCCAGCCCTGCTGCGCAATCACCTCCATGGTTGCTTCCGGCAGCAGGCTACAGGCAAGGTCGATATCGCCGCCGCTGCGGCCCATCAGGTGGTCGCGCACGCAGCCGCCCACCGCGCGCGCCTCGCCGCCCGCGCGTTCGATCGCGGCGAAAAGCTGCTGCAACGGCGCATCGTGCAGCCAAAGGGGCGGGGGCGTCATCATGCGGCCCCATCCTGCGCGGGTGCGGCGATGGCTGCAAGGATCATTTGCACCCATCGCCAGAAACTGCGCAGCCGATACGGTCTGTTCGCCGCTTGCGCCTTGTGCGGCAGACGGCTCTGGCGTAGCCATAAGCACATCATTTAGCGCAACGCAGCATGCCCTCTCGAATTTTTCAGCAGCTCCTCACCTATTTCCGCCGCCACCCCTATGTGCAGGCGGTAGGGTTCATGCTCATCTCCACAGCAGCGTTTTCGGCCATGAATGTGGGTGTATCCGTGCTGACGAAGGATCTTGATCCCACCCTGATCGTCATGCTGCGCAATGGGGTGGCGCTTGTGCTGCTGCTGCCCTTTGCCCTGCGCCGCCGCGCCGCACTCGTTCGCACCACGCGCCTGACAAGCCATTTCTCGCGCGCCACCGTCGGCTCCATCGGCATGATCGTCTGGACCTATTGCCTGTCCATCATGCCGGTCAGCCACGCGACCGCCCTCAGCTACACCGCGCCGCTTTTTACCACCCTGTTCGCGGTGATCTTCATGGGCGAAAAAGCCAGCCGAAGCCGCTGGCTCGGCCTGCTGGCCGGGTTTGGTGGGGCGCTGGTCATCATTCGCCCATCGACGGTGGATTTTGAGTGGAGCTCACTGCTGGTCATGCTTGCCACCACCGCCTGGGCCGTGGTCGGCATGCTGGTCAAGTCGCTCAGCCGCACCGAACCGGCCTTGCGCATCGTGTTCTACATGAGCCTGTTCATGCTGCTCTGGTCGCTGCCGCTTGGGCTTTACCACTGGAAATCGCCGGAGCCCATCCACTGGCTGATGCTTCTGGTCATCGCGGTTTGCTCCATCACCATGCATTTCACCATGGCGCGCGCTTATTTCCTCGCGCCGGTGGTCAACCTCATGCCGTTCGATTTCATGCGCCTGATCTACACCGCGCTGTTTGCCTACCTGCTGTTCGGCGAAACGAGCGACGCCATGACCTGGCTGGGCGCGGGCATCATCATCGGCAGCACGGTCTTCATTGCCCGGCGTGATATGAAAGCCGCACCCGTCCTGTCATAGCAGCATGCCCCTGCTTTCCCCGGCAGCGCACTTGACCGCATGGGGCATTTGGCCCAGACTTGCCTTCTAGCTAGGAATTCCTGTGAACGCGCCAACACCCGAAACGCCGACCCTGCTCAGCACCACGCTGCACGACATGCGCCGTGCGCTTCTTTTTACCTTTGTCTTTTCCTTTGCCATCAACGTGCTGTCGCTGCTCATGCCGCTCTATTCGCTGCAGGTGTTCGACCGCGTATTCACCAGCCGCAGCATGGATACGCTGCTCGCCCTCACCGGCGTGGTGCTGGTGGGCTACATTTTCTACGGTGCGCTGTTTGCCATTCGCGCCGGGGTGATCGCCCGTATTGTCGAATGGCTGGAACGCGTACTCGCACCCCGCCTGCTGGCCGCCTCGCTGTTCCAATCCTCCACGGTGGGTATGCCCATGGCCGGGCAGCACCAGCGCGACCTGATGGCGATCAAAAACTTCATCTCCGGCGCCACCCCGACCCTGATGGACATTCCATGGTCGGGCCTGTTCGTGCTGGTGATCTACATGATCAATCCGGTGCTTGGCCTGCTGTCGCTGGGGGGCATTGTTATGCTCAGCCTGTTTGCGGTCATCAACGAATTCGGCACGCGCAAAGCGCTGCTGCGCGCCAGCGAGAAAAACGTCGAAGTGATGATGCATGCCGACCTTCTTGGTCGCAACGCCGAAGCGATTCAGGCCATGGGCATGGGCGACACCGTGATCGCCCGCTGGCGCCGCCAGAACGACGAAGGCCTCGCCTTGCAAGACCGCGCCCAGAACCGCAGCGCGATGATTAGCGGCATCAGCCGCTCCATGCGCCTTATCCTGCAATTGGCGGTTACCGGCCTTGGTGCATGGTTGGCGTTGCATAACCAGCTCTCTTCCGGTGGCCTGGTCGCCTCGTCGACACTGATTGCGCGCGCCCTCGCGCCGTTCGAAGGCACCATCATGCTGTGGAAGCAATTCATCAGCGCGCGCGATGCGTATCGTCGCCTCACCGGCCTTTTGCGCGCGGTCGACGTGCCGCGCGGCGACACCACCCTGCCCGCCCCGCAGGGCATGCTTGCCGT
>JBIISI010000062.1:0-11877 GCA_044341105.1 Rickettsiales bacterium | reverse complement strand
CCAGCGCGCTGGCATAGCGCCAGGGTTCGAGATCGGCATCGTCCGTGCGGGTGGCGGCGTCTTCTGGCGGCAGGCGCTCGACCATCAGGCCGCCCACGACCCAGCCGCCCTCGCCCTTTTCCACGCCGAGGCGGAACAGCACATCGGCCTGCTGCGAATGGGTGAAATAATGTTCCAGCGCGTCGGTCACGCTCGCGCCTTCGAACCCCACCACGCCCTGATAGCGCTGCATGCCCGCACCGGGATCAAGCGTGATGGCGAGATACGCATCGGCACCGAACAATTGCGCCGGTGTGGGGTTGTCCATGGCGCGAATGGCCGCATCGGCCTCAGCGCTTACTTCGGCGAAGCCACGCAACTGGCCGCCATAGGCGGCATCGACCACCAGCAGCGGGACCAGCCCCGTGCCGCGCACCTGCACGGTAAAAATGCCTTCCTGCTTCAGATTGGCCGAAAGCATGGCGGCCACCGCCAGCAATTCGCCCAGCAGGCGCGCCATGGCTGGCGGGTAATCGTAGCGCGAGAGAATGGTGTTGGCGACCATGCCAAGCCGCACCACGCGGCCTCGCACGTCGGCTTCATGAATGATAAACGAGGTGATACTGTCTTGCGTCATGCGCGCCTGTTAGCGCAGACAATGCGCGAAGACCAGCGTTAAGATATCATCGTGCTTGCGTAGAGGATGGTAATCACCAGCAATGCGCCGGTGGCGAGGGTGGTTGCGCCCGCATCGTCGCGCCGAAGCGCACGAAGGATACGGCGAATCTTTCTGGATGCCATAAATACCTGCCCGATAAGGATGACGTGTTTTTATTTTTTTATTTTTTATTTTATGGCCCATCCGTAGCAGAAAAACGCCCCCGCGTAAACCCGGCTTTTGCGCCGCAAGCACATTGCAATTCTTGCATAATTTAACGCCACAACCCCATCCATAAGAGGCTAAAAATATGGCGAGGATTTATGCGGCCTTGCGTCGGCAACAGGGCCAGCGCGCGCAGGGGTTTTTCGGCCCCGCCGGGGGTGGCGCGCCAGGCATCGTCAAGCGTGGCTTGCATTTTTTGCATGTCATCCGCGCCATCTTCCAACTGCTCCTGCCCCGCCATAATCATCGCTTCCAGCTGCGCATAGGGCAAGGGCATGGCCGCCGCGAGCGCTTCCAGCACCGGGTGGGCGCGTGCTGGTGCGCCCGCCTGCATCGCGGCCAACGCCTCGCGCCACCACGCAAACCGCATGAAGCCCGCCAGCGGCTCGCGCACTTTTTGCGGGATCTCGGTCAGTTCGGCAGCGAAGGCGGTGATGGCATACAGCCGCGCGCGCGCGCCGCGCGGCGCCAGCTGGATCGCTAGGAACCGCCGATAGTCGCGCGCGCGCACCATGGCGGGTAAATGCACGGATGGGGGTGTATCGGCCACGCTCTCTCCTTGTATTGCCAAGCGCTATGCCACACAGTGAAGCCCTATGGCAACCGTGCATATCATCGGCTCCGGCATTAGCGGCCTTGCCGCCGCCACGGCGCTTTCCGCCGCCCACATCCCCGTGAAGCTCTACGAGGCCGCTGCGCATGCCGGTGGCCGCTGCCGCAGCAGCACCGACCGCGAGCTTGGCCGCATCGACCATGGGCTACATCTGTTCAGCGGCGCCGCGCGCGAGCTGTGGCGCTTCATCGACCGCATCGATAGCCGCGCGCATTTCATGCCGCTGCCCGCCCCCTGGCGCGTGCATGACGGGCAGGAAGAACTGTCCCTCGGCGGCGGCGCATTGCCCACCGTGCCGCTGGCCGACATCGCGCGCCTTGTCACCGCGCTTGCCGTGCCCGGCGGCCAGCGCCTTGGCGATCACCTGCCCGAGGAAAGTCCGCTTTACGACCAGCTTCTTGTGCCGCTGGCGCGCCTTGGCCTGCACCGCCCACCGCACGAAGCCAGCGCCCGGCAGTTGCGCGCGCTGCTCGCCCGCCAGCTTCGGCGCGGCGGCGCGCACTGGTTCACCGCGCGTGATTCGCTGCAGGAAAGCTTCATCGCCCCCGCCCTCGCCGCCATCGATTATCAGGGCGGGTCTGTCTATTTCGGGCAGGCCCTCACTGGCCTGATCCACGACGAAACCGGCGTGCGCCAGCTGAATTTCGCGCGCAAAAAACTGCTGCTCGATGCGGAGGATGTGGTGATCCTCGCCACCCCCGCGCCGGTCAGCAAACACATGCTGCCAACGCTTGCCATTCCGCCCGCGCAGCACACCAGCATCACCCTGCATTTTGCCGCCGATCACCGCGAGCCCGTGGGCACCCTGCGCGTACTCACCCGCCAGCCCACCGACCTGCTGCGCTACGACGCAGGCGCCATTCGCGCCATGCTACGCCTTGCCAACCATGTATGGCACAGCGATGACACGCTGCTGGCCGCCCGCGTGTGGCGCTGCATCCGGCAACTGCACCCCTATTTGCCTGCCGATCCGCTCTGGGCCATTCGCCGCGAGAAGCGCGCGGGCCATGTGCCGCTCGATGCCAAGCTCCCCGCCCCTACGCTGCCGCCCCGCCTCTTGCTCGCCGGCGACTGGCTGGATGCCACCCAACCCGCCACGCTGGAAGCCGCGGCCGCGAGCGGCCACCACGCCGCCGAAGCCGCCGCCATGCTTCTGGGCCGCCATCCGTTGCGGCAGCAGGGAGCGTGAAGGGCGCTTCTCGCCACTGGCGCACGAACATTCGCCCCGACTGGCCTTCTCTCCATTCCCAACACGTTTTTTATTTGAAATACGCGCACAAGCGCCTATCTCTACCTCAATAAAAAAAAGAGGCACAGTATGGTATCACGTCGGCAATTCCTGCAATGGGGCGCAGCCAGCATGGCTTTCGCCGCAAGCAACCCGCTGCGTGCATCGGCTGCCTCGCCAACATCCCCCCTATCATCATCACAAAAAGAGGCACCCATGGCTATCACCCTCCCCCCCCTTCCCTACGATAAAACCGCGCTCGAGCCGCACATCTCGGCACGCACGCTGGAATTCCACCATGGCAAACACCATCAGGCCTACGTGACCAAAACCAACGAGCTGATCGCGGGCACCGAGCTGGAAGGCAAGCCGCTCGAAGACATCATCGCCAGCGCGTGGGAGAAGAAAAACCAGCCACTATTCAACAACGCCGCGCAGGTGTGGAACCACACCTTCTTCTGGCACAGCATGAAACCCGCGGGCGGTGGCAAACCCACTGGCGCGCTCGCCGCACAAATCGAAAAAGATTTCGGTAGCATCGAGAAATTTGCCGAAGAATTCAAAAATGCCGGCATCGGCCAGTTCGGTTCCGGCTGGGCGTGGCTCGTGGCCGATAAATCGGGCAAGCTCAGCGTCACCAAAACGCCGAACGCCGAGCTGCCGCTCGTCACCGGCAACACCCCCATCCTCACCTGTGATGTGTGGGAGCACGCCTATTACCTCGACTACCAGAACCGCCGCCCGGATTTCCTGCAGACCTTCCTCGATAAGCTGGTCAACTGGGAATTCGCCGCCAGCAACTACGACGCTGCCGCCGCGAAAAAAGCCGCGTAGCAGTTAGTGCTTTGCCACCAGCGCGCGCGTTGATGGCTTCCATACGGGAAGAACGGGTGAAACAATTTCGGTTTTTTCACCCGTTTCTTTTTGCATGCGCTGATAGGTCTGCATCGTATGTTTCAGTAAATCGTTGACGGCTTCTTCCTGCCCCCTGGGCATTTGTGCGTGCAAAGCGAACTCCTTATCGATCGCCAGTGCCTTAGTCCCGTGCCCAATGTTCAGCTTCACCCGCGCATGGGCATCGAGCTTATTGCAGGCAAAGCGAGTGCCCATCACCGTATTATACGCCTTATGAATGGGGGAGCGGTCGATTTCGAGTCCGGCAGCACGGAATCCTTCAATCGCCAGATCACCCAGCGGCAGAAGGCCAAAAGCAAAATTAACGCCGGGAATCAGCGGAATCACCCCCGTCGCACCAACAACGGCAGATGCGGCATAGGTGGCAATCGCCGCGCCCATATGCCCCTGCTTGTATTTTGTATAGGCTTGGTCGGCCACGTGTTTCCCCATGATCATAGGCCCAACCACCGGAATGCGCAGCTTCGCCGCATAGATCAAATCTTCTTTGGCCACTTCCTTGAGGGCCGCATCGACTTTTGGGTCCTCGCGCATTTGCTCCAGCGCCACACCGCAAACATCGCCCCCACGCTGTTTCACTTTGTCCAGCGCGACTTTTGCCTCGCCGCTAAAAACCCAGCGCTTTAAATTTTCAACTATTTGCATGCGATCCCCCATACTCAGGGCATCATACATTACAGATATGACAATTTGATGAAGGCGGTTTATTGCTTTGGCAACAACAGCGCCGCGCCCACCCGCCTGCCTTCAGATTGCAAGATAGCATAGGTGCGGCAGGCCGCGCCGGTGTCCATCGCATCCACACTCAGGCCGCGCGTGCGCAGTGCCATGCGCAACGGCTCGGGCACACGCTGCATGCGCGCGCCGGTGCCAATGATGAGCACCTCGATGCGCGGGCTGAGCGCCAGCAGCGGCGCCAGCGTATCAACGGAAATCTCGGCCACCGACAGCACATCGAACGGTGCAAGGAACTGGTCGGTCATCAGCAGGCTGGTGGCATAATCCTCGCCACTGATGACAAATTTTTCCGGCCCATAGGATTGGATGGCATTGCCGTTGCTGGACACGTTGGCAAGCTGCATCGCGTGCTCCTGTTACAGCGGCAGTTTCTTCGGCTTCACCGCGCGCGCCCACCACACAATCAGCATGCGGCAGAACATCACGCTCGCGAACATGGTCGAGAGGATACCGATGGTGAGCGTGACAGCAAACCCTTTCACCGAGCCCGCCCCCAGCGTGTAGAGCAGGCCTGCGGCCATCAGGGTGGTGATATTGGAATCCACAATCGTACCCCAGGCAAGGTTGAAGCCATGCTCGATCGAGGCCAGCGCACTTTTGCCGAAACGGATTTCGTCGCGCATGCGCTCGAAGATCAGCACGTTCGCATCCACCGCCATGCCCATGGTCAGCACAATGCCCGCAATGCCCGGCAGCGTCAGCGTCGCCTGCATCAGCCCCATCGTGCCGAGGATGATAATGAGGTGCACCAGCAGCGCAATATTGGCGAAAATGCCAAACAGGCCATAGGCGAGGAACATGAAAAGGATCACCATGCCGGTGCCGACCAGTGCAGCGAGCATGCCCGCATCGATCGAATCCTGCCCGAGGCTTGGCCCCACCGAGCGCTCCTCCACCACCTGCAGGGGCGCAGGCAGCGCACCGGCGCGCAGCAGGGTCGCCAGTTCGTTGGCGCTTTCTACCGAGAAATTACCTTCGATAATGCCCGCCCCGCCCAGAATGGCCGAGCGAATCACCGGCGCGGTAATCACCTTGTTATCGAGCACCACGGCGAAGCGCTTGCCGATATTCTGCTGGGTAATTTCGCCGAAGCGCTGCGCGCCGAGGCGGTTGAATTTGAAATCCACGATCGGCTGGCCATCGCGGTAGGTCGCGTGCGAGTTGGTGAGCAATTCGCCCGAGAGCGCCACCTGGCTGAACACCGCGTATTTTTGCGGATAGCCATCGCGCGCTTCGCTCGCATCGGCAGGCAGGATGCGCGTGCCAGCCGGCACCACGCCCTGCATGACCTGCTCGGGCGTCACCGCTTCGTTCACAAGGTGGAAGCTCATTTTCGCCGTTTTGCCGAGCAGGCGTTTCAGCTCGCCCGGATCGGCCAGCCCCGGCACCTGCACCACAATGCGGTCGCTGCCCTGGCGCTGGATAATCGGCTCCTTGGTGCCGGATTCGTCGATGCGGCGCGTCACGATTTCAATGGATTGCTGCAGCAGGCGCGACTGCATTTCTTTCATCACGCGCTCGTTGTAATACAGGCGAAGGCGGCCTTTTTCTTGCTCGTCCACGCTCAAATCCGGGTCGGCTTTGCGAATCACCGTGTTGATGTTCGCCTTGCCCAGCGTTTCCGCCCGCGGGGTCAACAGCACTTCATTTTTCGTCGCGCGCAGCTCGCTATAGCCGATTTTGGCATCGCGCAGTTCCTTGCGCAGCCCGTCGCGCGTGTTGACCAGATGATCGCGCATATAGGCATCGGCATCCACCTGCAGCAGCAAATGCGAGCCGCCGCGCAGATCGAGCCCCAGCGGCACCGGCCGCGAGAGGAACCCCGGCAGATACGCGCTCTGCTTATCGTTTAAAACGTTCGGAAGCGCGGCAATGACGAAAAACAACGTCACCGCAGCGACGAAAAGAACTTTCCAGCGAGGGAATTGGAGCATAGGGCTAGGGCTAGTTTCTAGGGCTAGGGGTTGAAAGTGTACGAATCATTGCCCGCAACATTTTGCCGATTTCATCCAGCGTATGGATGATCTCAGCCAATGCTTCCGGCGATGCAAGTGAAGCTTGTATAGCCAGTTCGCACTGAGTTTCAAGCTCGCCGGTAGACCCAAGTGCAATTCCAAGAAAATGCACATATTCCTTGCGCGAATTGCGGTTGAATCCTTCGGCGATATTCGAGGGGATCGAGACAGCGGCGCGCTGCATTTGCTGCGCGAGCCCGAACTGGTGTTGCTTTGGAAAGCCTGCCGCTAGTTCTAACATATGCGAGGCGACGGCCATGCTGCGTTGCCAAACCACTAAACTACGAAAACCGGCAGCCTTTTCTTCCCTAGCCCCCAGCCCTAGTCCCTAGCCCTAATTATCGTTGGCGATTTGGTCTTTTTTCAGCACGACATTGTCGTTTTTCACGGCGCTGTCAGCTTTGGCTTTTTTCTTGGGGGCAGCGGCAGCAGGCGCACTGGTGAGGGCGGTGATGCTCTGCTTGGTGACTTTCACCACCACGCCCGAAGCAATTTCCACCGTCGTGATGCCGTCTTTATCGGCTTCCACCACTTTGCCGACGATACCACCGGCGGTCACCACTTCATCGCCTTTTTTCAGCGCACCCAGCAGGGCCTGATGTTCTTTCAGGCGCTTCTGCTGCGGCTTGATGAGCAGGAAATAGAAGACCGCAAAAATGATGACCAGCGGCAGCATGCTGGCCAGCGGCGATTGTGCCGCGCCCGCCATGCCAGCTTCCTGCGCCAGCGCCACAACGGGAGCCAGCAGCACGCTCATAGCAGCGAGAAAACGCATGCTATTTCAGCTTGGTTTCGGTGAATTCCACGTGCTTGCGCGCGCGCGGATCGTATTTCATGAATTTCAGTTTTTCGGTCTGTTTGCGCGGGTTACGCTTGCGAACATAGAAATAGCCGGTGCCAGCGCTCGACAGGAGCTTCACCAGTACAGTTGCTTTTTTAGCCATAATATCCTCGGTCGTTTTGAAGGGCGGAACATACGGATTTTGTGGGGGCTGTCAAGGGCCGCGGAGCCCTTTTCGCCAGCACCGGGCAATTTTCACCGAACCGGCCCCAAAACCCCTGCCCGGCCAGCGCGTTAGCGGGTGCCCGCGTGGGCGGCCAGAAATGCATCCACCGCCGCCGTGTAGGCCCCCGGCAGCCCGAGCCGGTCGTTGATCTCGCCATGGCTCAGCGCCTGAGGCAGCACCTGCGCCTGCCCGCCCCGGCCCTGCACCTGCGCGGCGAATGCTTCGGCCTGCCGGCACGCCACCCGGCGGGTGCTCGAGCACACCAGCAGGAAGGGTGGGCTGCCCGCCTCCAGCTGGGTGGCGGGCGAGGATGCGGCCCACAGCGCCACATCCTCACCAAATGCCCGGTCATAGAGCCCGAGATGCGGCATGCGCATGATGGTTTCCACGTGATAGGCCGCGCTGTCGAGTGCCACCACGGCCGCCACGTTCTGCGCCAGCATGCTCGGCTTGGCACCAATCAGCGCCACCAGATGCGCCCCGGCGGAATGCCCCATCAGCACCAACTGGCGCGCATCGCCGCCCCATTCATGGGCGTGGGCCTGTGCATAGGCCACCGCCTTCGCCACCGATTGCGCCTGCTGCAGCGGGTTGGCCTGCGGCATCATGGGGTAGTTGATCGATACGAACACGATGCCCGCATCACGGTAATGCGGCATTTTGTTGGTAATCACGCCCCGGCCGGCTTTGTCGCCATGCGCCCAGCCGCCGCCATGCACCATGAGAATCACCGGCCCGCGCGGGCGTTCGGGGCGGTAGATATCCATCTGCTCGGCGGGGTCGGTGCCATAGGCCACCGTTTGCGGCGCGGCCATGGCGAGGGTTGGCAGGCAGGCGATCATCATCATGAAACGGCGCATCGGTTACCTCCTGAATGCTTCCAGCGCCCGCGCCCGGCCCGCCTCGTGGCCAACAATGGGTGCGGGATAGTTTTTTGGCCGCGCAGGCACTTTCCACGGCGTATGAATCTCTTTGTCGGAAAGCCCCGCCAGCTCCGGCACATAATGGCGGATATAGTCGCCATGCGGGTCGAATTTCTGGCTTTGCAGCACCGGGTTGAAAACCCGGAAATAGGGCTGCGCATCGGTGCCGGTGCTGGCCGCCCATTGCCAGCCGCCATTATTGCTGGCGAGGTCGTAATCCATCAAATGCTGGGCAAAAAATTCTTCGCCGATGCGCCAATCCATCAGCAAATGTTTGGTGAAGAAGCTGGCGACGATCATGCGCGCGCGGTTGTGCATCCAGCCGGTGTTCAGCAATTCGCGCACCGCCGCATCGACCACCGGGTAGCCCGTTTTGCCCTGCATGAACGCTTCGCATTCCGCCGCGTTGGTGCGCCACTTCACGGGCTCGGCGCGGTAGCGTTCGTTGAATGCTTCCCCCACCACCTGCGGGAAATGCAGCAGGATCGTCGCGTAGAATTCGCGCCAGCCCAGCTCCTTAATCCAGACTTCTGCGCCGCCTGCTTCCAGCGCCGCCGCCACGCATTCGCGCACCGACACCAGCCCGTGGCGCAGATAGGGCCCAAGGCGGCTGGTGGCGGCTTTGTCCATGCGGTCACGGGCGGTGCCGTAGGGTTTCAAATACCCGTCGATGAACCGATCCAGCCGCGCGGGCACATCGTCCACCGTCCATGCATCATCGGCGCGGTAATCGTAGCCAACCGCCGCCAGCATCGCCGCTGGGCTGCTGGTCGGCACCACGGTGAGCCCGGCTTTTTGGGCCAACGCGGCGGTGCTGCCCGCCGGGGCATAACGCCCGCGATCCTCCACCGCGTAGCTCGCCGCTTCCATGGGCGACAGCGCGTTGCGCCAGCCTTTGTAATAGGGCGTGAACACCTTGTAGGGCGTGCCGTCATCCTTGCACATGCGCGCGGGGTGGTGAATCAGGTGGTCGAGCACCGTGACAAAGCGCCGCGGCGCAATGGCTGCCTTCACTGCCGCGTCGCGGGCGATGGTGGCGGGCTCGAAATCCTCGGCGCACACGATCGTGCCGGCATCCAGCGCCTCGGCCAGTTTGGGCATGGTGCGGCTCGCCGCGCCGTGCAGCACCAGCAACTCGCCGCCGCGCTGCGCGATGGTGGCGGCCATGCGGCACAGCGTCGCCGCAAGGAAGCTTAACCGCCGATCCTGCCGGTTGGTGAAGCGTTCCAGAATCTCGCTATCGAAAATGAATACCGGCTGGATGGCCCCCGCGCCCCCCAGCGCGGTGGCCAGTGCCGCGTGGTCGTGCAGGCGCAAATCGCGGCGAAGCCAGACAAGGGTGGTGGAAGAAGGCATGCGCGCTTTATAGCAAAGGCCACATCAACAGGTCATGCAAAAACATGAAAAGCAGCGGACGGCGAACAGACCACCCGGCTCGCCGCCCGCTTTTCGGTGCGTGCGCTTAAAGCGCGGCGGTATGGCTTGGCAGGCGCGTGAGCGGGTCAATCGCCTGCGCGCCGGAGCGCATGGCAAAATGCAATTGCGGTGTTTTCGCGCCGCCCGTGCTGCCCACATACGCAATGATATCGCCCTGGCGCACGCTCATGCCCTTCGCCACCACCACGCGCTCGGCGTGGGCGTAGCTCGTCATGTCGCCGCCCGCATGCCGCAGGATCACCATATTCCCGTAATCGCGCACGTTCTCACCCACGAACGCGACCTCACCGGCCGCCGATGCATGGATCGGCGCGCCCTCGGCAGCGGCGATGGTAATGCCGTTATTGGCAACGCCCTCGCGCTGTTTGCCAAACCCAGCCGAGACGCGGCCTTTCACCGGCCATTGCCAGCTAAGCTGTTCCAGCGGCGAGACATGGGTGGTTGTGGGCGCGGCACTTGCCTGCACCGGAATTTGCGGGGCTGGGGTTGCATGGCCGAACGGCAGCATGCTCGGTGCGGGCGCCGGGGCCGAAACCGGCACCACCGACGCTTGCGGCCCCAGATCCTGCGCGGCGATGCTATCGACCGACGCGGCGCTTACCGTGCCGCCATACGCACCATTGCCCAGAGGGGCACGGTTGCGGCCAAAATAGAGGTGGCTTTTATCCTCGACCGCCGCGGTGCTCTCCTGCTGTTCGCAGGCCGAAAGCAAAACGGTGGTCACAATAAGGAAGGCGGCAACGGCAGAATAGCGCATGGCGAACCCCTTGCTTGCAGGTGTTATTCACAGGGCTTATGCCCTTTGTTTTTACTTTGCCAATGCGACTCGGGGGGCTTGATGAATTTGCCCTTTTTCTAGTGACTTAAGACCAGTTCTTCACAGGCTTGTTCACATGCATGTAGGTATAGCACGGGCCATTTACTGAACGCAACGGCAAATCGTATCGCGCCGCAATAATCCCACCCGGCTGTGGCAAGTTTGCACCGACTTATCCACCATTAAGCTAAACAACTATTCAGAAACAAGCGGCACAAACCGCACGGGCGCAAGCGTTTCCTTGCGCACCTCGTCCTCCGCCACGCGGGTCAGCTTCAGCAATTGCTGATCGGCCACATGCGGCCCGACCGGCACAATCATCACCCCGCCGATCGCCAGCTGGTGCAGCAGCTCCATGGGAATTTCCGGCGCGGCGCAGGTCACGATGATACGCTCATAGGGTGCGGCATGGGCCCAGCCCTTGCCACCATCGCCCACATGCTGGGTAATGTTGCGCAGCTTCATGCGGTCGAACCGCGCGCGGGCCTGCTCGGCCAGTGGCCGGTGCCGCTCGATGGTGTGCACCCGCCGCGCCATGCGCGCCAGCACCGCCGCCTGATAGCCCGATCCGGTGCCGATCTCGAGCACCGCGTGGGTTGGCTTCACGTCCAGCGCCTGCGTCATCAGCGCCACCACGGAAGGCATGCTGATGGTTTGCTCCATGGCAATCGGCAGGGCGTTGTCGTCGTACGCGCGGTCGATGAACTGCGCATCGACGAACTGCTCGCGCGGGGTTTGCTCGATCGCGCCCAGCGTGCGCGTGTCGGTGATGCCTTGCTTGCGCAGGCGCATAATCAGGCGAATTTTCTCGGCATGCAGGTCGGCTTCGCGCACGGTTTCCATGCTGGCCGGAATGGCGGGATGCACGCCTTTAATGGCGGGAGCCACCGGCTGCGGCTTAAAATAACGGGCGACGGTCTTACGTTTGGCAGCGATCATGGCGCCACCCTAGCGCAAAAATTAGCCACAAGCGGGCTGAATCATCAGCCAGTATAGTTCCAGCCCCCATTCCACCCGGCAAGCGCGGGAAAAATGTCACGCCGGGAATTGCAGCCCATGCATTTTCTCGAGCAGCGGGTAGTTCGTCATGTCGAGGTTCAGCGGGGTGATGGTGATCCAGCCTTCCTGAATCTGGTGGAAATCGGCGGTCGGCTGGTCGCCGAACGGCTCGGTGCGCTGCCCGCCGATCCAGATATAGGGCCGCCCATGCGGATCGACCCGGCGGTGCAGGTTATCGTCGAGGATGCGGCGGCCATGCGGGCATGGGCGCACGCCCTTAATGGCCTGCGGCGGCAGCGCCGGGAAATTCACGTTCATCAGCG
>JBIISI010000020.1:0-26110 GCA_044341105.1 Rickettsiales bacterium | reverse complement strand
CATCCGGCCAGCTCAGTTTCACCAGCTCGCGGATGATGCCCGGCGCAAAATGCTCCGGCGTCGTCCAGTCCACGCCCTGCTCGGTCAGCACATTGGAAAACGCGATCGAGGGAATATCCAGCAGCGTCGCCTCCATCGCCGCCGATACCGTGCCGCTGTAGGTCACGTCCTCGGCGAGGTTGCTGCCGCGGTTCACGCCCGAGAGCATGAGGCCGGGCCGCTTGTCTTTCATAATTTCCATCACGCCGATCAGCACGGCGTCGGTCGGGGTGCCCGCCACCGACCAGCGGCGCTCGCCATGCTGGCGGTAGCGCAGCGGCGAATGCAGGCTGAGCGAGTGCCCCGCCCCCGAATTCTCGTGCGCCGGGGCCACCACCCACACATCGTCGCTCAGGGTTTTCGCGATGCGCTCCAGCACCGCGATCCCCTCGGCCTCGATGCCGTCGTCGTTGCTGATGAGAATGCGGGTGTTCTTGAGGTCGGTGATCATGCGCGAATCTCCTTCAAGCCGCCCATGTATGGCACGAGCGCTTCGGGGATTTGAATGCTGCCGTCGGGCTGCTGGTAGTTCTCGATGATGGCGACCATGGTGCGGCCCACGGCCAAGCCCGAGCCGTTGAGCGTGTGCAGGAACTGCGTGCCCTTCTCGGTGCGGTAGCGGGCCTTCATGCGGCGCGCCTGGAAATCGCCGCAATTGCTGCAGCTGGAAATCTCACGGAACATATCCTGGCTTGGCATCCACACCTCGATGTCATACGTCTTGCGCGCGCCGAAGCCGGTGTCGCCCGCGCAGAGCAGCATCACCCGGTAATGCAGGCCGAGGCGTTTGAGCACCTCCTCGGCGCAGCCCAGCATGCGCTCATGTTCGGCGGCCGAATCTTCCGGTTTGGTGATGCTCACCAGCTCGACCTTGCTGAACTGGTGCTGGCGGATCATGCCGCGCGTGTCGCGCCCGGCGCTGCCCGCCTCGCTGCGGAAGCAGGGCGTGTGCGCCGTGTAGCGACGCGGCAGGGTGGGTTCCTCCACAATGCTGTCGGCCACGATATTGGTAAGCGACACTTCGGCGGTGGGGATGAGCCAATGCTCGGTCGTCGTACGGAACAAATCCTCCGCGAATTTCGGCAACTGGCCGGTGCCATACAGCGCGTTGTCTTTTACCAGATACGGCGGCACGCATTCGGTGTAGCCGAATTCGCCGGTGTGGATATCGAGCATGAACGCGGCGAGCGCCCGCTCCATGCGCGCCAGCGCGCCCGAGAGCAGCACAAACCGCGCGCCGGAGATGTTCGCGGCGGTTTCAAAATCCATCAGCCCCAGCTTCTCGCCCAGCGCCACATGGTCTTGCGGGTTCGCAATGGCCGGCTTGCTGCCGATGCGCTTAATCTCCACGTTGCTGGTTTCGTCGGTGCCCGCGGGCACATCGTCGGCCAGCAGGTTGGGAATGCGCGAAAGGGCTTCCACCAGCGCACCGCCCTCCTCCTCGCCGCTTTCCAGCGCGGCGATCTGGCTTTTAATCTCGGCGGCTTCGGCCTTCAGCGCTTCGGCTTTGGCGGGGTCGGCTTTCACGAACTGGCCGATCTGCTTGGCGACCTCGTTGCGGCGTGCCTGCAGGGCCTGCAATTGCGTCTGCCCGCCGCGCTTTTCGGCATCGAGCGCGAGCAACGTTGCCGCCTGCGGCGCAAGGCCACGGCGCGCCAGGGCAGCGTCGAACGCATCGGGGTTGGCGCGAATAAACTGGATATCATGCATGCTGGAATTCCTCGGCGCGCTGGCGCTTCTTCTCAATGGTTCGGGCGATCAGGATCGATAGCTCATACAATGCATAAAGCGGAATAAAAAGCAGGACTTGGCTTAAAATATCCGGTGGGGTGATGACGGCGGCGATGGCGAGCAAAACGACCACCGCGTAGCGCCGCCCGCGCGCCAGTGTGGCGGTTTGCAGCAGCCCCACCCGCACCAGCAGCGTGAGCAGCACCGGCAGTTGGAAGCTGAGGCCGAACGCCAGCACCAGTTGCAGCACCAGCGCGAGGTATTCGCTGATTTTCGCCTCCACCACCAGCGGCAGCGCCCCCTGCCCGCCCGGCATTTCAAACGAAATGAAGAAATGCCACGCCTTGGGCATCACCAGGTAATAGGCAAACGCCGCGCCGATAAGAAACAGCACCGGCGCCACCAGCAAATAGGGCAGCAACACCCGCCGCTCGTGTTTATACAGCCCCGGCGCGACGAACAGATAGACCTGCGCCGCAATCACCGGGAAGCCGATGAACACCCCACCATAAGCAGCGATTTTAATGTAGGTGACAAATGTTTCCGTGAGGCTGGTGGCAATCAGCCGCCGACCGGAATCCGGGCCGAAAGCCTCGGCCAGCGGGGCGATCAGGAAGCGGTAAATATCGGCAGCGAAATAATAGCACAGCAAAAACGCCGCGAGCCACACCAGCACCGCGCGGATGAGGCGCGTCTTCATCTCCATCAGGTGCGCGATCAGCGGGGCGTCACTCACCGCGCTTCTCCAGGTCGCTCAAATCGTAGGCAATCTGCTCGTTGCCCTCCATGTCGATGATTTTGCGCGGCTTGCTTGGCGCATCGTGGATGCCCGTTTGCGCCAGCACATCGTCGACCTGGCTCTGCACTTCCTGCGCCATGGCGCGCACGGTGCGCACGGTACGCGCAATCGCGCGAATCACCACGGGAAAATCCTTCGGCCCGATAAAAAGCAAGGCCGCCAGCACAATCAGCACCAATTCTGAGAACCCGATATTGAGCATCGCCGACGCTCCCGGTTACTCTTTTTTCTCGCCCTCGGCGCCGTCTTTGTTCAGCTCCTCGCGCAGGTTGCGCATGCCGCGGCCAAGATCGCCCATCACTTTCGGCAGTTTGCCCGCGCCGAAAAGAATCAGCACCACGATCAAAACAAGTAAAATATGGCCCATGCTCAGCATATGCGCTCCTTCAGGTTATGGCGCGGTGTAGCACGCCGCGCGGGCGCTGTCACGCAACGAGTGCGCGCCACTCGGCTTCCAGCCCGGCCTGCGCCTGCGGCGCGGCAGGCAGCCAGCGGGCGGCGGCCTCGGCGCGGCGCAGCGCGTCACCCGCCAGTTCCACGCAGGCCGTGGCCACCGGCAGCATCTCGTCCATCTTGCCGTTGCAGTGAAGCACAAGGTCGCAGCCCGCCGCCAGCGTGCGCTCGGCGCGCTCGGCATAGCTGCCGGTCAGCGCTTTCATCGAAAGGTCGTCGCTCATCAGCAGCCCGTCGAAGCCAATATGGCTGCGAATGAAATCAATCACGATCGGCGACACGGTGGCGCAATGCGCCGCATCGAGCGCGGTGTAAATGATATGCGCCGTCATGCCCAGCGGCAGGTCGCGCAATGCTTTGAACGGCACAAAATCCGCCGCTTCCAGCTCGGCGAGCGAGGCGGTCACGCTCGGCAGCGCTTCGTGGCTGTCGGCGGTGGCGCGGCCATGGCCGGGAATATGTTTCAGCACCGGCAGGATGCCGCCATCGCGCAGGCCGTCGCTTTGCGCGCGCGCCAGTGTCGCCACCTGCTCGCCCGTGTCACCAAACGCGCGATCGCCGATGATGGCGTGGCATTCCGGCGCCAGCACGTCGGCCAGCGGCGCGCAATCGGTGGTGATGCCCACGCTGCGCAATTCCTCGGCGATCAGCCGGGCGTTGAGGTAAATCGCGCGGGCGGCATCGGCCTTGCAGGCCAGCTCCAGCGCGGGCGGATAGGCGCGCCAATGCGGCGGGCGCATGCGCGCCACCCGGCCACCTTCCTGGTCGATCAGCACGCTGGCGAAGGGGTGGTTGAGGACGGCTTTAATCTCGCCCACCAGCGCCGAAACCTGCGACGGATCGGCGATGTTGCGGGCGAAGAGGATCACACCGTAGGGCTGCTCGCGTGCGAGGAACTCGCGCTCAGCCTCGCTGAGCACCTGCCCTTCCACCCCGCAGATGAACGACTTGACCATTATTGCCCGGCGAAGAAGCAGGCCTGGCCACGGCCCGACAGGCTGGCGCAGGCTTTTTTCGCCGCATCGGCCGAGGCAAACCCGCTGGCACGCAGGCGGTAGAAGGTTTTGCCGTTTACATCCGCCTTCACAATAATCGGGCTGCCCTTCACTACATCGCCGTGCTTGCCGGTGATTTTGCTCCAGGTCTGGCGCGCTTCCACATCGGAGCTATAGGCCCCAAGCTGGATCTTGTAGTTGCCCGACGCGGCTGCCGCCGGCTTCGCCGGTTCGGCTTTTTTCACCGGCTCCGGTTTCGGGGCGGGCTTGGGTGCCGCCACCACCGGGGTCGCCGCTTTGGTCACCACCGGGGTTTCATTTTTGGTGATAACCGGCGCAGGCGTCGCCTGCGTGGCAACGGGCTGTTCTTTCACGTCTTCTCTTGGCAGCGGCGCAGCGCTTACCGCAGGTGCGGGTGCAGGCGCCACAGCTCGCTCGGCTTCCGGCTCCACTTCCGGTGCGGCTTTGCCTTTGGCACCGTCATTCACAAAGGTCGTGGTTTCCGCCTTCTTATCGACAACCGGGGTATTCACGGCCGGTTCGGGAATCACGGGCTCTTCCGGCTCGGGCAGCAGCTTTTCCACCGGCTGCTCATCGTCGGTGCGGTAGGGCGAGAGCGCATCGTAAATCGTTTTATCTTTGTGCGGGAACTGCTCGCCACCGGGGTCGGCCGGGGCTTCCTTGATCGCGCCGGTTTCGGCTTCCACCATCACCAATTGCCCATCGGCAGCCGATTTCGAGCCCGACTGGTAGGCATAATACGCGAGCGCGCCGAAGCCCAGCACGGCCACGCCCAGCACCAGCCACGAAATATTGCGACCGCGCGGCGCGCCTTCGTCGGTGTTCAGCTCTTCGTAATCATCGAGATCGGGTCTCATCGCAATTCCTCAACAGGTTCAACGCCACAGGTGGTGAGGCCGGAAGCTAGCACCACCGTCATCGCGCGTGCAAGTGCTAAACGCGCGGCGGTGAGCGCCGGGGCATCGACCTGAATCATGCGGATTTCGGTTTCTTTCTGCCCGGCATTCCACAGCCCGTGGAAGGCAGCCGCCACCTCCTGCACGTAATAGAGGATGCGGTGCGGCTCGTGCGCCAGGGCGGCCTGCTCGATCAGGCGCGGCCAGCCGGCCAGCAGCTTGATCAGCGCCATCTCCGCCGGGTGGGTGAGCAGGCTGGCATCCGCCGCGTCGATGGCGGCATAGGCCTCCGGCGCTTGCTGCGCGCCCATGCGCAGCACCGATTTGGCGCGGGCATGCGCGTATTGCACATAGAATACCGGGTTGTCTTTGCTTTGCTCTTTCACCTTATCGAGGTCGAATTCCATGTCCTGATTGGTTTTGCGCATCAGCATCACGAAGCGGAGAATGTCTTTGCCCACCTCGTCGAGCACGTCGCGCACGGTCACGAAATTGCCCGCGCGCTTGCTCATGCGCACCGGCTCGCCGTTTTTGAACAGATGCACCAGCTGGCACAGCTTGATGTCGATGCCCACGCGTTTGTCGGAAAGCGCGGCCACCGCCGCTTCCATGCGCTTCACATAGCCGCCATGGTCGGCGCCGAACATGTAGATCAGCGTGTCGTAGCCGCGCGCCACCTTGTCCATGGTGAGGGCAAGGTCGCCCGCGAAATAGGTGTAATTCCCATCCGATTTCTGGATGGTGCGGTCCATATCGTCGCCAAATTCGGTCGAGCGCAGCAGCAGCTGTTCCTGCGGCTCCCAGTCTTCCACCACCTCGCCTTTCGGCGGTTCCAGCACGCCACGATAGGCGTAGCCCTTCTCCTGCAAAATCGCGATGGCCTTCTCGATATTGCCGCCGGCGCGCAGTTTCGCCTCCGACGTGAACACATCGTGGTGAATGTCGAGATCGCCGAGATCGTGCTTAATCAGCGCCATCATCGCGTCGATCGCGAAGGCGCGCGCGGTGTCTACCTGCTCCGCCATCGGCTTGCTGAGGAGCCGGTCACCCACGGAGGCTTTCAGCGACTGCGCCGCGATTTTCAGGTACTCGCCGGGATACAGCCCGGCGGGGATTTCCCCAATCGCCTCGCCGCACGCCTCGCGGTAGCGCAGCAGCAGCGATTTCGCCAACACATCGACCTGCGCGCCCGCATCGTTGATGTAATATTCCTTCGTCACCTTATAGCCCGCTTTCAGCAGCAGGCGGGCAATCGCGTCGCCATACACCGCGCCGCGCGCATGGCCGATATGCAGCGGCCCGGTCGGGTTGGCCGACACATATTCCACGTTGATATGCTGGCCACGGCCCAGCGCCGAGTTGCCATAGCTTAAGCCATCGGAAAGAATCGCCGGAACCACCGCCTGCCAGGCCTGCGGCGCGAGGGTGATGTTAATGAACCCTGGCCCCGCCACATCGACCTTCTCGACATGCGACAGGCTGCGCAGTTTTTCGGCCAGTTGCTCGGCGAAATCGCGCGGCTTCATTTTGGCCTGCCCGCCCACCACCATGGCGGCGTTGGTGGAAAGGTCGCCATGCGACGCATCGCGCGGCGGCTCAAGCGTCACCGCGTCGGTTTTAAAGCCGGGGGCAATCGCTTCCACGGCCTCAAGCACAGCGTCGCGGTAGGTCTGGAATAGGTTCATTTACGTTCTCATCGCAGGGTCAAAAATCCGTGCGTGTTCCTCTAGGGCAAAGCGGTCGGTCATGCCAGCGATAAAATCGGCGATGACCTCGGCGGTGCGCTGGCTGTTGGGCCCGTCCGTCTGCGCGTACCACACGCTCGGCAGGCAGTTGGGCTGGGCAATGAAAAACCCGAACAAATCGTCGATCACGCGCTTGGCCTTGCTGCTCATGCGGTTCACCTTGAAATGGCGGTACATGTGCTTGAACAGGTAGCTCTTGATCGATTTGTTCACGATCTCCATTTCCGCCGAGAACCCCACCAGCGTCTGGCCCAGATGGCGCACGTTATCGACCGAACCGATGCGGTATTGCTTGATGCGCGCGCGGGTAGTTTCCAGCACGTCGCCCACCATTTTATTAATCATGCGGCGGATGATTTCATGGCTCTGGCGCTGGGGTGAAAGCATGGGGTGCTGGCTGTTCACTTCCTTGATAATCTCGCCCAGCATGGGCAGGATCAGCAGATCGTCGAGCGTGAAGAACCCCGCGCGCAGCCCGTCATCGAGGTCGTGGTTATTGTAGGCGATATCGTCGGCAATGGCCGCAACCTGCGCTTCGGCGCTGGCGTGGGTGTGCATCTCGAGGTCATGCTGCTCGGCATAGTATTTCAGCGCGCGCGGCAGCGGCTTTTTGCCCGCCCCCACCAGTGGGCCGTTGTGCTTGGCCACGCCTTCCAGCGTTTCCCATGTCAGGTTCAGCCCGTCGAAATCAGCGTAGCGATGCTCAAGATGGGTGAGGATGCGCACGGTTTGCGCGTTGTGGTCGAACCCGCCGTAATTTGCCATGGCGGCGTCGAGCCCCTCCTCGCCCGCATGGCCGAAGGGGGTGTGGCCAAGGTCATGCGCCAGCGCCAGCGCCTCGGCGAGGTCTTCGTTCAGGCGCAGGCTGCGCGCCATGCCGCGCGCGAGCTGGCTCACTTCCAGCGAATGGGTCAGGCGCGTGCGGTAATGGTCGCCCTCATGGTTCACGAACACCTGCGTTTTGTATTCCAGCCGCCGGAAGCCGTTGGAATGGATAATGCGGTCGCGGTCGCGCTGGTGGGGCGAGCGCATGCCGCACTCATCCTCGGGGAACAGCCGCCCGCGCGACTGGCTGGGGTGGCAGGCATAGGGCGCGAGATGGCTGTAAATATCGGTCATGGGTGGGAGCCTAGAGCCGACAGCCGACAGCTTACAGCTTTTTCTTATGGCGCACGCCGCCACCTGCGCGCTGCCCATTGCGCTGTTGTTTTCCTGCCATCCCCTCACCCGCCACCCTCTCACCCGTCATCCTCGCGCAGGCGGGGATCTAAGGCTATGAATTGTGCGGCTGCCGCATCGCCCGCACGCCCAGGATCCCCGCCTGCGCGGGGATGACATTGTATTTTTGCAAGAAGCGCCCTATACTATGCCCATGACCGAGCGTTTCACCGTGACCCCCTCCGCCACTGCCCGCATCGCCAAATTGCTGGCGACCGAGCCTGCCGGCTCGCGCCTGCGTGTGGCGGTCGAGGGCGGCGGCTGCTCGGGGTTCCAATACCATTTCACCTTCGACCCGGCGGGGCCGGGCACCGAAGATCTGGTGTTCGGCGCGCCCGAAGCCCCTGTGCTGGTCGATGAGGTTTCCCTGCAATTCATCGAGGGCGCGTCGCTCGATTACGTGGCAACGCTTGGGGCCGCCGCGTTCGAGATCAAAAACCCCATCGCCAAATCCAGCTGTGGCTGCGGCAACAGCTTCAGCGTCGCGCTGTAATGCTCAGCGTCGCCACGTTTAACGTCAACTCCGTGAAGGCGCGCCTGCCGAACCTGCTCGCGTGGCTGGATCATTGCCCGACCGACATCGTGCTGCTGCAGGAGCTGAAATGCGAAACCGATGCGTTTCCCGCGCTGGAACTGCAGGAGCGCGGCTATCACCTCGCGGTGCATGGGCAGAAAACCTATAACGGCGTGGCCGTGCTTTCCAAATACCCCCTGCGCGACGTGACCCGCCAGCTGCCGGGCATGGACGCCGACGACCAGGCCCGCTACATCGAGTGCCTCGTCGATACGCCTCTGGGCGACATGCGCGTGGCCAGCGCCTATGTGCCCAACGGGCAAGCGGTCGATTCCGATAAATTCCCCTACAAGCTGGGCTTTTTCGAGCGGCTGCACGCGCATTGGCAGGCGGTGCTGGCGCGCAACGAAATCGCCGTTCTTGGCGGCGATTTCAACTGCGCCCCCACCCCGCTCGATGTCTATGATGCGAACGCCCTCGACGGCACCGTGTGCTACCACCCCGAGGAGCGCAAACGCCTGCGCGCCATGTTCTATCTGGGGCTCTACGATGCATTCCGCCTGAAACACCCCACCACAAAGCAATTCAGCTGGTGGGATTACCGCATGAATGGCTACGAGCGCGGCCATGGCCTGCGCATCGACCATTTGCTGCTAAGCGCCCGCGCAGCGGATCTGCTGGCGGATAGCCGCATCGACGAGCAGCCCCGCGCACAGGAACGGCCAAGCGACCACGCGCCGGTGATCGCGCAGTTCGCGGCCTAGCGGCCTAAAATCCGGTCGTGTCTTTTTTGGGAAGCGGCGTGTATTCCAGCGGCTTGGTTTCGCGATGCTCGCGCGCGGCTTCTTCTTCCTCGGGCAGGCCAAGCGGGCGGAGATAGTCGATCTTGTCGCGACCCGGCTCGGGGTTCAGGTAGGAATGGCCTTCCGGCGTGTGCACATTCACAATGCCGGTGCCCGGCGGCGGGGCGGTATGCACCCCGGCAATGTCCTCGCGCGCCTGCTGGCGCAGCGGCGGCAGCTCGTAGGTGGTTTCGGCCACCGGCATCACCCGGTTGCGGCCACCATGCTTCGCGTCGTACAGCGACACGTCGGCGCGCTTGATGAGGGTTTCCGGCGTGTCGTTCGGGCGCAGCGTGGCGGTGCCGATGCTGATCGTTTTCATAATCTGCCCCACCTCGTGCGACACGAGGAACGGCGCGGCTTCCACATTGCGGCGCAGGCGCTCGGCGGCTTCGTAGGCGCGCATGGCGTCGGTTTCCGGCATCAGCACCACGAATTCCTCGCCGCCATAGCGCGCGGCCAGATCCGCCGAGCGAATCGTGTTCACGATGATGCCCGAGAGCTGTTTCAGCACTTCGTCGCCCACATTGTGGCCATAGGTATCGTTCACGGATTTGAAATGGTCCATGTCCATGATCATGACCGACAAAGCGCGGCCCTGCTCGCTCGACTGGCGCACGAGGTTTTTCAGGTGGGTGTCGAGATAGTGGCGGTTATACAGGCGTGTGAGCCCGTCGATCACCGCCATCGACACGCTTTCCTGATAGTTGCTGCGCAGCGCTTCCTGGAATTTCTTGCGGCGGATCTGGGTTTTCACCCGCGCGAACATCTCGTTAAAATCCACCGGCGTGATGAGGTAATCGTTCACGCCAAGCTCCAGCCCCTTCAGCATGAGGTGCTGTTCTTCCTCATCGACCAGCATGAGGATGGGCACATGGCGCACGTCTTCAATCGCTTTGAACTGGGTGGCAAGGCGCAGCCCGTCGATTTCCGCCAGTTGGGTGGAAATCACGATCAGGTCGAAATCGGCATCGCCGCGCACATAGTCGAGGGCGGCTTTGTGGTCCTCGAAATGGCGCACATGGTAGCCGCCATTGGTGAGCCGCTCGCTCACCCGGCGCGACTGCACGATGTCGTCGTCCACCAGCATCAGCTTCGAGCCGCGCACATCGAGCTTCAGCGAGAAGTCCGACGCGCTCATGCCCAACTGCGAGCCGGATTTATCGCGCAGGCGCAGCTCGTCGATCAGCGTTTTGATGCGCACCAGCGAGCGCACGCGCGCGAACAGCGCGGTGTCGTTAATCGGCTTGGTGATGAAATCATCGGCTCCGGCTTCCAGCCCCTGCACGCGGTCCGACGGGTCGGCGAGCGCTGTCACCATCACCACCGGGATATGGGAAACCTCGGGGTCTTCCTTCAGCTTTCGACAGACCTCGAATCCGTCCATGCCGGGCATCATCACGTCGAGCAGGATGAGATCGGGTTTTTTGGCTTTGGTCTGGTCGATCGCCTCGTAGCCGTCCTTCGCCGTGATCACGTCGTAATATTCGTTGGTCAGCTTGGCTTCCAACAGTTTGATGTTCGCGGGAACATCGTCAACGACAAGTACTAATCCGGTCACTTAGGCAACGTCGAGTTCGGGTTCTAAAAAGCGCTTAATGGTAGCAAGAAAATGGTCGATGGCAATCGGTTTGCTGAGATACGCCTCGCAGCCCGCGCGCATGATTTTGTCTTCGTCGTCGCGCATGGCGAACGCTGTCACCGCAATGATCGGCACATGGTTGATCTGCGCATCGGCCTTGATTTTGCGGGTCACGTCGAGCCCGGAGATTTCCGGCAATTGAATGTCCATAATGATCAGGTCGGGCTGGATGTTGCGGGTGAGCGCAATCGCCTCGATGCCCTCTTTCGTCTCAAACGTCTGGTAGCCGTTCGCGCCCAGCAGGTCGCGAAACAGCTTCAGGTTGAGGTCGTTGTCTTCGACAATGAGGATTTTCTTCGTCATTGCCGCCCATGATACGGATTTTTGCCAAAATTACCAACGTTTAATCAGCCGGCTTGTTCATGCGGCTGGCGATCAGCGATTCGACCACCGCGGGATCAAGCAGGGTGCTGGTATCGCCCAGGCTGCCCACCTCGTTCTCGGCGATTTTCCGCAGGATGCGCCGCATGATCTTGCCCGAACGGGTTTTTGGCAGGCCGGGGGTGAGATGCACGAAATCCGGCACCGCGAGCCCGCCGATATGCTTGCGCACCCATTGTTTCAGCTCGGCCTGCAGGGCCTCGGTGCCCTCCTCGCCCGCGTTCAGGGTCACGTAGGCATACACGCCCTGCCCCTTGATGTCGTGCGGGTAGCCGACCACGGCGGCTTCGGCCACCTGCGCATGCGCCACCAGCGCCGATTCGATCTCGGCGGTGCCAAGGCGGTGGCCCGATACGTTGATCACGTCATCCACCCGCCCGGTGATCCAGTAATAGCCGTCTTCGTCGCGGCGGGCGCCGTCGCTGGTGAAGTAGGTGCCGGGCACCTGCACGAAATAGGTCAGCTTGAAGCGCGGGTGGTCGCCCCACACGCTGCGCGCCTGCCCCGGCCAGCTATCGGCGATGACCAGCATGCCCTCGCCCGGCCCGTCGATGCGCTTACCCTTGGTGTCGTAAAGCTCGGGCTTCACGCCGAAGAACGGCCAGCTGCACGAGCCGGGTTTCATGGGCGTGGCACCCGGCAGCGGCAGCATCATATGGCCACCGGTTTCGGTTTGCCACCAGGTGTCGATCACCGGCGAATGCTGCTCGCCGACCACGTTGTAGAACCACATCCACGCTTCGGGGTTGATCGGCTCGCCCACGCTGGCCAGCAGTTTCAGGCTGGCACGCGAAGTTTTCTTCACCGGCCCCTCGCCCTGCGCCATCAGCGCGCGAATGGCGGTGGGCGCGGTGTAGAATTTCGTGACCTTGTGCGCATCGACCACTTCCCACAGGCGCGAGGCATCGGGGTAGTTCGGCACGCCCTCAAAAATGACGGTGGTGGTGCCGTTGGCCAGCGGGCCGTAGACGATGTAGCTATGGCCGGTGATCCAGCCCACATCGGCAGTGCACCAGTACACATCGTCGGGCTGCAGGTCGAAGGCGTATTTGCTGGTCGTCGCGGCATAGACCATGTAGCCGGCGGTGGTGTGCACCACGCCTTTGGGTTTGCCGGTCGAGCCCGACGTGTAGAGGATGAAAAGCGGGTCTTCCGCGTCCATCACCGCCGGTTCGCACTCGGTGCTTTGCTGGGGCACCACCGCGTCCCACAGCACGTCGCGCGGGGCGTGGATGGGCACCGCGCCCTCGGTCACTTTCAGCACCAGCACATGGCGGATGCCGTCCATGCCCTCGATGGCGGCATCGACATTGGCTTTCAGCGGAATGGTCTTGCCGCCGCGGCGGCCTTCGTTCGCGGTGATGATGAAATCGCTCTGGCAGTCTTCCAGCCGGCTTTTGATCGAGTCCGGCGAGAACCCGCCAAACACCACCGAGTGAATGGCCCCGATGCGCGCGCAGGCCAGCATCGAATACACCGCCTCGGGCACCATGGGCATGTACAGCGTCACGCGGTCGCCCTTCTTCACGCCCAGCGACAGCAGCGCGTTGCTCACGCGGCAGACTTCGTCTTTCAGCTCGGCGAAGCGAATATGTTTGCTCACGCCCGGCGTGTCGCTTTCCCAGATAAGGGCGGTTTTATCCGGCGTGGCGGCCGCGTGGCGATCCACGCAATTCACCGTGATATTGAGCTTCGCCCCCTCGAACCAGCGAATAGAAATATCGCCGGTATAGCTGGTGTTCTTCACCTTGTCCCACGGGCGCATCCACTCGAAATCCTGGGCGATGTCGCCCCAGAACGCTTCCGGCTCGGCGATCGAGCGCGCATACATGGCGTGGTAACGTTTTGTGTCGGCATGGGTGAAGCCAGGCACGATGGGGATGCTGCCCTCGGGGGTGGCGGAAGGTGCGGGAGAGCGGGAGGCGACTTGAGTCATTGAAGGCTCCTTTTCCCTGAATCATGAACCTCTTGCCCGCGTTGCGCAACCCCATAGCCCGCAGGTGCAGCATAAGTTGCAGTTTAGTAAAAATCTGTTTAGTTGCCGCCATGCAGCGTTACAAACTCACCGTTGAATACGATGGAACGCCCTTCCATGGCTGGCAAAAGCAGGATGGCCTGCCCACCGTGCAGGGCGTGCTGGAAGCCGCGCTCGCCAGCTATCTGGCGCAGCCCGCGGAAACATTTTGCGCGGGCCGAACCGATGCCGGGGTGCATGCGCGCGGGCAGGTCGTGCATGTCGATTTCCCGCAGGAACGCAACCCTTACACCATCCTGCGCGGGCTGAACACACTCATGCTGCCGCACCCGGTGGTGGTCACCCACGCCGAGCCGGTGACGCAGGATTTTAACGCCCGCACCAGCGCCACGCGACGGCATTACGAATACCGCATCATCAACCGCCCGGCGCGTCTGGCGCTTGAGGAATGGCGGGCATGGTATATCCGCAAACCGCTGGATGTGGACGCCATGCGCGAAGGCGCCAAGCACCTCATCGGGCGGCATGATTTCACCAGCTTCCGCGACAGCCACTGCCAGGCCAAACACGCCGTGCGCACGCTGGAAGCACTCGACATCACCCGCGACGGTGAAGCCGTGTTGTTCCACGTCACGTCAAAATCGTTCCTGCACCATCAGGTGCGCAACATGGTGGGCACGCTGGCGCTGGTGGGCCACGGCAAATGGCAGCCCGCGCAGGTGGCGGCGGCGCTCGAAGCGCGCGACCGCCGCGAAGCCGGCCCCACCGCCCCCGCCCATGCGCTGTATTTCATGCGGGTGGAGTATTAACCGATGGACGGCAACCCGCTGCTGTTCATGCTTGGGGTGCTGGTGCTGGCGATCACCTATCTCGGGCTGCGCGAGGCGATCGAGCAGGCCGCCGATGCGATCATTCCCTTCTTCACCCGGCCATGGCAGAATGTGGTGGTGAAAATCATCCTCTGGCTGATCGCGCTGATGGTCATCAGCGGGATTTTTTACTGGGTCGATGGCGCGGCGTGGATCTTCTAGCGCCTACGCGAAATAGCGCCGAAGCACCGCTTCATAGACCTTGGCGAGGCCCTCGAGCGTGGTCACTTCCACGCGCTCGTCGATCATGTGCGCAGTGCGGCCGGTGGTGCCGAATTCAATGACGGGGCACACGTCTTTGATGTAGCGCGCGTCGCTGGTGCCGCCGGTGGTGGAAAGCTTCGGCGTGTGGCCGGTCACTTCCTGCACCGCCCCCACCATCAGCTGCTCGAACCACGCATCCTTGTTCAGGAAGGCTTCGCCGGTCACGTGGTAGCTCAGCATCTCCGGCTCGCCGAACGGCGCGCAGCGCGCGCGCACCCACTCGGCAATGCTCTGGCTGCTATGCAGGTTGTTGAAGCGCACGTTGAAACGCGCGCTGGCGCTGGCGGGAATGATGTTGCTCGTGGGGTTGCCCACATCCACCGAGGTGATCTCGAGATTGCTCGGCGGGAAATGCTCGGTGCCATCGTCGAGCTTCGTGCTTTTCAGCGCGTGCAGCATGTTCACCAGCCGCGTGATGGGGTTGTCGGCCCGCTCGGGATAGGCGGCGTGCCCCTGCTTGCCCTTCACCGTGAGGCGGAAGCTGATGCTGCCGCGGCGACCGATTTTTACCATCTCGCCGAGGTAATCCGGGTTGGTGGGTTCACCGACGATGCAATGGTCGATCACCTCGCCCTGCTCCTTCAGCCAGCCCAGCATTTTGCGCGTGCCGTTCACGGCGTCGCCCTCTTCGTCCTGCGTGATGAGGAAACTGATGGAACCGGCAAACGGCTGCGCCACGAATTGCTTCACCGCCACCATGAACGCCGCAATCGCGCCTTTCATGTCTTCGGCACCGCGGCCAATGAGTTCGGCCCCTTCCACGCGCGGTTCGAAGGGCGGCACGCTCCATTGCGCCTCGTCGCCCGGCGGCACCACATCGGTGTGGCCGGCGAAGCAGAAATTGGGGCTGCCCGTGCCCAGTCGCAGGTAGATATTCTCGACCGGCTCGAAGCCCTCTTCCTTGAACACCATGCGCTGCGCGGTGAAGCCCAGCGGGCGCAGGTAATCTTCCAGCACGTTGAACACCCCCACCGTGCGCGGCGTCACGCTCGGGCAGGCAATGAGGGCTTTGGCGAGTTCAACGACTTCCGACATTTCTTTTTTCCTTTTGTCATCCCCGCGCAAGCAGGGATCTTTTTAGTGGAGAGAGGAGAGAGGAGAGAGAAGAGAGAGAAAGAGGGAGTAAGAGAAAGAGAAAGAGATTCCTGCGTTCGCAGAAATGACAATTTCTCTATCTATCTCCCCTTCTCTTCTTTCTCTTCTTTCTCTTCTCTCTCTTCTTTCTCTTCTCTCTCTTCTCTCTATCTCAATCCCGCAGCAATTCGTTGATGCTGGTTTTGCTGCGCGTTTTCTCGTCGACGCGCTTCACGATGATGGCGGCGGCCAGATGCGGCGCGTCGGGCGTTTTGCCCGGCAGGGTGCCTGGCACCACCACCGAATAGGCGGGCACGCGGCCATAGAACACTTCGCCGCTCGCGCGGTCGACGATTTTGGTGCTGGCACCAAGGAACACGCCCATCGAAATCACCGAACCTTCTTCGACGATCACGCCTTCGGCGATTTCGCTGCGCGCGCCGATGAAGCAGTTATCTTCGATGATGACCGGGTTGGCCTGCAGCGGCTCGAGCACGCCGCCGATGCCGACGCCGCCGGAGATGTGGCAATGCTTGCCGATCTGCGCGCAGGAGCCGATGGTCACCCAGGTATCGACCATGGTGCCCTCGCCCACATAGGCGCCGATATTGACGAAGCTCGGCATCAGCACCACCGATTTGCCGACGAAGCTGCCACGGCGCACAACGCTGCCGGGCACGGCGCGGAAGCCCGCTTCGCGGAACTCGGCCTCGCCCCAACCGGCGAATTTCAGCGGCACTTTGTCGAAGAACGGCGCACCGGCAATGCCTTCCATCAGCGCGTTGTCGTTCAGGCGGAAGCTGAGCAAAATGGCCTGCTTCACCCATTGGTTCACCTGCCAGCCGCCGGCGGCTTTTTCGGCCACGCGCAGCGTGCCCGCATCGACCTGCGCCAGCACGGCATTCACCGCATCGCGCACGTCGCCGGTGGTTTGGGTGGTGATCTCGGCGCGGGCTTCCCACGCGGCTTCAATGGTGGTCTGTAGGCTCATGGATTCCTCGTTTTGTTCTGCGCGCCCTGCTTAGTCGAAATACAGCGTATCGCAAGCACTACCTTGCCTTTGCCGCGGAAACGGCCTATATCGCCCCGGAAATCAGCGCTCAGGAATCTCTTATGTTTATCCAGACCGAAACGACGCCCAACCCCAACACCCTGAAATTCCTGCCCGGGCAGGAAGTGCTGGGCGCACGCACGGCATTTTTCACCGACAAGGAAAACGCCGCCATGTCGCCGCTGGCGAGCGCCTTGTTCGTGCTGCCCGACATCCGCGCGATTTTCTTCGGGTCGGATTTTATCACCGTGACCAAGAATGACGTGTCGAGCTGGGAAATCCTGAAGCCGCAAATCCTCACCACCATGCTCGAGCATTACCAGTCCGGCAACCCGCTGCTGATGGACGAAGCGCCCAAACCCAGCAGCCCCGAAGCGCCCACCAGCTATAGCGAAGGCGAGCAGGAAATCGTCGACCAGATCAAGGAATTGCTGGAAACCCGCGTGCGCCCTGCCGTCGCGCAGGATGGCGGCGATATCATCTTCCACAGCTTCCGCGAGGGCATTGTGTACCTCGAGATGCATGGCTCGTGCGCCGGCTGCCCAAGCAGCACCGCCACGCTGAAAAGCGGTATCGAAAACATGCTCCGCCACTACGTGCCGGAAGTGCAGGCGGTTGAACCGGTGTAACTAAGCCTGAATATCGAGCAGGGATTTATCCATCTCGTTCTGCGTTTTGAGGACTTTCAGGTTGGCCTGGAAATTGTAGCTGGCGAGCTGCGTTTCAATCAGCTCGTTTTCCACCGACACGTTGCTGGCCGCGACAGGCTCTTCCGCCGCCGCATCGACCGGATCGGGGTTTTGCAGGGCGCGTGCCGTGGGGCTCAGATTCACCACATCGGCGCGCACGCCGCCGCCTTCCACCGGCGTTTGGCGCACGGTCTGGGCCTGATAGCCCGGCGTTGTCGCATTCGCGATATTGTTAGCGCTCACGCCGAGGCGTGTTTCGGCGGCGTTCAAGCCCGAAAGCGCAGTGGTCATCACACTCATCCTAGCTACCTTCTTGAGCCCATGGAGGACTTCTTCCTTCCCTTATACCATAGCGCAGCTGGTTTAACAAATGCGTAATATTCCATGGTTTTTTAGGCAAATGCGGCGGTCGACACGCCCCCGTCCCTATGGAAAGAAATCAGCCGCTTACGCGGGCCATGTGTGATTTTTTGTGGCAAGGCGTGACATGCATTGCCACCCCCGCGAAACAGCATTGCACCCGCAGCATACGCGCACCAGCGCGCACCGGGAAGGCCATTACATCACCCCGTAGCCACCTTCCGCATCGGAAACGAGCGGATAGGAACGGCTATTGAATAGCTGGTAATGCCACCATTCGTTGCGGTAAAAATCCCAACCGGCGGTGGTCATAATGCCCATCAGCAGCAGCCGGTTACGCTGCGCTTCGGCGTGGATTTCCATGTTGCCATGATGGCTGAGCGGCGTGAAGGCGTCGAACGCGGTGCCCATGTCGAGCGGCGTCCAGTCCCACCGGCAGAGGGTGAGGTCGATGGCAACGCCGCGCGAATGCGGCGAGCCCTTGCGCGGATCGGCGAGGAAATGCGGATCGGGCGTGTGTTCCCACAACTTCCACTGCGCCTCGGGCGGGCGGTAGGCATCGAAAACGCAGAAACGGTAGCCCTGCGCATGCGCAAGTTTGATAGCACGCGCCAGCGCCGCCTCGGCCTCTTCGTGCAGGTAGCAGCGCGCATCGGCGGCATAGACCGGCGTGCCGGTGAAGTTCTCCACCGTCGCGTATTTCAGGTCGATGCGCACATCATGCGTGGCGGGGGTGATCTCAACCAGGCGGCTCATGCGTTTGCCTCCAGCAGCGCCAGCACGCCTGCCTGCACCACTTCCTGCGAGGCTTTGGTGAGGGCTTTGCGATCATCGAAATCGGCGAGGTTGAGCGGCGTATGCCATTGCAGCGACGCGCGGATGCCCGGCATCATCAGCAGCTTGGCGAAATGGCCGAAGAAGGTGGTTTCCTCGCCCACCCACGCCACCAGCTCGCGCTGGTCGTCGCGCACGGGCGCGGCACCGATATGCGTGTAGGCGAGGCTTGCGGGCTGCACCGGCAGGGCAAAATCCTGGGCGAGGCTGAGGAAACCGCTTTTAAACGGCTTGAGGGTTTTGCCATCGCTGGTCGTGCCTTCGGGGAACAGGCACAGCACCCGCCCCTCGCGGATACGGTGTCCCATTTCCTCGCGCGCTTCTTCCATGTGGGCCGGGCGGCGCTCGACGAAAATGCAATCGGCCAGCACGCACAGGAAACCGATGACCGGCCAGCGGCGGATTTCGCGCTTGGGCGTGAACGATAGCGGCAATTGCGCGCCGATGATGAACACATCGAGGTAGCTTGCATGGTTGCTCACGATCATGAGCGGGCGCAGCTTGCTGGCCTTGCCAAGCGTGGTGACGCGGATGCCCAGAATGCGCAGCATGCCCGCGAAAAAACACTGCGCAATGCGCGCACGCGGACGCTGCCAGCGCAGCAGCCAGAAAACCAGTTCAATGGGAAACATGAACGCGAGCCATGCCAGCATGAGCGCGACCCGGACGATCGCGCGCGGCAGCGAGCAACAAGGCTGCGGATTATTGCTCATCCACCCCGTAGCGTTCGCGGTAGCGGCCATGGATCACGTCGGTCTGCACAACGATCGACACGTCGCAGGTATTGTAGGCGTAATCGAGCACGGCACCGTCGCCGACATGGCCGTTCAGGCGCAGGTAGCCCTTGATAAGCGTGGGCAGCGCATTCAGCGCCGCGCGCGGCACCACCTCTTCTTTCGGCATCAGGTTCATGTCCTGATATTGCTCGATCAGTGCGCGGGGCCGAATGTTTTCCGGCGCGAGATGGTAATGGTAGAGGTAGCTCAGCGCGTGCTTATGCTCGTTTACGTTCACGCCGTGGAAACTCGCGCAGCCGAACATGAGCTTGATATCGTTTTCGGTGATGAACGAACCAATGCCCGACCACAACAGCTGGATGACCGGGCGCGTGCGGTAGGGCTGCTCGACGCAGGAACGGCCCAGTTCAAGGATTTCGCCCTCATATTGGCGCACGCGGCTGAGATCGTATTCGGTTTCGGTGTAGAAACTGCCAAGTTTCAGCATGTTGCTGCGGGTAAGCAGGCGGTAGGTGCCAACCACCTGCTGCGCATGCGGCTTGGTTTTGTCGAGCACCAGCAAATGGTAGCACACCTCGTCGAACTGGTCGAAATCGCGCTTTTGCTTTTGCACTTCGGCATTGGCCGCCCCGCCCATTTCTTCGCAGAAAATGCGATAGCGCAGGCGCTGGGCGGCGTGCACTTCCGCTTCATTCTGTGCCAGCCGCACAATGAGGTTGCCAGCCTCGATGGGGCTAAATACGGGGTCAAAAATCATGCGGCGGTTGTCGGCGGAATGGGGGCGAAAAGCAAGTGAATTCGGGATTCGGGATTTTAGATTTAGGATTTAGGACATAAGACTTAGGGACTTGTGGTGGAAACACGGTCACCCCCCAAATCCTAAATCTAAAATCTTAAGTCCTAAATCTAAAATCCCCTATTTCTTCTCCAACGGCACACAAAACAGTTCCAGCCGGTGATCGACGAGTTTGTAGCCGAGCTCGCGGGCGATGCGCTCTTGCAATGCTTCGATCTCGGCGTTGTGGAATTCCACCACCTCGCCGGTCTGCACGTTGATGAGGTGGTCGTGGTGATCGCTGCCCGCTTCCTCGTAGCGCGAACGGCCATCGCCGAAATCGTGGCGGGCGATGATGCCAGCCTCCTCGAACAGCTTCACGGTGCGGTAAACGGTGGCGATGGAAATGTTGGCATCGACCTTGTGGGCGCGCTTGTGGAGCAATTCCACGTCCGGATGGTCGCTTGATTCACTGAGCACGCGCGCAATGATGCGCCGCTGCTCGGTCATCTTCAGCCCGTTTTCAATGCATTTTTTCTCTAAAGCCGACGGCATGGGTTGGTTATAGTCAGCCGCAATCAACCTGCCAAGCATTTAACTAACCCTGCGCTCTATAGCTGTGGGTTAGACTGTTTTTTTCATCGAAGCACACACCAAGCACATCATAGTCGATACGTATACCGCTGCACATTCCTAAGATGTATTCTATGCATTGCTTTTTCGTATGGAACGTTTGACCCAGCATTTCTACCGTGGCGTCCTTTGTCATGCCGCGCTTAAGGTGAAAATGCCGCAAGCTGTAGACCATTGGGCCCCTTACGCAAAGATTATCATTATTTCCCATGTGATCGTAAGATAGCCATTTCTCGCGATTGAATCGCTCCCACTGGAATGGGTAGTAATGCCAACGATAAGTGATCGCTGCGAACAGAATACACAGCAGCAGCACAACCACCCCCGCGATATACATAAGCCAGCGAAAAATCTTTTTAGCCAACCGAAACATCATGCCTCGTCCAGCCCGATATCGACCGCGCGGGCGGAATGGGTGATGCGGCCAACCGAAATGCGGTCGACGCCGGTTTGCGCGATGGCGCGGATGCTGGCGAGCGATACGTTGCCCGAGGCTTCGGTGGCGATGGCGGCGGGTTTGGCGAGCGCCACGGCGGCGCGCAGGGTGTCGTTATCCATGTTGTCGAGCAGCAGCAGGTCGGCACGGGCGGCGATGGCCTCGGCCACCTGCGCCAGCGTGTCGCACTCGACCTGAATGGGGGTGCCGCTGGTGCGCGCCGCTTCCACCGCGCGGGTGAGCGAACCGGCAATGGCGATGTGGTTGTCTTTGATCAACACCGCGTCCCACAACCCCATGCGGTGGTTGTGGCCGCCGCCGCAGCGCACCGCGTATTTCTGCAACTGGCGCATGCCGGGAATGGTTTTGCGCGTGTCGAGCAGCTTCGCCCCCGTGCCCGCAATGGCGGCCACGTATTCGGCGGTGAGGGTCGCCACGCCGGAGAGCTGCTGGATGAGGTTGAGCGCCGTGCGCTCGGCGGTGAGCAGCAGGCGCGCCGGGCCTTCGAGCGTGGCGATGGCTTCGCCCTGCCCCACGGCATCGCCATCGGCTTTGTGCAGCGCAACGGCCACGCCGGGGCCGACCAGATCACAGATTTCCTGCAGGTAGCACGCGCCCGCAAGCACCAGCTTTTCCCGCGCGCGCATGACCAGCCGGGCCTGCAAATCGGCGGGGATGATGCTGGTGGCGGTCGCGTCTCCCGTGCCGATATCTTCGGCGAGGGCGTTTTGCAGGAAGGAATGTATCTCGGGAGGGCGTTGCATGTGGTTCCTAAAAATCCTATGTAGCGTCGTATAAGTCAGACACACGCGATACGCAATGAACGCCTTCAGCAATATCCAGCATCATAGCCTCGACGTCCTTATTATTGGCGCGGGGGGCGCGGGCCTGCGCGCAGCGATCGCCGCCAGCGAGGGCAAACTGCGCGTCGGCGTCATCAGCAAGGTCGACCCACGGCGCAGCCACACCATGGCGGCGCAGGGCGGCATCAACGCTGCGCTCGGCACCCGCGGGGTCGATGACTGGCGCTGGCATATGTATGACACCGTGCGCGGCAGCGACTGGCTGGGCGACCAGGACGCCATCGCCCGGCTGTGCGAGCACGCCCCCGCCGCCGTGCAGGAACTGGCCGATTGGGGCGTGCCCTTCACGCGCGACGAACGGGGCAACATCTACCAGCGGCCGTATGGCGGGCAAACGGTGGAATATGGCCGCGACCTCGCCTTCCGCGCCGCCGCGGCCGAGGACCGCACCGGGCAGGCAATCATGCAGGTGATGCTGGCGCGCGCGAAGGCGCAGCCCATCACCTTCTTCAGCGAATTTTTCGCGCTGGACCTCATCATGGGCGATGGCGGGTCGTGCCTTGGCGTGCTGTGCATCGAGATCGCGACCGGCGCGCTGCATGCGTTCACCGCGCCGCTCACCATTCTCGCCACCGGGGGCTATGGGCAGGTCTATCGCAGCACCACCGCCGCCAACACCTGCACCGGCGATGGCAACGCCATGGTACTGCGCGCCGGGCTGCCGCTGCAGGACATGGAATTCGTGCAGTTCCACCCCACCGGGTTGAAAGGCTCGGGCATTCTGATTACCGAGGGCGCGCGCGGCGAAGGCGGTTATTTGCGCAACGCCAGCGGCGAGCGTTTCCTGTCGCGCTACGCGCCGAGCAGCATGGAACTGGCCAGCCGCGACGTGATCGCCCGCGCGATTGTGCAGGAAGTGCAGGAAGGGCGCGGCGCAGGCCCGCAGGACGACCATGTGTGGCTCGACCTCACCCACCTGCCCGCCTCGGTGTTCACCGAGAAACTGCCCTACATTACCTCGCTGTGCGAAACGCTGATGCAGCTTGACCCACGGCGCGAGCTGATTCCCGTGGTGCCGACGGTGCATTATTCGATGGGCGGCATTCCCACCAATGTCGATTCGCAGGTGCTGCGCATCGGCGCGGATGGTGCCGAATCGGTGGTGCCGGGGCTGATGGCGGTGGGCGAAGCGGCGTGCAATTCCTGCCACGGCGCAAACCGGCTGGGCTGCAATTCGCTGCTCGATTTGGTGGTGTTCGGCAAACAGGCGGGCGATTGGGCGCGCGCGCATCTGGAAGGGGCCGCGGCCCCCGCCCTGCCCGCGCAGGCGCTGGCGAAAAGCATCGCGCGGCTGGCGGCGTTGCGGCAGGGCGGAAGCGGCCTGCGCGCCCCTGCCCTGCGCCAGCGCACACAGAATGCCATGACACGCTTCGCCCCCGTCTTCCGCACCGGAACGTTGCTGAATGAAGGCGTGGAAACACTGGAACAACTGGCCACGGAAGCCCGTGGCCTCGCGCTCGACGATGGCGGCGAAGCATGGAACATCGAGCGGGTGGACGCGCTGGAGGCGCAGAACCTGCTGGCACAGGCGCGCGCCACTATGCTGGCCGCCGCCCAGCGCACCGAAAGCCGCGGTGCCCACGCCCGCGCCGATTACCCCACGCGCGAGGATGCGCGCTGGCTGAAACATTCGCTGGTGTGGCTGGAAGGCGATGCGCTGCGCTACGGCACCCGCAGCGTGCAGCTCACCGCCGGGCAGGATGCGCCGAGTTTCGCACCGGAAGTGCGGGCGTATTAGCGCTCGCGCGGGGTGCGATCCACCGGCAGGTCGGGCAGCAACGGAAAGGCCGTGGCCGCGCATTCATTCTTGATCGCCGCCACCGCCACCGGATTAGGCGATGCGGGCAATTGCCGCATGGCGTCGCTCACACAACGTTCCATGCGCGCATCGTAGGCACGGGCGGTGGTGATCGCTTCGGCGAGTTCCCCGGCATCGGTGCGTTTCAGTTCGGTGAAAAACGACGCCATGGCCATGCGCCGCGCGGGCGCATCCATCTTCGGGTGGTCGTAATGCAACTCCCAGATACTCAGTGCCCCATCGAAAACACGGCGGGCATCGCCGGCGATAAAGGAAAGAATCTCGCCCGCCAGCGCGCTTTGGCGTGGGCCTACCGGCACGCTGATCGTATTGCCGGACTGCTCAATAAGCCCCGCCCGCTTTGTCTCGCGCATTGCGTTAAGCGTTGCGGCGACCTCTTCTGTCGTGACCGATGATTGCTCCATGGAACCAGCATAACCGTGCGGCATTAAAAGTTTCTTAACGCCCGGTGCCGAACACCAGCGCTTCGCGCAGCATGCCCACAAAGGTCTGCAACGGCTGCGCGGCGGTGGCGGGAATGGGCAGGAAAACCGGCACCGGCAGCGGTGTGAGCGTGAAGCCGATTTTCTCGGATTTTCCGCCCATCGCCACGTCGAGCACCAGTTGGCGCGGCAATTGCGCGGCGAAGCTGATGAGCGGCGCCTCGTCGGCCACCGCCGCGCAGGGGCGCGCACCGGGCAGGTTCGGGCATTGGCGGCTATCGCCCTGCGCGCGCAACAACACGGCGGGCACCGCGTTCAGGGTGATTTCGTAATGCTCGGGCGCGCTGCCTTCCACGGCATACATCGCGTCGAACGTGGCGGGCAGTTGCGCGCGGTAGCGGCCCTGCGCCGCGTCGGTGCGCTCGAGCACCACCAGCGGCAGCGACACGGCGTAGCTCTCGCGGCCCCAGATTTGCGTGAGCGTGGGGCGCGCCACCGCCACGCGGAAACCAAACGGGAAGCCCGTGGCGTAGACCTCGTCGGCCTTGAGGGTGACGGTGGGGCTTTGGGTTTTGATGGCGCGGTAATGGTGGTCGATGCTGGCGCGCACCTGCGCCACCTGCGGTGCCATGATGCTGCGCCAGACAAGAAACCATGTGGCCACAAGCAGCAGGAGCAGGCTGATGAGTGCGATTGTTTTTTTCATCGTCGCCTCCGTGAGTTTTTAGATGATCCCGGCCCGGTGCCGGAACTGCTTTACTGTTTAATCGCCGTGGGGGCGATGGTTTTGGACATTTCCAGCATGCGGTCGAGCGGCTTTTTGGCGGCCACGATCAGCTCGGGCGGCAAGGTCAACTCCGGCGACTGGTCGCGCATGCACAGATAAAGCTTTTCCATGGTGTTGAGCTTCATGAATTCGCAATTGTTGCAGGCCACACAGGCCCCGCCATCGAGCGCGCTGGGCACCGGAATGAAGGTGCTGCCCGGCGAGCGTTTTTTCATCTGGTGGAGGATGCCCGCCTCGGTCATGACAAGGAAGGATTCGCCGGGGCGGTCTTCGGTGAATTTCAGCAGGCTCGACGTGCTGCCCACATGCTGCGCATGCACCAGCAACGCTTCCGGGCATTCCGGGTGGGCGATGATGTGGGCCTGCGGATGCGCGGTTTTCAGCTTGATAAGCTCGCGCTCGGAAAAGCGCTCATGCACCATGCAGGAACCATCCCACAGCAGCATGTCGCGGCCGGTTTTTTTGCTGAGGTAGCCGCCGAGGAATTTGTCGGGCGCGAAAATGATTTTCTGGTCGGCGGGCAGTTGCGCCAGAATGGCTTCGGCGTTGCTGCTGGTCACGATGATGTCGGACAGCGCTTTAATTTCCGCCGAGCAGTTGATGTAGGTGATGGCGATATGCTCCGGGTGGGCTTCGCGGAAGGCTTTGAACTGCTGCGGCGGGCAGGAAATTTCGAGCGAGCACCCGGCTTTCAGGTCGGGCAGCAGCACGGTTTTGGTCGGGTTCAAAATCTTCGCGCCTTCGGCCATGAATTTCACGCCGCAGAACACGATCACGTCGGCATCGGTCTGCGCAGCGCGGCGCGCCAGCTCCAATGAATCGCCGATATAGTCGGCAATGTCCTGCAGGTCGTCGTCTTGGTAATAATGCGCGAGGATAACGGCGTTCATTTCCTTCTTGAGGCGAAGGATTTCCTCCTCAAGGTTCGACGGAATGGGGTGTGGCCGGGCCGAAGCGGCCTGCGGGCGTTGTGCGGTGTCCATGGCGGTGATGTAGGCGAAATCAGGGCGAATGCAAGGATTATCGTGGCTGGGGGCTAGAGATTTGGGATTTAGGACGGGGGATTTTGGATTTAAGATTTAAGATTTAAGACTTAGGATTTAAAATTTAGGAATGCGCGTGGCTAAGAATATTCCTAAATCTCTCTAGTCCTAAATCTCTCTAGTCCTAAATCTCTCTAGTCCTAAATCTCTCTAGTCCTAAATCTCTCTAGTCCTAAATCTCTCTAGTCCTAAATCTCTCTAGT
>JBIISI010000122.1:0-2807 GCA_044341105.1 Rickettsiales bacterium | reverse complement strand
AGGTGACGGTGAGCGTGAGCAGCCCGTCGCTCGATGCCTGCGACGACATGTAGAGCATGTTCTCGGTGCCGTTGATCTGTTCTTCCAGCGGGGTGGCGACGGTTTCGGCGATCACGGTGGGGTTCGCGCCGGGGAATTGCGCTTTCACCACCACGGTAGGCGGTACCACTTCCGGATATTCCGAAATGGGCAGCTGGAACATGGCCAGCATGCCGCCGAGGAAAATGACGACCGAAATCACGCCGGCGAAAATGGGCCGGTCGATGAAGAAACGGGAGAAATTCATGATTGCGGGCCTTTCGCATCGGCAAGCGTTTGGGAATCGGCGGCTTCTTTGGGGGCAACCGGCGCGCCGGGGCGCACATGCTGCACGCCTTCCACGATGACGCGGTCGCCGGCGCTTAGCCCGCCTACGACGATGCGCTCGCCGCCTGCGGCTTCACCGAGCGTGACTTCGCGGTATTCGGTCGTGTTGTCGCTGCCCACGGTGTAGACATATTTCTTCGACTGGTCGAAGCCGATGGCCTGTTCGGGCACGCGCACGGCCTCGGTCGATTCCGCGTTGGCGAGGCTCACGGTGGCGAACATGCCGGGCAGCAGGTCGCCGTTTTGGTTGGCGAACCGGGCGCGCGCGCGGATCGTGCCGCTGCCGGCATTCAACTGGTTGTCGAAGCTGTAGATGCTGCCTTCATAAGCATGATCGTCGCCGTTCACGGTGAGTTTCACGGGGATCTTCCGCTCGTCGGCCCGGCCATGCGCCGCGCGGCGAATGGCTTGCAGGTAATGTTGCTCGTCGACTTCAAAATCGGCGTAGATTGCATCGTTGGCGACGATGGTGGTGAGCAGCGGCGCACCGGCGCCCGCCTGCACCACGTTGCCAACGGTGAGTTCCACCCGGCCTGCGCGGCCGCCAATGGGGGCTTTTACATGCGCGCGGTCGAGATCGATGCGGGCCTGCTTGAGCGCGGCTTCCGCGGCTTTCACGGCGGCGGCGCTGACATGGTTGGCGGTGGCACGCTCGTCGTAGAGACGGCGGGCGATGGCATCGGTTTTCATCATCGCGGCGGCGCGTTTTTGTTCCATCGCGGCAAACTGTGCGTTGGATTTTGCCGTGGCCAGCGCGGCTTCGGCCTGCGCGGCGGCGGCTTCATAGGGGCCGGGATCGATCACGAACAGCACCTGCCCTTGTTTCACCGGCTGGCCGTCGGTGAAATTGACCTTCACGATGCGGCCATTCACCTCGGGGCGGATCTCCGCCGCATCGACCGGGTGGAGGCGACCCGAATAGCTGGTCCAGATGCGCACCGGCTCGGCCTGCAGGGTGCGCACGCCCACGGGCACAGCCTGTGCTTCGCCGGGTTGCGTCTGCGCATCGCTGCTGCCGAAAGCGTAGTAGCTTACGCCGGCGAGCAGGCCGACAACCAGACCAGGCAGCAGCCATTTGCGGCGCTTTGGGCGAGCGGGGTATTGCGGGTAATTCATGGAAAGCTCCCTGACGGAAAGTGCTATTGCGCTGCAACATTGATTCGTTTGTTCGGAAAATACGAACTAATGGACTATTTGTCAAGCGCGTGTTACAAAGGAGGCATGAAACCGATCTATCACCCGGCAAAAGCCGACATTACGGTCGAGGGCATCCTTCATGCGTTGTCCGACCCCGTTCGGGTGCATATTTTCGCGAATATACTTCGCTCCGAATGCCCGCAAATATGCTCGACGTTCCTGAAATTCGATAATCGAACCCTGCCCAAATCCACGCTGTCGCAGCATTTTCGGGTGCTGCGCGAGGCGGGGTTGATCTACAGCGAACGCAAGGGCGTGGAAATCCACAACCGCTCGCGCTGCGAAGACAGCGAAGACCGCTTCGGGCCGATGATCGAAGCGATTGTGGAAGCCTATATCGCGCAGAACAAGCGCAAGCGGCGTAAATCCTAGGCGCAGAAGCCCGGCGACCCACGCGGCAGAAGAAAGCCCGTGGCCGCTAACGATTTCTTTAGATTCTACGGCGTACACTGCCCGGGTGGGGAAAAACCCCCATGCATTGAAAAAACGTCATAAGAAACGGAAAGATACGGGTACGCCATGGAAGACCTTATTCCCGAGTTTATTGATGAAACGCTGGTCGGGCTGGATGGGCTTGAAAACGACCTCGTGAAGCTGGAAGCCAACCCCGCCGAAGCGGCGCTCATCGACAATGCCTTCCGGGTCATGCACACCATTAAAGGGGCGTGCGGCTTCATGGGCCTGCCGCGGCTGGAGAAAGTGGCGCATGCGACGGAGAACCTGCTGGAGCGCTTCCGCAGCGGCGGCATGGCGGTCAGCCCGCGCGCCATGACGGTGCTGCTGATGGGCGTTGACCGCGTGCGCTACCTTGCCACGGAAATCCAGAAAGCCCTGCGCGAACCCGATGGCGACGATGCCGATATCCTCGCCTTCATTGCCGAAGAAGTGGACGCGGCGAAAGAACAATCCGGCGCAAGCAAACACGTGGCAAAAGCGGTGGTGGAAGCGGCGGTGGCGAATTTGGAACAGGCGGCGCCCGCGCCCGTGCCTGCCCCCGCAGCGATGCCCGAGCCCGTCGTGGCCGCGGCACCCGCTTCCGAAAAACCTTCGGATTATATGCGCGTGCATGTGCAGGTGATCGAGCAGTTGCTGAGCAATGCCTCGGAGCTGGTGCTGACCCGCAACCAGTTGCTGCAGCGCCTGCCGCAGGACGACACGCTCGGCATCCGCCAGCCATTCCAGCATCTGTGCCAGCTGATTTCGCAATTGCAGGACCAGGTGATGCATGCGCGCATGCAGCAACT
>JBIISI010000083.1:0-7845 GCA_044341105.1 Rickettsiales bacterium | reverse complement strand
TGGTGCGCGACCTGTCGGCGGAGCTGGGCAAGAAAATCGTGCTGGAGGTGCAGGGCGAAGAAACGGAACTCGACCGGCAGGTGCTGGAGCTGGTGAAAGACCCGCTGACGCATATGCTGCGCAATGCCTGCGACCACGGCATCGAACTGCCCGCGCAGCGCGCGGCGCGCGGCAAGCCCGAGCAGGGGCGCATCGTGGTGCAGGCGCGGCATGAAGGCGGCGTGGTGATCGTGACGGTGAGCGATGACGGCGAGGGGCTCGACGCCGGGAAAATCGGCGCCAAGGCGGTGGAGAAGGGGCTGGTGAGCGCCGAGCAACTGGCTCGCCTGTCGGCCCGCGAAATCCGCATGTTCATCATGCATCCCGGCTTTTCGACGGCGAAGACGGTCAGCCATGTATCGGGCCGCGGCGTGGGCATGGATGTGGTGCGCAGCAATATCGAAAAAATCGGCGGGGCGATTGGCATGGATTCGATCCCCGGGCAAGGCACGAGCTTTACGCTGCATATCCCGCTGACGCTGGCGCTCATTCCGGCGCTGATTTTCACCATCTGCGGCCAGCGCTATGGCATGCCGCAAATGAACGTGCAGGAAGTGCTGGCGCTCGATACGCCCTCGGCCCCGCCGGTGGAGTGGATTCAGGACACGCCGGTGCTGCGCCTGCGCGGGCAGATCATTCCGCTCATCAGCGCGGCGATGCTGTTTTCGTTGCGCCGCGATGCGGGCCGCGCGGATGTGCGCCCGGATAGCCTCGTGGCCGTGGTGACGGTGGGCAGCCACCGCTACGGCCTTGTGCTCGACGCCATTCATGGCAGTGAGGAAGTGGTGATTAAATCCATCGCGCCGGTGCTGCGCAACACGCTAGTGTTTGCGGGCAATACCGTGCTGGGCGATGGGCGTGTGGTGATGATTCTCGACCCCGCCGCGATTGCGCGGGTGTTCCATATCGAAGCCGATATGCACGCGGCCGCACCCGAACCCGCCCCGGCGGGCGAGCATGCATCCATGCTGGTCTTCCGCGCGGGCGAAGGCGTGGCGAAAGCCCTGCCGCTGGCGCTGGTGTCGCGCGTGCAATGCATTGCGCCCGAAGCGATCAGCCGCTCAGGCGCACAGGTGCTGGCCACCCTCGACGGGCGCATGGTGCCGCTTGTCACCGTCGATGGCATGGCGATGCCGCAGCACGGCGAAATCATGGCGCTGATGCTGGCCGATGATCGCTCGGAAAGCGCCATGGGGCTGGTGATCGAAGCCATTATCGACACCAGCGAATCGGATCTGGCGCTATCGACGGTCACGGCGCGCGCGGGCATTCTGGGCAGCATGCTGCTGGAGGATGGGCGCGCGGTGGATGTGGTGGATATCGCGCATTTCCTGGTGCAGCAATCGCAGGACTGGTTTTCGCAACACCAGCACCAGCATGGCGATTTTGCGCCGGAGGATGTGCGCGGTGACGTGGCCGCCGCCCCGCCCATTGCCACGCACGATGCCAGCGCTGGCCCGGCCCGGCCTGTGCAGAAGATCCTGCTGGTCGATGACAGCCCGTTCTTCCGCAACATGCTGCACCCCATCCTGCGGACGGCGGGCTACGATGTGAGCGTCTGCGCCGACCCGGCGCAGGCGATTGCCCTGCACGACCAGGGCGCGATGTTCGATGTGATCCTGAGCGACATTGAAATGCCGGGCATGGATGGCTACGGGTTCGTCGCGCGCATGCGCGCCGATTCGGCGTGGCGAAACACACCGTTTATCGCCATCACCTCGCACAATACCCCGGCCGATATTGCCTATGGGTTCAAAATGGGCTTTGATCGCTATATCGGGAAATTCAACCGCGAAGAATTGCTGCACGCGATTTCGCACACGCAGCACTGAGGGAAACAACGTGGCACAGGAAGCGATCCAGCTGCTTGAAGTCCAGCTTGGCAACCATCGTTGCGGGGTGGATGTTCGCGCCATGGAAGATGTCATTTTCCGCCAGCCGGTCACCCCGGTGCCGCTGGCCAATCCGGCGATCAGCGGTGTGCTGAACCTGCGCGGCGAAGTGGTGACCGAGCTGCGCCTTGGCATGCTGATCGGGGAAGCGGCGGCGGAAAGCGAGCATGTGCTGGTGGTGCGCCATCAGGGCGTGCTGTACGGCCTTGCCGTGGACGCCGTGCGCGACGTGGTGACGGTGGAACCCGAAGCGATCCGCCCCTTGCCGAACACGGCGGGCGAGCGGCTGCATCGCATCGCGACGCAGGTGGTGGCGCTGGACGATGCGCTGCTGGTGCTGATCGACCCGGCGATGGTGGTGGAGGAATTGATCGGTCAGGCAGCGGAAGCCGCCCATGGTTGAGCCCGCCCCCACCCGTATCCGTGTGATGCTGGTCGATGATGCGGTGGTGGTGCGCGGCATGCTGCGCCGCATCCTCGAACAGCAGCCGGATTTCGAGATTGTGGCCAGTTGCGGCGACGGGCAGGCGGCGCTCGCGCAGTACCGCGATGCCAAGCCAGACGTGGTGCTGATGGATATTGAAATGCCGCGCATGGACGGCATGACGGCATTGCGCCAGCTGCTGGTGCAGGATGCGCAGGCCTGCGTGATCATGTGCTCGAGCCTGACCGGCGAGGGGGCGAACGCCAGCATGGAAGCGCTGGCCGCCGGCGCGCTGGATTACATCGCCAAACCCACCACGCAGGATATGCCCGAGCATTTCGCGCAGAAGCTGGTGTGCAAGGTGCGCAACCTGAACAAGCAGGCGCAGCGCGCCGCCAGCGCACCGGCCCGCGCGGGCGCTTCCGCCCTGCCGGTGCTCAAGGCGCGCCCGTCGCTGATTGCCATCGGCGCCTCGACCGGCGGGCCGGTGGCGCTCAAAACCCTGCTTGGTGCACTGGCGAAACCGCTGCCCTGCCCGGTGCTGGTGACGCAGCATATCCCCGCCGGGCATTCGGCGGCGCTGGCCGACCACCTCGCCCGGCAGACCGGGCAGGCGGTGCACGAAGCCGAGGACGGCATGGCACTGCAAAACGGCCATGTCTATATCGCGCGCGGTGGGCGGCATATGGGCGTGCGCACCACGCCCACGCCGCAGCTGACGCTCACCGACGGCCCGGCGGTGAATTTCTGCAAACCCGCGGTGGATGTGATGTTCAACAGCCTGCATGAAAACTATGGCGGTTCCATCCTGGCGCTGATCCTCACCGGCATGGGCGAGGATGGCTGCCGCGGTGCGGCGGCGCTCGCCCGCCAGCTGGGCAATGTGATCTGGGCGCAGGATGAGCAAAGTTCCATCGTCTGGGGCATGCCGGGCGCTGTCGTGCGCGCCGGACTGGCGCAGGCGGTGCTGCCGGTGGCCGCCATGGCCGCCGCGATTAACCAATGCATGAAAGTTACCTGACCACGATGCCGACCACGCCACTTCCCATTACCGCCGACGAATTTATGTTCTTCCGTGATTTCCTTCGCCAGCATTCCGGCTATGTGCTGCAGGACGATAAACGCTACCTGCTGGAATCGCGCCTGCGCCGCACGCTTGACGGGCAGCAGCTGGGCACGGTGGCCGAGCTGGTGGCGGCCCTGCGCGCCAGCGCCATCAGCGCCACGGCGCGCGCCTTCATCGAGGCGATGACGGTGAACGAAACCATGTTCTTTCGCGATCCCACCCTGTTCGACCATCTGGCAATGCAGCTGGTGCCCCAACTGGTGAAAACCGGCCGCACGGAAATCCGTATCTGGTCGGCGGCCTGCTCTGCCGGGCAGGAGCCGTATAGCATCGCCATGGTGATGGAGGAGGCGCGCGCCCGTTTCCCCGGCCTGCGCTACCACATCCTCGCCACCGATATCCATCGCAGCATGGTCGCCCGCGCGCAGGAAGGCGTGTTTACCGATTTTGAAATGAAGCGCGGCCTGCCGGAGGCTTTCACGATGAAATATTTCGAACGGCAACAGCAGCGCTGGCAGGTGAAGCCGCTGCTGCGGCAGCACATGGAATTCCAACCCATGAACCTTGCCGCCCCATGGAAACCGATGGGGCCATTCGATATTATTTTCCTGCGCAATATCCTGATCTATTTCGACGATGCGCTGAAGCAGACCATTCTTGGCCGCTGCCACCATGCGCTGCGCGAGGGGGGCTATCTTGCCCTTGGTGCCAGCGAAAGTATCGCAGCATTGCAACAGCCCTTCCCCCGATTCGCCGAGAGCAGCGGTTTTTACCGCAAAGCGCAGGAAATTCTGCCCGATGCGATTTAAAGAAGAGCAGACACAGCATGACAAAAAACGGGAACGACCAACCATGACATCCACAACTGAGGCTACGGCCAACGAAACCATCAAAGACTGCATCCGTTTCGTGCAGTTCGACGCGGCCAGCGCCAAAGCGCTCGACGATTACCGCGAGGACCTGCTCGCCCTTCTGCCGAAAGCGCTGGATGTGTTCTACGACCACCTGCAGCAATGGCCGCAACTGGCGGGCATGTTCGACAGCCCGCAGCGCATGGAACACGCCAAGCAGGGCCAGTTCGAGCATTGGAAACGCCTGTTCGCCGCGCGCTTCGACGATGCGTATGTCGCCTCGGTGCGCCGCATCGGCACGATCCACAGCAAGGTGGGGCTCGAGCCGCGCTGGTACATTATGGGCTACGCGTTCACGCTCAACCATCTCTACCGTGACATTGCCCACCGTTTCTCCAGCCGCATGAACCCCAAAGCGGCGCAGGAAAAAACCGCCGCGCTGCTGCGCGCCGTGAACCAGTGCACCATGATCGACATGGACATGGCGATTTCGGTGTATCTCGATGCCAACAAGCAGGCCTACGATGAGAAGATCGCCACGCTGAGCGAGAAGTTCGAAGCCTCGCTCGGCTCGGTCGTTAAGGGTGTCTCGGCGACCGCCGACCAGTTGAATGCCAGCGCGGAAACGCTGGCCGGCATGGCCGAGACCACTTCTGGCAGCGCGACCAATGTCGCCGCCTCCAGCGAAGAGACATCGGTGAATGTTTCCACCGTTTCCGCCGCCACGGAAGAAATGTCGGCCTCGATTGCGCATGTGGCCGAACTGGCGGCGAATTCCTTTGCCGCATCGGAGCATGTGCTGAAGGAAGCCGGCCAGTCCGTCGCGCAGATGGAACAGCTGAAACAGACGGTGGATGTGGTGGGCAGCATGCTCGATCTGGTGAAAGGCATCGCCAAACAGACCGACATGCTGGCGCTTAATGCCACTATTGAATCGGCCCGTGCGGGTGAGGCCGGCAAAGGATTTGCCGTGGTGGCGGCGGCGGTGAAAACGCTCGCCAGCGAAACCAGCAAAGTGACGGAAAATATCAAGCAGAAGATCGAGGAAATGCTGAACAACAGCGCCGCTGCGGTCAGTTCGATCCATGCGATGCGCGACCGGGTCAGTGAAATGAACGCCCTGTCGAAAGACACCGCCACCTCGGCTGACCAGCAGCGCCTTGCCATGCTGGAAATTGCCCGCAACGTGGAGCAGGTCGCCGTGGGCGCAAGCGAAATCTCGACCAACACGCAGGAAATCAGCCATGCGGCTTCGGCCACCGGCGACGCGGCAGGCCAACTGCTGAAAGCGGTGAAAGAGCTGGCGGCGCAGCAGGAATTGCTGAACCGTTCGGCCCATGCGTTCATCAGTGCGATCCGGGCTTAGGCGATGGCACTTTCCCCCGATATGCGTGTGCTGATCGTTGACGATCACAAAACCATGCTGCGCATTGTGCGCAATATGCTGGCGCAGATTAACATCACGCAGGTCGATGAAGCGACCGACGGCGAAGCGGCGCTGCGCAAGCTGCTGGAAGAAAAATACGACCTGATCCTTTCGGACTGGAACATGCAGCCCATGCCGGGCCTGCAATTTTTGCAGCAGGTGCGGCGCGACGTGACCTATCGCCACACCCATGTGCCGTTTATTCTGGTGACGGCCGAGGCGCGGCCCGAGAACGTGATGGAAGCGCGCAATGCCGGTGTCGATAATTACATCGTCAAACCGTTTAATGCGGAAACGCTGGAAAGCAAAATCAGCACCGCGCTGCAAAAGCGCGCGCAATCCTAGGGCAGGTAGAGCATGGCCAATATCGCCAACGTGATCGAAGAAACACTCGCCGCGATGGAGCAGCTGCCCGAGGATAAACGGGCAAAGCTGGCGGAATCGTTGGCGCATTTAAGCCGCAAGGCGCTGGAGCAGGTGCAGGGCATCAGCGCCTTGCCGGGCCATTACCGCGAGCAGCTGCGCCCGCAGGTGGAAAGCCAGTTGCAGGCCGCCGAGAAACGCACGGAAATGGCCGCCGAAGCCTTCCTGACGATCGCCGAACGGCTGGGTGCGCTGGCCGGGAAAACGAGTGACCCGCTGGTGCAGCAGGTGCTGCAGGCCGAATGCGGCAAGATTTTTGAAGCCTGCAGTTTTCAGGATCTGGTGGCGCAGCATTTGAATGAAATCACGCTTCGGCTGAAGGAGATGGATCAGTGGATGGGCGCGCTGCAATCGGCGCTGAACGGCGACGCGCACGACGCAGCCAAGGCACTGGATCGCATTCAGCAACAGGCGGGCGACCAGCTGCTGAACGGCCCGTCGACGCAGGTGAATGGCTAAGCACCTTCGCCGAAAAGCGTGGCGCATTCCGCGTCGGTGAACACGCGTGAGCGGGTGAGGAAGGCTTTGCCTTCCGGCCCCTCGAGCGAGAAGGTGCCGCCGCCATGCGCGTCGATCACGTCGATGATAAGCTGCGTGTGCTTCCAGTATTCGTATTGCGCCGCGCCGATGTAGAACGGGCAGCCGCCAATCGCCCCCAGATGCACATCCTGCGCACCGATGGTGAGTTCGCCCTCGAGGTAGCAATTGGCGGCACTGTTGTCGCAGCAGCCGCCCGACTGGTGGAAGAACAGGCGGTCGCCATGCTTGCGCTTGAGCGTTTCGATCAACGCCAGCGCCGCCGGGGTGGCGACTACCTTTTCTACCATCACGCCTCCTAGAAGAAGCCGAGCTTCGCTTCGCTGTAGCTGACCAGCAGGTTCTTGGTCTGCTGGTAGTGATCGAGCATCATTTTGTGGTTCTCGCGGCCAATGCCGGATTCCTTGTAGCCACCGAACGCGGCATGGGCCGGATAGGCGTGGTAGCAGTTCGTCCAGACGCGGCCCGCCTTGATGGCGCGGCCCATGCGGTAGGCCACGTTGCCGTTGCGCGACCACACGCCCGCGCCCAGCCCGTAGAGCGTGTCGTTGGCGATGGCGAGCGCTTCGGCTTCGTCTTTGAAGGTGGTGACGGCCAGCACGGGGCCGAAGATTTCCTCTTGGAAGATGCGCATTTTATTGTGGCCCTTGAAGATGGTCGGCTGCACGTAATAGCCGCCTTCCAGATCGTCGCCCAGATGGGCCTGCGCGCCGCCGGCGAGCAACTCGGCCCCCTCCTGTTTCCCCAGATCGAGGTAGGACAGGATTTTGTTGAGCTGCTCTTTCGAGGCCTGCGCGCCCATCATGCTGTCGGTGTCGAGCGGGTTGCCGTGCTTGATGGCGCTCACGCGCTTCAGCACGCGCTCCATAAATGCATCGTAGATGGATTCATGCACCAGCGCGCGCGACGGGCAGGTGCACACTTCGCCCTGGTTGAAGGCGAACAGCACCAGCCCCTCGATGGCTTTGTCGAGGTAGCCATCGTCTTTGTCCATCACGTCGGCGAAGAAGATGTTCGGCGATTTGCCGCCCAGCTCCAGCGTGGCGGGAATGAGGCTGTTGGCCGCCGCCTGCGCGATCACGCGGCCGGTGCTGGTCGAGCCGGTGAAGGCGATTTTGTTGATGCGCTTGCTGGTCGCCAGCGGCACACCCGCCTCGCGGCCAAAGCCGTTCACGATATTCAGCACG
>JBIISI010000070.1:0-10673 GCA_044341105.1 Rickettsiales bacterium | reverse complement strand
ACCGCTACCCCTTCAGCACCCGCTGAAGGGTAACATACACATCCTTCACATGCTCTTCGGGTTTCAGGCGGCCCATGCGCATCTGGTCGGCGACCTTCTTCCAGGTTTCGGGGTCGAAATCGCTCGGCATCAGCGCATAGCCCGCCTTCTCGAGCGCCCGCAGCACGGCCTGCGCCTGCTTGGTGTAATTCTCGAAAAAATAACTCGTATCGGCGGCGGCAATCGCGGCTTCAATCACGGACTGGGCGGAGGGTTTACTCATGCGCGCAGCTTAGCAATGCGCGGCGCGCTTGTCACCCGCCGCGCGCCAGCAATTCGATATTGCCGCCCACCGCGGCGGTGTTGATGGTGGTGGTGCGCTCGGCGCAAAAGCGCGGCAGGTAATGTGGCCCGCCCGCTTTCGGGCCGGTGCCGGAAAGCCCCTCGCCGCCGAAGGGCTGCACCCCCACCACCGCGCCGATCATGCTGCGATTCACGTAGCGATTGCCCACCTGCACCTGCGCGAGCAGTTTCTCGGCCATCGACGGCAGGCGCGATTGCAGGCCGAACGTGAGGCCATAACCGGTGGCGTGGATGCTGGCAATCAACGCGTCGAGCGCATCGGCCCGATAGGGCACCACATGCAGCACCGGGCCGAACTGCTCGCCGCCCAGCGCCGCGATGCTGGCGATTTCAACCATGTGCGGCACCACGAACGTGCCGAGCCCTTCGGGCGCGGGCGCGGCGTGCCAGCGCTTCGCCGACGCGCGCATGCGCTCGATATGCTGCAGCAATCCCGCCTGCGCCGCCTCGTCGATCACGGGCGGAATATCGGTGGCGGGCGCGCTGGCCTCGCCGGTGGTGAGTGTGTCCATCGCCCCGCACAGCAGTGCCCAGAGCGGTTCCATAATCTCTTCTTGCACGCACAGCACCCGCAGCGCCGAGCAGCGCTGCCCCGCCGCACCAAACGCGCTCGCCACAATATCATCGACCGCCTGTTCGAGCAGGGCCGAGCTATCGACGATCATGGCGTTCTGCCCGCCCGTTTCGGCAATGAGCGGCACGATGGGGCCGTCGTTTTCGGCCAGCGCCCGTTGCAGCAATTTCGCCACCTGCATGCTGCCGGTGAAGCACACGCCGGCAACGCCGGGCGCGCGCACCAGCGCCGCGCCAATGCCCTCGCCCGGCCCGCAGGCCAGTTGCAGCACCTCGGCGGGCACGCCCGCTTCGTGCAATATCGCGCACGCCGCGTGGGCGATGCGCGGCGTCTGCTCCGCCGGTTTGGCGATCACCGCATTGCCACTCACCAGCGCGGCGGCCACCTGCCCGGTGAAAATCGCCAGCGGGAAATTCCACGGGCTGATGCACACAAACACCCCGCGCCCATGCAGGCTCAGGCTGTTGCGCTCGCCCACCGGGCCGGGCAGCAACACGGGCACCATCACCCGCTCGGCCTCGTCGGCATAATAGCGCAGGAAGTCGATGGCTTCGCGCACTTCCGCCACCGCGTCGTCGTGCGTTTTCTTCGCCTCGCGCACGCACAGCGCGCACAGCTCCGGCAGGCGTTGCTGCATCGCGTCGGCCGCGCAGCGCAGCATGGCGGCGCGCTCGGCCACGGGCCGCGCCTGCCACGCACCCCACGCCGCCTGCGCGGTTTGCACCAGCATGGGCGCGGCGCTTTCCGGCAGCGCCGCCGGCGCGGGGGGATAGCTCGCTTCCGCCAACGCAGCGAGATGCGTCGTGCGCCCCGGGCCATAGCCCCATTCCAGCCCCTCGCTGTTGCGGCGCGCGCCGTAAAGATCGGGCGGCAACGGCAAGGCGGGCGGCAGGCCGCGCTGCGCCAGCGCCATGGGGCTGGTGGTCAGCACATCCACCGGCGTGTCGCGGTCGGCCAGCAGATGCACGAACGAGCTGTTCGCGCCGTTTTCCAGCAGGCGACGAATGAGGTAGGCGAGCAGGTCTTTATGTTCGCCGACCGGCGCATAGATGCGGCTGGGCCGGTGCGCCAGCAGCTGGTCGTGCAGCGCCTCGCCCATGCCGTGCAGGCGCTGGAACTCGAACGATGTGTCGCCCGCCATTTCCAGCACGGCGGCGGCGGTGAGGGCGTTGTGCGTGGCGAATTGCGGGAAGAGATGGTCGCTCGCCAGAAGGATCTGCGCGCAGGCGAGGTACGACAGGTCGGTATGTTCCTTGCGCGTGAAGACCGGGTAATCGCGCAGGCCAAGCTGCTGCGCGCGCTTGATCTCACCGTCCCAATACGCGCCCTTCACCAGCCGCACATTCATGCGGTGGCCGGTGTCGCGCGCCAGTGCCGCCAGCCACTGCGCCACATGCACGGCGCGTTTCTGGTAGGCCTGCATCACCCAGCCGATGCCGTCATAGCCGGCGAATTCCGGGTCGCGCAGCAGCGCTTCCAGCACCTGCAGGCTCATCTCCAGCCGGTAGGCTTCCTCGGCATCGAAGGCGACGGCGACGCCCTTTTGCTTCGCTGCGCGCAAAATGGTTTTCACCCGTTCCAGCAGTTCGGGCAGCATGCGCCCGGCCTGCAGCGGCTGGTAACGCGGGTGCAGCGCCGAGAGCTTCACCGACAGGCTGGCGCTGCCATGGCCGGAAAGCGCCGCCACCCCGTCGAGGTAGGATTGCAAATAATGCTGCGCCTGTGCCTCGCTGCGCGCGCCCTCGCCCAGCATGTCATACGACATGGCGTAGCCGCGTTTTTCATAACCGCGCGCCTGTTTCATCGCCCCGGCGATGGTTTCGCCCATCACGAATTGTTCGCCGAGCAGCGCCATCGCCGCGCGCAGCGCTTTGCGAATGACCGGCGCGCCGCTGCGCCGCACCAGCGCGCCCAGCTGGTCGGCCAGCCCCGCCCCCTCGCCCATGCGCAGCACCGAGCCGGTGAGCAAAAGCCCCCAGCTCGACGCATTCACCAGCAGCGAATCGCTGCTGCCGAGATGGCGCTTCCAGTCGCCCTGCGCGAAACTATCGTCGATCAGCGCATCAGCGGTGCGCGCATCGGGAATGCGCAGCAGCGCCTCGGCCAGGCAGAGCAGCGCGATGCCCTCGGTGGTCGAAAGCCCGTAGGATTGCAGGAACGACTCTACCAGGCTCGCCGCTCCGGCGGCGCGCTGTTGCTCGATCAACGCGCCCGCACGGGCGCGGATCGCGCCGTCGCGCGCCATCAGCGGCTCGGTGCGCGCCAGCAAATCGGCCACCGCCATATCTTCGGGGGTGAGGGCCGTCTGGGCAATCGCGTCAAACAGGGCTTGCATGGCAAAACTGTTCCACGCCGCCGGTGAAAAGTAAATCGCATTTCCCTATTGCCCCCCGCGCTGGCGGCTGGCAGGTTCGGCGCATGCTGCGCCTGCTCACATTGCTGTTGCTCGCGGCGCCCGCGCTGGCCGCCGAAACCACGCTGATGAATGTCAGCTACGACCCCACGCGCGAGCTTTATGCCGATTACAATCGCGAGTTCACGCGCACCCATCCCGGCGTGCGCATCCGCATGTCGCATGGTGGCTCGGGCAAGCAGGCCCGTGCCGTGATCGACGGGCTGCAGGCCGATATCGTTACCCTCGGCCTCGGCGCCGATATCGACGCCATCGCCGCGCGCGGCCTGCTGCGCGCCGACTGGGCCGAAGCCCTGCCCGAACACAGCGCGCCCTACCGCTCCTACATTGTACTGCTGGTGCGCAAGGGCAACCCGAAACAGATCCGCGACTGGGAAGACCTCGCCCGGCCCGGCGTGGCCGTGCTCACCCCCAACCCCAAAAGCTCCGGCGGCGCGCGCTGGAATTACCTCGCCGCCTGGGCTTATGCCCGGCAGGCCCATGGCGACGCAGCGGGCGATTTCATGCGACGCTGGCTGCGCAACGTGCTGATCTTCGACACCGGCGCACGCGGCGCGACCACCAATTTCGTGCGCCGCAAGCAGGGCGACGTGCTGATTACCTGGGAGAACGAAGCCTACATCGCCAAAAAATATTTCGGCGACGATGCGTTCGAGATCATCACCCCGAGCGTCACCATCCGCTGCGATCCGCCGGTGGCGCTGGTCGATTCGGTGGTCGATAAACGCGGCACGCGCGCGCTGGCCGAAGCCTATCTGCGCGGGCTTTACACCGACGAGGCGCAGGCCCTGATCGGCCAACATTTCTTCCGCACGCTCGATGCGCGCCACCAGCATCTGCCCCCCATCGACACCCACATCGTCACCATCGACGGCATGGGCGGCTGGGCGCGCATGCAGCGCGAGCATTTCGCCGAGGGCGGCACGTTCGACCAGTTCACCGCGCGGGGGGGCGAATGAAATTTCCCCTGCAACGCACTGCCGATTCGGTGCTGCCCGGCTACCGGCTCAGCATGACGATCACGCTGCTGTGGCTCACCGTCATTGTGCTGCTGCCGCTCGCGCTGCTGCTCATCGCCTTCGCCCAGCTTCCGGCGGAAGCGATCGTGCGAACCCTCGCCAACCCGCGCGTGCAGATGGCCTTCGCCGTGAGCCTCACGGCGGCCTTCGCCGCCGCCTGCATCGCCACGCTGCTTGGCCTGCTGGTGGCGTGGGTGCTCACGCGCTACCGCTTCCCCGGCCAGAGCCTGCTCGATGCGCTGGTCGACATGCCCTTCGCGCTGCCCACCGCCATTGCCGGCATCGCGCTTTCCGCCATCTACGCGCCGGATGGCTGGGTGGGGCAATTTCTCAGCCCGCTCGGCATCGAGCTGGCCTTTAACCGCGCGGGCATTGTGCTGGCGCTGGTGTTCATCGGCATGCCGTTCGTGGTGCGCTCGGTCGAGCCGGTGCTGGCCGAACTCGACCGCGAGCTGGAAGAAGCCGCCGGGTCGCTCGGGGCCAGCCGCGCGCAAACCTTCCGCTACGTCATTCTGCCGAGCATCCTGCCGTCGCTGCTGTCGGGCTTCGCGCTCGCCTTCGCGCGCGGGCTGGGCGAATACGGGTCGGTCATTTTCCTCGCGGGCAATGTGCCGGGGGTAAGCGAGATCGTGCCGCTCGCCATCATCACCGCGCTCGAGGGCTATGACATGGCGGGCGCAACCACCATGGCGGTTGCCATGTTACTGCTGTCGTTTGGCATGCTGTATTTCTTCAACTGGCTGCAACAGCATTTCCGGCGGGGGCGGGCATGACGCGCGAATCGCTGCCCGTGCGCGCGGTGCTCACCGCGCTTGCCGTGCTGGTGCTGGTGGCGCTGTTTGCACTGCCGGTGGTGGCGGTGTTCGTCGAGGCATTCAGCCGCGGCGCAGGCGTATTTTTCGCCAGCATCACCCACCCCGATGCATGGGCCGCGCTGCGCCTCACGCTGCTGGTGGCGGCCATCGCGGTGCCGTGCAACCTCGTGTTCGGGCTGGCGGCGAGCTGGGCGATCACCAAATTTTCTTTCACCGGCAAGCGCCTGCTGCTCACCCTCATCGACATTCCCTTCTCCGTGTCGCCGGTCATCTCCGGCCTCATTTATGTGTTGCTCTATGGCGCGCACGGGCTCATCGGCCATTATTTCACCGAACGCGGCATCGAGATTATTTTCGCCGTACCGGGGCTGGTGCTGGCCACCATCTTCGTCACCTTCCCCTTCATCGCGCGCGAGCTGATTCCCCTCATGGCCGAGCAGGGCAGCGACGAGGAGGAAGCCGCCATTCTGCTGGGGGCCAGCCCGTGGCAAATGTTCAAGCGCGTCACCCTGCCCAATATCCGCCTCGGCCTGCTCTATGGCGTGCTGATCTGCAACGCCCGCGCCATGGGCGAATTCGGCGCGGTGTCGGTGGTCTCGGGCCATATTCGCGGCGAAACGACCACCGTGCCGCTTTATGTCGAGATGCTTTACAACGAATACAACTTCGCCGCCGCCTTTGCGGTCGCCAGCGTGCTCACCCTGCTGGCGCTGCTCACGCTGGTGGCAAAAAAACAGGTCGAAGCCAAACGGCGGCGCAGCATGAAGGAGGCGGTATGAGTATCGAGGTCAAGAATGTGTCGAAACGCTTCCGCGATTTCGGCGCGCTGAACGATGTGTCGCTCACCATCCAGCGTGGCGAGCTGGTGGCGCTGCTTGGCCCCTCGGGCTCGGGCAAAACCACCTTGCTGCGCATCATCGCCGGGTTGGAAAAGCCCGATCGCGGCAGCGTGCGCGTCGAGCGCCTGCCGCAGAAAAACCGCCGCCGCGCAGCCGTCGGCTTCGTGTTCCAGCATTACGCGCTGTTCAAACATATGAGCGTGTTCGAGAACGTGGCGTTCGGCCTGCGCATGCGCCGCGGCGATGAAAAAATGACCGACGACGCGATTCGCGCCAAGGTCATGAAATTGCTGCGCCTCGTGCATCTCGATGCGCTGCACACGCGCTACCCCAGCCAGCTCTCCGGCGGCCAGCGCCAGCGCGTGGCGCTCGCCCGCGCGCTTGCCGTCGAGCCCGATATTTTGCTGCTCGACGAACCGTTCGGCGCGCTCGACGCCAAGGTGCGCAAGGAGCTTCGCCGCTGGATGCGCCGCCTGCACGAAGAGCTCAACATCACCAGCATTTTCGTCACCCACGATCAGGAAGAAGCCATGGAAATGGCCGACCGCGTGGTGGTGATGAGCCAGGGCAAGATCGAACAGATGGGCACGCCGGAAGAGGTCTACCTCAAACCCGCCAACGGCTTCGTCTACGATTTCCTCGGCCACTACAACGAGTTCGATGCCTGGCAGACCGCCGACGGCACGCTGCTGCTGGCCGACGAAGAAGGCCACATCCCGGTCGCACATGACAGCGCCCCCGCCGCCAAGCCCAGCCTGCTGCGCAAGCTGCCGCTGGTGGGGCCGCTGCTGGCCCCGCGCCAGAGCGTGGTCTATTCGCCGCGCCCGCGCGCGGGCAGCGCCAGCAAACCCATGGGCACGCGCGTCAAAGTGTTCTGCCGCCCGCACGAATTGCAGGTGGTGCGCGAGCGCGCCCCCGGCACCGTGCCTGCCCGGCTGGTGCATGTGAACCCCGCCGGGTCGCTGGTGAAGCTGGAGCTGGAGCGCCCAAGCGGCCAGCTGCTCGACGCCGAGCTGCCGCGTGAGCAGTTCGAGGCGCTGGCCCTGAAGCGCACGCAAACGCTCTATGTGCGCCCCACCCACACCAAGATTTTTGCCTAAAACCCAGCATGCATTGAGAAAATGCGTCCCCGCTCCGTTCTTCCGTTTCCCCGCCTGCGAAACCGCGCTAAGAACGCGCCATGATCGCGCTACCCTCCTCGCTCCGCCGTTTCATCGGCCAGACCATCGCCCCCTATCGCTGGCGCGTGGCGTATGTGCTTTTCTGCCCCGTCTTCATGGCGATTGAAAACATCGTCATGCCCTACGCGCTGAAGCTGCTGGTCGACGGGCTGCAAACGATCGAATCCACCCCCGGTAAAGCCTGGGCGCTTGCGCGCTACCCGGTCGGGCTCTACATGGCCGTGCTGGTCATCATGATGCTGGCCTTCCGCGCCCGCGAATGGATCCTGAAATCCCTCCAGCCGCAAATCATGGCCGATATGCGCCTGCGCCTGTTCGACCATGTAAGCCAGCACAGCCAACGCTATTTCGCCGATCATTTCGCCGGCGCCATCGGCACCAAAATCTCCGACGTGGCGCGCGCCATCAACGCCTTGCGCGATTTCATCTGCTGGCGGGTGGTGCCGTTCGCCACCATGAACCTGCTCGCCACCGTCATGGTCGCGCGCATTCATTGGGCGCTCGCCGCCGGCATGCTGGGCTGGACGGTGGCGCACCTCACCCTCAGCTACTATCTTGGCCGCCGGGTCGATGCATCGTCGGCCACCAACGCCGAAGACCGCAGCCAGCTCTCGGGCGCGATTGTCGATTCGATCAGCAACATTTCGGTCGCCCGCGTGTTTGCCCGCCGGGCGCATGAGCGCCGCGTGATCGCGGGCTATCAGGACCGCGAATGCGCCAGCCTGTCGCGCTCGCTGTTCGATATTTTCCTCACCCGCGCCATCACCGATTTGCTGATGATCGCGCTGTATCTCGGCCTGTTTGTCGGGCTCATCCATGGCTGGCAGCAGGGCATCCTCACGCTTGGCGACATGGTGTTCGTCATGTTCACCACCTTCTTCGTGGTCGAATATACCTGGCTGATGGCGGCCGAGCTGCCGCAGGCCTTTTTCGAGCTGGGCACCGCCCGCCAGGGCTACGCCACCCTCGCCGTGCCGCATGAAATCACCGATGCGGCGGGGGCGGTGGCCCTGCAGGTCGCGCGCGGCGACATCGCCTATGAAAACGTTTTGTTTCGCTACCGCTCGCAAAAACCGTTATTCGAGGATCTCTCCCTCACCATTCCCGCCGGGCAGAAAATCGGGCTGGTCGGGTTCTCCGGCTCGGGCAAAACCACGTTCGCGCATTTGCTGCTGCGGCTCTACGATATCGACGGCGGCGCGATCCGCATCGACGGGCAGGATATCGCCACCGTCACGCAGGATTCGCTGCGCGAGCAGATCGCCTTCATCCCGCAGGATACGTCGCTGTTCCACCGCAGCCTGATGGATAATATCCGCTACGGGCGGCTGGATGCGAGCGACGCCGAAATCATCGCCGCCGCCGAGAAGGCCGATGCGCACGGCTTCATTTCCGCCCTGCCGCAGGGCTACGAAACACTGGTGGGCGAGCGCGGGGTGAAGCTCTCGGGCGGGCAGCGCCAGCGCATCGCCATCGCCCGCGCCTTCCTGAAGAACGCCCCCATCCTCATCCTCGACGAGGCCACCTCGGCGCTCGATTCGATGACCGAAGAAGCCGTGCAGCAGGCCCTCGCCACGCTCATGGAAGGGCGCACCACCATCGTCATCGCCCACCGGCTATCGACGCTGGCGCGCATGCAGCGCATCCTCGTGTTCGCGCGTGGCCGCATCGTCGAGGAGGGCAGCCACGACGCGCTGCTGGCGCAAGGCGGGCATTATGCCCGTATGTGGCAGAAACAGGCGGGCGGATTTTTGCCCGACTGATGCATTTTTTATGTGACGGCGCGCCTCCCACGCGCTAAATGGCGCGGTATGACCCGTCCCATCATTCCCCACAAGCACCGCCGCATTGTCGGTATCGCCATCGTCCTCGTCGCCATTGGCGTGCTGTGCGTGCTGGCCCTTCGGCCCGACCCGAACGACGTGCTTCCCACCACCAGCGACACGCGCGCCGAGCTGCAGACCATGCCGCTGCCCGCCCCGGCCGAGATCGCTGCGCTCTACGGCAACCTCTCGCCGGATGAAACCCAGCGCGCGCTCGTTGCCCGCGTGGGCGGCCACATTGTGCAGGCCAGCGACGCGGCGCGCAGCCGTGCGGAATTCCGCTTCTACCTGCTGGCCGACCAGAACCGCATCAACGTGTTCGCCCTGCCCGATGGCAGCGTGTTCATCACCACCCTGCTGCTCAACCACCTGAAAACCGAAGCCCAGCTGGCCGCCATGCTGGCGCACGAAGTGGCGCAGGTCACCGCGCGCCATCGCCCCTACTACCCCACCAGCAGCATCGTGACCTATACCCGCGGGCAAGAACAGGTGGCCGACATCACCGCCGTGAAATACATGGCGCAGGCGGGCTACAACCCCAACGCGCTGATCGACACGCTCAGCCTGCTGCGCGACATTCACGAAACCACCCCGGTGGAATTCTATCAATCGCACCCCAGCCCCAATAACCGCATCGCCCGCATCGAATACGCAATCAAGCAGCAATTCCCCGACGGCGTGCCGGATTCGCTCAGCAAATAAGCCCGCCGTGGTCCCGTAGCTCAGCCGGATAGAGCAAGCGTTTCCTAATGCGAGGCTCTACCCCGCAAAAGGGATGCGGGATTAGGAAGTTAGTGTAGGATACTGCCACTGCGAACCGTGTTGCGAACCGTACATGGGGAAGCAGAAATTTTGTGTAATGTGGTTCCGTAGCTCAGCTGGATAGAGCACTCGTTTCCTAAACGAGGGGTCGGTGAGTTCGAATCTCCCCGGGACCACCAGAACAAGGAGGAAATGGTGCACGATTTTCGCTGGTGGTTTTTGCCATATTGCCTGAAAGCAGTGGAAAAGGGGCGATACGTCATACTCAATAGAGCATATAAGCCTATTGGAACGCTAACCGCCGAGTGGGTTGAATATGAGCCACACGCGGTAAAGATGAGAATAACTCCCATAATGGCTCAAGCGCTTTCTTTTAACAAAGACTGCAGCGTAGAAACTATTTATCTTTATGACGATGCTTCCGTACCCACAAAAAGCGCACATGATATGGAGAAGTATCTCGAAAGACTTGCTAGGCTTTCTGCGTATAAGATCTCAGTCTAAAGCATGAGAATTACGAAGCAAATCACGTCGAAATCACCAGTTACCACGCCAATTTTAGCATATATGTATTCTGGATATGCTGCCGCATCCCCGCATCTGTACGTCTAACTAAATTGGTGAAGAAGGCTTGCACCATATTTATGCTTTTTCCCGTTAATCGACGATTGCCGCTAGGGAGGGAATTCCAATGATATTGCGGAATACTAAACCCATGAGAAAAACTATGCCGAACTCGTAATATTTCGTTCAGCCGTTCTCTTGTAGCTAAAGCATTAAGAGAGCGAGCAGTGACCCGCCCCCTATAAATAGGTCCACTTCTAGAGTTACAACTGGGAGTATAGGAACCATTGATAGGGAGGATATTTATGGCGAGGAAGCGCTATACGGCGGAGCAGATCATC
>JBIISI010000121.1:0-3100 GCA_044341105.1 Rickettsiales bacterium | reverse complement strand
TGCATGAAGGGCGCGACAGGCATAATGGAAGCGGCCTCCGCTTACGCTCCCGCCCCTTCCATTATGCCTCCAATGCACCCACCAAACTGTAACTTAAATACTGGACCTATAAATGGGGGTTGACCAATGGCATCACAATGTCATTCGTTTTGCACCGCGCGGTTTAGAACTGCCGCCAGAGATGCGGCGCAAACGCGAACACCCGACCGAGAAAATTTATCCGCTGCTGCCGGAACCTTATAAAACTACGGATGGCAAATACGTGATTCGCAGTTATACGAAACAAGCGGAATTCGATGAGGCGCACAAAAAACTCGATATTTGCACCGACACCTATTGGCAGGACTGCCGCCGGGGAACGAGCCATATTTTTGCCATTGAATCTCCTGATGGAGAGCTGCTGTCTAACATCGAGATTCAATTGAAGCCGCAGGGCGACACCTCGGTTATCGGTAAAACCTTTATTCCTATTGATGGGAAAAATCTTACCGTCATGCAGCATGAGGGCAAAAAAATACAAGGGCACGCCGAATATATTAAATCCGGCCCCCTGCATGATGCCTTGAAAGAACTGCTTACGACAATTGAAGCTAAGCGATGCCCCATCAATTTAGGTACAAGGGGCGTAACTGATGAATCCCGGCTGCGCTCCGAGGATTATTCCAAGAATAGCTCCTATCGCTGGTTTATTGAGCAGGCCGGATACCTTCCCACGCCAGAGAATGTTAACCGTGCGTTTCAGGAATATAAGAAAGAAATCCGTGGTGGTTCTATCGGGCAGGATGAAAATGGCCGCATGGTTTACCCGCCAGACCGGCCTCATTTTATTGAAGGGTCGGCTAAAGACGCCCAGGGAAAAGATCTCGCCTTTCGCGACATGAACTCTCAAGAGTGGATGCATGCCAGCGGCATACTCGAATTCTTTGCACAACGGCATTGGAACCAATCCATTGTAAAAGAGCTTGCCGCTAAGGAGTTAAAAAAACCTTTGTCAGCCACCCTGCCAGCACCCCTTACTAATCGTCAATTGGCCTATGCCATTAATTCGGGTACGGTCCCTAAACGAGAAATGCATCGGTTGAACGAGGCTGAACGTCGTAACCACGCCGCCCATATTCGTGGCGAGAAAGACCACAGTTCATTTGTCCGCTGAAGCGGTTCTATTTCACTCCGCACAGGTATTATTTGGTGCCCCCGGTCGGACTCGAACCGACACACCCTTGCGGATACAAGATTTTGAGTCTAGCGCGTCTACCAATTCCACCACAGGGGCACTCAAAATGTGGGCCGCACTATAATGCGCAAATGCGTTTGGTCAATCGCTGATCCATGCTATAACGCGCGCATGTTCTGCTGCCGCCAGCCTCATAAACCCATCGAATCCATGGCCTCGATCCTGATCCTCGGGGGCGCAGTGGCACTGGCCGTGGCGCTGGTCGCGCAATACGCCTTCCACCTGCCACCCTGCCATTTTTGCCTGTTGCAGCGCTACCCCTATGGGGTGGCCATTGCCGCTGGCGCGGTGTCGCTGCTGCTGCCACGTGGGCAGCACGCCTGGGCGCTGGTAGTAGTGATCGGGCTGCTGGGCCTTGCCGCCAGCGGGGCGCTTGGGCTGTACCATACCGGCATTGAGCAGGGCTGGATCGCCTATAGCGGCGGCTGTGTGGCGCAAACGGGCGGCGGCAGCGTCGATGCCATTCGCGCCCAGATCATGGGTGCGCCGCGCGTTTCCTGCAGCGACGCGGTCGCCCAATTCGCGGGCTTGTCGATGGCCAGTTGGAACGCTATCTATGCCTTCGCGCTGGTGCTGCTCGGCATCGGCCAATACCGCTTCGATCGGAAACGCCATGCCCACCGCCGCCACGCCTGAATCGCCCCACACCCGCCCGCTGCCGGGCGACCGCACCACGCCCTCGCTGGCCTCCATGCTGCGGGTCAACCATGCCGGTGAATATGGCGCGAAACGCATTTATGCCGGGCAGATCGCCGTGCTTGGGCGCAGCCCCATCGGCCCCGAATTGTATCACATGGCCGCGCAGGAAGAGCACCACCTCGCCACCTTCAACCGCGTGCTTCCGGAAAAAGGCGTGCGCCCCACCGCGCTGCTGCCGTTCTGGCATGTGGCAGGCTACGCGCTGGGCACCGCAAGTGCGTTGCTCGGCACCAAAGCCGCCATGGCCACCACCGTCGCCGTCGAATCGGTGATTACGGAACATTACGACAGCCAGTTGCAAAGCGGGCAGCTCGACCCCGAACTGATGGCCCATGTGCAACAATTCCGCGACGAGGAAATGGAGCATCACGATACCGGCCTCGCCCACGACGCCGAGGAAGCGCCACTTTACCCCCTGCTATCCGCCGCCGTGCGGCATATCTGCAAAGCCGCCATCTTCCTTTCGGCACGCATTTAGCCCCCGTTCGGCACGCATTTAGCCCCCGTCTTTATGCCGCCTTTATGCAAAAAGCCGTATTCACTGATGGCCTTTTAAACCTGAACGGACTATGCTTTTGATTCGGGGAAATAGCATTGTATTTCATACGTGTAGCGTTGCATTGACTTCGCCGGGAGGAAGCCATGACGGAATTACAGCACAGCGCGCTTGCGCGCGAGCCCTCGCTCGATGAACTGTTTGCCGAACCCATCATCCAACTGCTGATGCAGCGCGACGGCATTCGCCGCCACGATATGCGCCAGCATTTGAGCCGGGCAAGCCTGCACGCCGCCCGCCACGGGCTGGGCCGTTAACGCCCACCCCATCGGCCAGCACCGAGTGTCACAGAATCTTCACACGGGAATGCACCCCGCTGTGCTAGGATTCGACCATGCGTTACCTCTCGATCATTGCCTTGCTCAGCCTGACCCTTGGCGGTTGCCGCCCGGTGTCGCTGTACATGGTCGATCCTGCCGGGCCGCCAGAATACAAGCTGGGCTGGGAAGATGGGTGCGATTCTGGCCTTTCGGCGCAGGGTGGTATGGTCGCCAAAATGGCCTACGGCTTTAAAAAACGCCCCGAAATGGGCGATAACGAGCTCTACAAATCGGCCTGGAACGAAGGCTTCACCTATTGCCGCTTCTCGCTCGACCCCGTCGATAAATCGC
>JBIISI010000067.1:0-11065 GCA_044341105.1 Rickettsiales bacterium | reverse complement strand
GCTAGGGCTTGGGGCTTGGGCTTGGTAATTAACGGTTTTCCCCTAGCCCTCCCCCCTGGCCCCTAGCCCTAAAAGTAAGCGTCTTCGTGCACCAGGTATTCCTGCACGTAATCCTTCACGCCTTCTTCCAGCGAATAGAAGCTGTCGGTGTAGCCGGCGGCGCGCAGGCGCGTCATGTCGGCTTCGGTGAAATACTGGTATTTGCCGCGCAGTTCCTCGGGCATGTCCACATAGTGGATCGCCGGGGTTTTGCCGACTGCCGCGAAGGTCGCTTTCGCAAGGTCTTCGAAGCTGCGCGCCTTGCCGGTGCCGAGGTTGAACAGCCCGTTCACCTGCGGGTTACCCAGCAGCCACGCCACCACCTTCACGCAGTCTTTCACGTACAGGAAATCGCGCAGCTGGCCGCCATCGGCGTAATCCGGGTGGTAGGATTTGAACAGTTTGACCGGACGGCCATGTTGCGCGTGCGGGAAAATCTGGTGCGCCACCGAGCGCTGCTCGCCCTTGTGGTATTCGTTCGGGCCATACACGTTGAAGAATTTCAGCCCCGCCCATTGCGCGGGCACCTTGTCGGTCGAGCGCACCGCGATCGACACGAACTGGTCGAACAGATGCTTGCTCCAGCCGTAAGCGTTCAGCGGGCGCAGCGTGTTCAGCGTGCCCAGATCGTCTTTGAAGCCCGCCTGCCCATCGCCATAGGTCGCCGCCGAGCTGGCATAGATGAAGCGTTTATGGTTATCGGTCGCCCAGCGCCACAGCGCGCGCGACAGGGTGAAATTGGTGGACAAAATAAGATCCACATCGCGCTCGGTGGTCGACGATACCGCGCCCATATGCACGATCGCATCCAGCTCGTTTTTGTGCGATTCCAGCCAGTAGAACGTTTCGGCCGGCGAGATGATTTCAAAAATGCCGTGCTTGCTCAAATTGCGCCATTTATCGTCGCTGCCGAACATGTCGGCCACGATCACGCGGTAATCGGTGCGGTCGGCCAGTGCGCCTGCGATGTTCGACCCAATAAACCCGGCGCCGCCGGTAACCAGAATGTATTTCATGCGAGTAGCCTCTTGTTTTTCCTAGTTTAGCACGCCAGCGCCCCGCGGCCTAGCGAATCGTGGCGCGCACCGCACAAATCGCCGAAGATACTTGCCCGGCGTGGCCAAACTACCTATCTTACGCGGCATACCGATTCACCCAACCCCACGGCCCGCCATGCAAAAAGATTCCAAATTCTTCGAAGACATCGCCCGCGTGACCTCGGGCGCCGCCGGCGCGCTGATGGATGTGCGCCGCGAGATCGAATCGGCCATTGCCGACAAGCTGGAGCGTTTCATGGCGCGCGAGCGTTTCGTCACCCGCGAAGAGTTTGAAGTGGTGAAAGCCATGGCCCAGAAAGCCCGCGAAGAGCTGAACGCCCTAAAGCAAACCACCGCAAAGAAGCCTTAAACGATTTATCCCCCACCATCGTCATTGCGAGCGCAGCGCGGCAATCCAGAACCCTTGGCATACCGAGGGTTCTGGATTGCCGCGTCGGCTTCGCCTCCTCGCAATGACGGGGAGAGGCGTGAGTTAGTATCCCTTATGGAGAGCCCTCACCGTTGCAGTACGCAATGCATAGCGCCGTAGCTGCGCGAGCCGGAGCGTAGCGAACGAGGGGGATAGGCCCGCAGGGCCGTAAGGGCGGCGGAACGCCCCCTTCGCACGCCAAGGGCGCGCCACTTAACACTACTTCGGCAGCAGCCAGTAGACATCGCCTTTGGTGTTCTGGTGGCCGGCGGCCCATTCGGCTTCCTCGCCGATCCCGAAGAAAATATCCCCCCGGTGCGGGCCGTGCAGCGCGCCGCCCGTATCCTGGCTGACCAGCAGGCGGGTGAACGGCTCCTCGGCCTGCGTGTAATAATTCGGGTGGGTCGTCACAAGGTAGGTCGGCACGCCGTAGGTCGCGCGGTCATCATCGATCGCGAGGCTGCGCATGGGCGTGAGCGACAGGCCAAGCGCGCCTTTGGCGGTCGCGTCTTTATCGTTCAGCGTGAAGAAAATGTAAGACGGGTTCAGGTTCATCACCCCCGGTGCCGCCTCGGGGTTGGCGCGCAACCAGTCGCGGATGGTCTGCATCGACACTTCGGTGAGCAGCCCCTGCTCGCGCATCGGGCGGCCAATGGCAACATAGCCATGCCCGTTCTGCCCGGCATATTGAAGGGTGACGATGCGCCCGTCGCGCAGCTGCACCTTGCCGGAGCCCTGGATATGCACAAAAAACAGCATCACCGGGTCTTCCACATACAGCAGCACCGGCGCGCGGCCGCTGAGCGCCCCGGCGTCGATGGCGGCGCGCTCGGGCAGTTGCTGGCCTTTCACGTAGCCCTCGGGCAGGCCATAGACGGGGTACTTAAACTGCGCGTCGCTCACCAGCGCGCCCTGCAACAGCGGCAAATAATAGCCGGTCAGGCTGCCCAGCGGCTCGCGCTCGGTACTCACGCGGTGGGCGGTGAAATAGGTTTCAAAAAAGCGGCGCGCGTCGTCGTCGCCCAGCAGCGCGTAGCGTTGCGCCTCCATGCAGATCGCCTGCCAGCCGATGGGGTTGCCCACCCCCTCGCCCAGTTTGGTGCGGTAGGCATTGGCGCGGCGCGCGTTGGTGCGGCAGCTTTCGGCGAACACGGTGAACGCCTCGCCCTGCCGGTCGCGCGACCAGCCGGGCAGGTCGGCAAAGGCCACCGGCGTCAGTTCGGTTTTGTCGGAGGGTTCGCCCGCGCAGGCGGCAAGCAGGGTGAGCAAAGCAAGGGCAAGCAGGCGGCGCATGGGGTATCCTTTCAACATGCAGGCAGGCATGCCACACTTTTATGCCGCACTGGCCTGAAAAACATTCCCGGGCGCGACTTTCTGCGCTGGCCGTGGCTGCCTGTTGCACAAAAACCTGCTACATTTCTTCCATGAGCACCGTACCCCAACCCGATATCCTGAGCACCGAGATGACCAAGAAACTGGTCATCGAGTTCCTCGCCAGCAACCCCGATTTCCTCGCCCAGCACCCCGACCTGTTCGAGGTGCTGACCCCGCCCGAGCAGCAGCATGGCCGCGGCGTGATCGATTTCCAGTATTTCGCCATCGACAACCTGCGCCGCGGCATGCGCCGCATGAAAGACCGCTTCCAGGGGCTGGTGAGCAGCGCGCGCGAGAACATGTCGGTGCAGCACCAGGTGCAGCGCGCGGTGCTTTCCACCGTCGGCGCGCGCAACCTCGAAGAATTGCTCGACGTGCTCACCACCGACCTGATGACCTGGTTCGATGTCGACGTGGTGCGCCTCGCCATGGAATCCGACATGGCCGGCATTTATGAAACCTATTACAACGAGGCCAATTATTCCGGCATCTGCTTCGTGCCGAACGGCACGGGCAAAGCCTGCCTGCTGGGCGAATCGGTGCGGCTGATCGCCGACACGCAGGCCGAGCCGCCCATCGGCTTCGAAATGCTGTTTGCCGATTGCAGCTCGCTGGTGCGCAGCTGCGCGCTGGTGCGGCTCGATTTGCCGACGGTGGGCCGCCCGGCCATTCTCTGCTTCGGCGTGCGCCATGCCGACCGCTTCCACCCCCATCAGGGCGGCGAGATGCTCGGCTTCCTCGGCGAGGTGATGAGCATCGTGCTCGATCGCTGCCTGGTTGAGAGCGATTTCGCGGTCGAATAGGCCATGACCGCCCCCACCCCCATCGCGCGCGACGTGCAGGCCCAGCTGAAAGCATGGGTCGCCGAGCTGGCCGGGGTCAAGCGTTCCAGCAACCATTCCATCAACGCCTACCTGCACGATGTGTCGGGCTTTCTGGCCTTTCTCACCCAGCATCATGGGCGCAGCGTCGATCTTGCGTTGCTGAACGCGGTCGAGGAGCGCGACGTGCGCGCCTGGCTGGCCTACCGGCGCACCCGCAATTTCGCCAAAAGCAGCAATGCGCGCGCCCTCTCCGCCGTGCGCACCTTCTACCGCTACCTCAACAAGAACGCCGGCCTCACCAACATCGCCCCGCTGCAGGTGAGCGCGCCCAAGCTCGACAAACCGCTGCCCAAATCGCCCGACGAGGCGCAGGCGCAGGCCGCGCTGGAAGCGCTGGAAGCACGCGACACCGCCGAGTGGATCGCCGCGCGCGACCATGCGCTCGCCTGTTTGCTCTACGGCGCGGGCCTGCGCATCGGCGAAGCCTTGTCGCTCACCGTCGGCGACGTGGCGAGCGAGGCCAGCACGCTACGCATTCGCGGCAAGCGCGGCAAGGTGCGGCATGTGCCGCTCCTCGCCGTGGTCGGCAAGGCCATTGCGCACTATCGCAGCCTCTGCCCGCTGGTCGGGCAGGAAGGCGACGCGCCCCTGTTTGTGGGCCAGCGCGGCAAGCAATTGCAACCCGCCGTATTCCAGCGCACCCTGCGCATCATGCGTCGGCAGATGGGGTTGCCCGAGAGCCTGACGCCGCACGCGCTGCGCCATGCCTTTGCCACCCACCTGCTCAGCCGCGGGGCGGAGCTGCGCGATATTCAGGAATTGCTGGGCCATGCCTCGCTTTCCACCACCCAGCGCTACACCCATGTCGATACCAGCCGCCTGCTGGAAGCCTACGCCCGCGCCCATCCACGGGCGTAGCCCCATGGCAAAAGAGCGCACCCCCACCCCGGAAGAACGCCGCCTGTGGCAGGCCGTCACGCGGCACGACGTGAAGCTGCGCACCGAAGACCCCGTCGCCGCCGATGATGCCCCGCGCGCCATCGAGCCACTCAGCCCGCTGCCCGCCGATCCGGTGCTGCCCGCCGCGCGCGGCGCACCGCGGGGCGATCTCTCGGTGCAGCGTGGGCGGCAGGCCCAGCGGCTGCTGAAAGCCGCCCCGCCCATTCAGGCCACGCTCGACCTGCATGGCTACAGCAAGCTCGATGCCCATGCCCGCGTGCAGCAATTTGTGCAGCAGGCCCAGCGCCAGGGCATGCGCCATGTGCTGATCATCACCGGCAAAGGCCGCATCGGCGAAGGGGTGCTGCGCGCCCATGTGCCGCACTGGCTGAACGAGCCGCCGCTGCGTGCGCTGCTGTCGGGCCTTGCCTACCCGCCTGCCAATCGGGGTGGCGACGGGGTGCTGCATGTGTTAGTAAAACGGGCATGATGCACGCGCACCATATCCTCGTGGTCGATGACGATGACCGCCTGCGTTCGCTGTTGAAACAATATCTCAGCGAGCAGGGCTATTTCGTCTCGACCGCCGCCAGCACCGCGCAGGCCGACGAATTGCTGCAGCAATTCGTGGTCGATGCGATGGTGCTCGACGTAATGATGCCGCAGGAAACCGGCATCGACTATGCCCGCCGCATTGGCGCGAAGGCCAGCGCCACCACCCCGCCCATCCTGCTGCTCACCGCCCAGACCGAAGCCGATGACCGCATCGCCGGGCTGGAATCGGGCGCGCGCGATTACCTTGCCAAGCCCTTCGCCCCGCGCGAGCTGGTGCTGCGCCTGCAGAACATGCTGCAGTCATCCCCCGCCGCCAGCCCGGCCCCGGTGCAGGCACTGCGCTTCGGCCCCTACCGGTTCGAGCCCGAATCGGGCCGCCTAAGCGACGAGGACGGGCCGATTTACCTGACCTCCAGCGAGGCCGATTGCCTGCGCGTGCTGGCCCGCCATGCCGGGGCGCCCGTCACGCGTGAAGCCATGGCCGAAGCGGCGGGCGACGTGAACAACGAACGCTCGGTCGATGTGCAGATCAACCGCCTGCGCAAAAAAATCGAGCCGCAGCCGGGCAAGCCGGTCTACATCCAAACGGTGCGCCATGCGGGCTACGTGCTGCATGCGCAAAGCGAGGGCTGATGCGCCTGCCACCCCTTCGCCGCGCCGCCAAACGCCTGTTGCCCACCAGCCTGTTCGCGCGCGCGCTGCTCATCATGCTGGTGCCGCTGTTCGCGCTGCAAGGCATGGTCGCCTACATCTTCTACGAGCGCCACTGGGACAGCGTGGTGCGCAACATGTCGGGTGCCGTCGCGGCCGAGATCGCCTTCATGACCGGCGAATTCGGCGGCGCAGAAAGCCTGCCGCGCCTGCAATCCATGGGCCGCCAGCTCAACTTCACCATCACCCACCGCGACGATGGCGGGCATTCGGTCATCGAAGGCCGCGGCCGCAGCCGCTACACCGAACTCTACGATACGCTGAGCGACCGCATTCGCCGCCCGCTGATGATCGACGATCACGGCAGCCGGGTGCGGCTTTCCATCGGGCTCGATCGCGGCACGCTGGTTTTTGAATTCGGCCGCAAGCGCCTTGCCAGCTCCACCACCTCGATCTTCATTCTGTGGATGATGGGCTCCGCCCTGCTGCTCATGCTCATCGCCATTTTGTTTTTGCGCAACCAGATCCGCCCGATCGTGCAGCTCGCCCGCGCCGCCGAGCAGTTTGGCCGGGGGCAGGAAGTGGCCGAGGTGAGCAGCCGCGGGGCCAATGAAATCAAGCGCGCCGCCACCGCCTTCCGCATCATGGCCGACCGCATTCGCCGCAGCATCGGCAGCCGCACGGAAATGCTCGCGGGCATCAGCCACGACCTGCGCACCCCGCTCACGCGCATGAAGCTGGAAATCGAAATGGGCACGATCGACACCGCCACCCGCGACGCGCTAGAAGCCGACATCGAAGAAATGCGCCGCATGATCGACGAATACCTCGATTTCGCGCGCGGCGATGCGGGCGAGCCGGTGGAAGTGACCGATCTTGCCGCCCTCACGGCGGAGCTGGTGGAGAGCTATGCCCGCCAGCGCCGCCCGGTCAGCCTCGGCGTGTGCGAAGCGGCGACCCTCAGCGTGCGCCCACAGGCGCTGCGCCGCGCCCTCACCAACCTCATCGACAACGCCCTGCGCTATGGCCGCCGCGCCACCATCGATCTGGAACAGACCATGGCCTTCGTGCGCCTGCGCGTGATCGATGCCGGGCCCGGCATTCCCGAGGCCGACCACGAAACCGTGTTCAAGCCCTTCACGCGACTGGAATCCTCGCGCAACATCAAAACCGGCGGGGTGGGGCTTGGCCTGTCCATCGCCCGCGACATTGCGCAAAGCCATGGCGGCAGCATCACGCTGGAAAACCAGAAGAATCGTGACGGCACCATCACCGGCCTCGCCGTCACCCTGCGCCTGCCACGCGAAGTGAACGGTTAAGGGTATTTTAAAGCCTCGCTGCCATACTGAAACCATGAGCACGCACGCCGCCTCCCCCGAATTCGCACCCGACGCATGGAATGCGCCGGGCGTGAACCCGCAAGGCGCCAACTGCTACCAGTATGCCTTTGCCGGCAGCGCGCCCGATGGCAGCAACCGCGTCTATGACGAGGCCTTCCCCATTCCCGGCGACTTCTCTGGCAAAACGGGCCTGCGCCCGCAGGACAGTCCGCAAAACCTCACGACCGCACTGGCGCTGGATGGCATTACCGTGCTGGCGGGGGGCGCCTTCCCGCCCGAAAAAGAAGGCATGTACCTGGTCGGGGTCTACCTCCATGCGGGCGAAGACGTGCATTTCGTGCGGCAGGACCGCGATGGCGGCTGGAGCGATAAATACGGCGTGGGCGGCAAGGTGGATCGCTGGATTCCGCCCGAAAAAGCCGCCGCGCTGGATGGCCTGCCCGAGCGGTTTGGCCTGAGCGATTATACGCTGGTCGGCTATGCCTATGCCCCGCGCGAGGGCATCAATCTCGGGCCGGAAAAAGCCATCGCCCAGAACCTGCAACGCCAGCCCGATGGCGCAGGGGTACGCGACTTTATCCAGCGCACCGACCCATCCTACCTGAAAGCGCTGGGCGCAACGCTGGCCAAATACAGCCCGACCGACGTGGTCGATCATTTCAACGAAGCGGTCGCGCAGTACAGCGCGAAGCCTCCCCGCAGCACCGATACACCCACGCTGCCGTAACAAAAAAGGCCGGGCGCTGGGCCCGGCCTTTCGTATGCGTATCGGTGTTCGGTGAACGCGGCGTTACGCGCTTTTCTTTTTCACCGGGGCCGCGTTGTAGCTGGCGATCTCTTCGATCGATTCGCTCGCGCGCTTGTTCAGCACGTCGAACACTTCGAAGCTCGATTTGGTCATCAGCTCGGATACTTCACGCAGGTTGTTGAGCGACGATTCGAACAGGGTTTTTGCAAGTTCCACCTGCTTGCCGGTGTTGATTTCCGGCGAGCCGTTCACCAGCATGTCTTTGCTGGTCTTCAGCACTTTCTCGACATGCGCGCGGGCGAGTTCGGCCTGGCGGCGCGAAATGGCCTGCACCGATTCGCTCATCGCCTGACCGGCGGCGGTCACGGCTTCGGCGTTGCGGCGGCCAAAAGCCACGGCACGGTTCATGTCGAACGACGGCATGGAGGGGTTCTGGAATTCGCTCCAGTATTTCATGACGTCGGCATAGGGGTTCTGGATTGCCATTCGGGTTTCTCCTTTGGGTTGTACGACGCCTTGTGGCCGTATTGCAGTGCAATATAGGGCAGCGGGGGCTTATTTGTCAACCCCAATGCTGCATTGCAACATAACTGGGGAAAAGCAGGAGAAACCTAGGGCTTTGCCAATATTTTGGAACGCGCCGCCGCGGCCTTAACAGATTGTAATAGTAAGGCGGTGAGGCCGGGCTGCAACTGTTCGAGCGCGGCCTGCGTGGTGCCGCCGGGGCTGGTCACCGCCGCGCGCAACCGCGCCGCATCGCCGCCTTGCTGGTCGGCCAGCAGGGTCGCGCCGCGCACTGTCTGCATCACCAGCGCGCGGGCGGTGGTGGCATCCAGCCCCAGCGCCTTGGCGCCATCTTCCAGCGCTTCCATGAAGGCGAACACATAGGCCGGGCCGGAACCGGAAATGGCAGTCACCGCATGCATCTGCGCCTCGTCGTCGATCATCACCACATGGCCGGCGGCGCTGAACAGGGCCTTCACATCCGCCAGCCGTTCGTCGGGCAGGCCGGGGGCGCAGATGGCGCTCATGCCTTCGCCGATGGTGGCTGGCGTGTTGGGCATCACGCGCGCCGCGAATTCGGTAATATGCTGCAATGCAGCAAGATCAATCCCCGCCATGATGGAAACCAGCGTGGCGTTCCCCACCAACTGTTCGAGCGCCGGGCGCAGCTGGGCAAAGCCCTGCGGCTTCACCGCCAGCACCACGATGCCGAACCCGTCCTCCGGCACTTCCAGTTCGTCGGGCGCATCGAAGCCCTGCGCGCGCAATTCGGCGCGGCGGGTCTCATGGGTTTCGGCAATGGTGATCGCGGTGCCGTCGAAGCGGTCGCGCCAGCACGCGGCCAGCGCCGCGCCCATCTGGCCGCCACCGATCAGGAGAATGGGGGGAAGTGCTTCCATGCCCCAGCGATAGCCGATGCAATTGTTGCTGCCAAGCACAACTCTGTGTCATGAACAATGGGTAATCATGCCGAATGAATGGGATATATTGTCGGCATGGAAACGATCAAACAGCCCACCCTGTTCGTCTCGCACGGTGCCCCCACCCTGCCGCTCGACGATAGCGAAACCGCGCAATTCCTCAAAACGCTCGCATGGCCCGCGCCGCCGAAAGCGATCATCGCCATCTCGGCGCATTGGACGACCGCGCAGCCCACCCTCAGCAGCCACCCCCACCCGCCGATGATTTACGATTTCTACGGCTTCCCCGCCCCGCTTTACAAACTGCAATACCCCGCCCCCGGCGACCCGGCGCTGGCCGCCCGCGTGCGCGACCTGCTGGCCAAAAGCGGCCTCAGCGCCCAGCTCGATCCCGCGCGCGGCTTCGACCACGGCGTGTGGACGCCGCTGCTGCTGCTCTGGCCCGAGGCCCGCATTCCCGTGGTGCCGCTTTCCGTGCAGCCGGGGCGCGACGCGGCGTGGCATTACCGCATCGGCCAGCAACTGGCGGCGCTGCGCGACGAGGGCATCCTGATATTCGCGTCGGGCAACCTCACTCACAACCTGCGCGAGGCATTTGGCGCACCGCGCACCCGTACGCCGCGCTGGGTCACCGAATTTGCCGACTGGGTGGAGCAACGGCTGGCGGACGGCGACATCGACGCCTTGCTGGATTGGGAAAACGCGGCCCCGCATGCGCTGCGCAACCACCCCACGCCCGAGCATTTCCTGCCTTTGTTCGTGGCACTCGGCGCGGCAGGCGAAGCCGGGCGCAGCACCATGCTGCACCGCAGCATCGACATGGATGTGCTGGCGATGGACGCGTACCGTTTCGATTAAGCCCTAGGCTTCGCCGACCGTGTCGAGCAGCGCGATTTCCAGCGCATCCTCGATCGTGTTGCCGCCCCACAGCACCGACTGGAACGCCGGGTAGAAGCGGTTGCATTCGGTCATGGCGATGTCGAGCAGGTCTTCGAGCTGTTCGGGGCTGGCCTGTTTGCCGCCGCGCAGCAACAGCGCGTGGCGGTACATAATCATGCCGTCTTCGTCGCCCATATCGAAATGGCCGACCCACATTTTCTCGTTCACGCGCGCCAGCAGCGGGTAGAGTTTGCTGCGCTGTTTTTCGGGGATTTTGCTGTCGTAGGCGCAGCTGAAAATCAACACGCCCATTTCTTCCTGCCAGGTGAACCAGATGCGGTAATTGCACCAGCTCGATTGCACTTCGGCGATCAGCTCGGCGTCTTCCGGCCGGTCGCATAACCAGTCGCGGTCGTTGATGAGCTGCTCGGCAAGGTCGAGCGGATTGGCGGGAACGATTTCGGCGGAGGAAAATTGAACTGCGGACATGGATGATGACTCCCTGAGTGGCACGTTGCCTGCGAGTATCGTTCATGCTCTTGAGCGGGAAAAATCCCCCTTGGCACCAGAAAAGCAAACCATAAAAAAGCACAAACGCCAACCAAATAATGCGGCATCGCAAAAAAACCCTACCAGATGTAGTATTGCCACAGATATTGAGTGGCGCGCCGCAGGCGCGCGAAGGGGGCGTTCCGCCGCCCTTACGGCCCTTTGGGCCTATCCCCCTCGTTCGCTCTTCGCTCCGGCTCGCGCAGCTGCGGCGCTACGCGGGGAGATGCGGTGAGGCGCTACGCATTGCATACTGCACCCGGAGTGGCTCTCCAG
>JBIISI010000101.1:0-4568 GCA_044341105.1 Rickettsiales bacterium | reverse complement strand
AAGATAATCAGCCCCAGCAGGGCCGAAGCGGCCTGATGCGCGGGGAGAGTTGGTAAGGAGCAAGTAACGTGAGCATTCTATACGATCAGTACGGTCGCCCCATTCAGCGTCAGGCGCTGCTGGAGGAACAGGCCGTGCCGCGCCTGGCATCGGTGCGCAATATCCAGCATCAATATAGCAGCGCCGGGCTTTATCCCCAGCAGCTGGCGCATTACATGCGCGAGGCAGATGACGGCGATGCGGTCGCTTATCTCGAGTTGGCCGAGCAGATCGAGGAGAAAGACGGGCACTATGCCGGCATTCTCGGCCAACGTAAGCGCGCCGTTACCAGCCTAGAAGTGGTCGTTGAGGCCGCGTCGGAAGATAAGCGCGACGAGCAAATCGCGCAGATGATTCGCGATTGGATCGAGCGCGACGAACTGCGCACGGATCTTTTCGACATCATGGATGCCGTTGGCAAGGGCTATTCGGTCTGCGAGATCATCTGGAACAATGATAACCCAGACCACTGGACGATCGAGCGCCTGGAATGGCGTGACCCCCGCTGGTTCGGCTTTGACCGTGTTGATGGTCGTACCCTTCACCTGCGCGGTGATGGTGGGCAATTGCTTCCCCTCACGCCGTTCAAGTACATCGTTCACCAGGTGAAAGCAAAATCAGGCCTCCCTATCCGTGGCGGTGCGGTACGCACCTGTTCCTGGTACTGGCTGTATAAGAATTTCTCGCTGCGCGATTGGGTGATCTTCGCAGAAACGTATGGGCAGCCGCTGCGTGTTGGCAAATATGGCGCGGGAAGCACGGAAGAAGACCGCCGGGTATTGCTGCGCGCCGTGGCCAACCTAGGCAGCGATGCTGGCGCCATCATCCCCGACTCGATGATGATCGAATTTATTAAAGATGCAAACCCCACCGGCTCGGTGGATCTGTTCGAACGGCTGAGCAAATACTGCGATGAGCAAATGAGCAAGGCGGTATTGGGGCAAACCACCACCACCGACTCACTGGCGGGCGGCGGTCTGGCGGGCAATCAGTCCCACAACGACGTGCGGGGCGATATTGCAGATGATGATGCCGCCTCTTTGGCGGCAACCCTCAATCGGCAGCTGGTTAAGCCTTGGGTTGATATCAATTTCGGGCCGCAGAAAAAGTACCCTCGCATTCGTATTCGCCGCCCGGAATCGGTGGACACGGTCGCCGTGGGCACCTCCATTCAAACGCTGGTCAATCTTGGCGCGAAAGTCAGCATGAAGCGGGCCTGCGATATGCTCGGCGTGCCTTTGGCCACGGATGGCGAGGAGGCTTTGTCGCCTGCCGCCACGCCCGCCGGGCCGATGATGATGCATCGCCTGAGCAAAGCAACGGCCGCGACTGCTGCAGCGCGCCCGGCAGGCGATGCGATTGATCAGCTGGCCGACGAGCTGGCTGGAGAATGGGAGGAGGTTTTAAGCCCCCTTCAAACCGCCATTGAAACGGCCATGAAAGAATCCGCGAGCTTCGAGGAGCTGAGCGACAAATTGCTCGCCGTTGCAAGCCAGCTTGGCGGCAATGAGCTGGCAACGCTGGTAGAAAAAGCCATGTTTGCGGCACGTTTTGCGGGCAATGTTGGGGCCGATCTGGAGGCATAGGTGGTAGAGCTGCGCGCATTGCCGCCCGAGGAGGCCATCGATTTCTTCCGTAAGAAGGGCTACACGACCACATTCGACCACCGTGAAATGATGGGGGAAGCCCACGCCTATTCATTCACAGTGGCGAAGGCCATGCAACGCGATGTGCTGCAGGATATTCGTGCGGCGATGGATACGGCCATTGCCAACGGCCAGACGCTCGATCAGTTTCGTAGGAACCTGAAACCAGTATTACAAGAAAAAGGGTGGTGGGGAACCAAGCCGATGGTTGATCCGCAAACCGGCGAAGAGAGAGAGGTGCGCCTTGGCTCGTCTCGCCGGTTGCGGACAATCTTCGAAACCAACATGCGTTCCGCCTATGCCGCCGGCCGCTGGGATCAGGTGCAACGAACCAAGAAAACCTTCCCTTACCTGCGGTATATCACGGTGCATGACAGCAAGGTTCGGGCCGAGCATAAAAACTGGCATAATGTCGTAAAGCCTGTCGACGACCCGTTCTGGGATAAACATTACCCACCCAATGGATGGGGCTGTCGCTGCTCCGTTCAACAGGTGGGCGAAGAGGATCTGAAACGCCTTGGCCTTACCGTGACCGATTACGACCCGGTTGGCATGCCGCGTAACTACGTGAATACGCGCACGGGAGAGATGACCTCCGTGCCGCAGGGCATAACCCCCGGTTTTGATTACAACGCCGGCCGCGCGCGCATGCGCGCGATGACACCGCCACCGCTCGATCAACCCCTGGCCATTCCCTATCAGGGGCCTGCGGCTGCGGTGCCAATGCCCCGGCCACGCACTGCCGCGGCGGTGGCCGAGCTGCCAGACGGTTTGAGCGACGCAGAATATGCCAAGCGCTTTTTGGCGGAGTTTGGGGCGGATATTGGCAAACCCACGCTGCACGAAGATGTGACCGGCGAGCAGTTGGTGATCAGCGACGATCTGTTTAAGGATGCCCGCGGGCGCTGGAAGGTGACCAAGAACAGTCGCCACAAGTATTTGCTGCTATTGGCCTCGACGCTGAAACAGCCGGATGAGGTATGGCAGTATTGGGAAGAAATGAAAGATGGCACCAAGCGCCTGCGCCGCCGGTATCTAAGCCGCCTACTTCTTGGCGATGCGCGGGGGCAAAGTACCTTGGTCGCTTTCGACACCGGGCGCGATGGCTGGAACGGCGTGACCGCGTTTCAATCACGGGACAAAAGCTATCTGGAGAATCAGCGTCGCGGTTCATTGGTCTACCGCCGGACGGATGAAGAAGAGTGATTCGCCGCCACTGCACAGCCCGCATGGCGGCGATGAGGCGATCTTGGTGGTCGGGGTGTCAGCCAGTCAATCGCCTAGGAACCGTTATACCCAATCCCGACCCCAAATGCAATGCCACCCCTTATCTCGCAAATTTGCCCGTAGAGGCGCTTGCTGGGTGCGGGGCGCTACATCCCCCTAGAATCAATGGCCAAGAGCAAAATTGAAGCAGTTGTGAGGGAATTAAACGCGGGTGTGCGTGGGGCGTGAAGGGGTGCAAGCGGGCTCATGCGCGCATGACCGCCTGGGCGGATGGGGATAAAGCCCCTGTAGCGGCTGCTACAATGCCCGACCTTCGGGCCGCTTGTTACCTTGCTGGGCATGACGATCAAACAGACATGCTCCGTAGCGCCGCAGCCCGTATCCATTGATAGCGAATGGATACAGGTTTTTCCAGCGGGAACTACCAAAGCCCGCGATGGCCGTGGCCCGTTCGTGCTTGATGATCCCGAGGCTGTAGTAACTGCCTCGACTGATCCGCATGGTATCGACCTGGTGATCGACCGCGACCATGTCATGGATATTCACCCCGGCCACGCCGCCCCCGCGGCGGGATGGATCAAGGGGCTGCAGGTGCGCGAAGGCGCAATCTGGGCGCAGGTCGAGTGGACAGATGCCGCTCGTGCCCAGCTGAAGGCCCGTGAGTACCGCTACATCTCCCCGACCTTTTACCACGAAGAAAAAACCGGGCGCGTAACCCAGCTCATTCGCGCCTCGCTTGTAAACGATCCGGCCTTCGTCCTGAAGGCGGTCGCCGCTTCCTCAACCACCCCCAAGGAGAATACCGAAATGGATGAATTAGCCCAAACCCTTGCAGCCCTGTTGGGCCTGGAAGGTGCCGATGTAAGCAGCGAAGCTATCGTCGCGGCCGTGCAAGCCCTGAAAGATTCGGTCGACGCCGTAAAGGAAACCGTCGATGCACCAGAAGAAGCTGAAACCGCAGAGCAAATCGTTGAAGCGGTAGAGCAGCATATCGAAACGGAAGTGGCCAAAGAGACCGCCGCCCGCCTTAAAAAATCGACTGCTGCTGCGGCCAAAGGCGAGCCTGACCCCGCCAAGTATGTGCCGATCGGCGCAATGAAAGAGCTGCAGGCTGATCTCGCGGTGCTGAAAAATGAGCGTGCTGTTGAAAAAGCCACCGCTGCCGTGAATGCGGCCCTGGAGGCAGGCAAGCTGACCCCCGGCCAGAAGGAGTGGGCGCTGTCCCTTGCGTCGAAAGATGCCAAGGCATTCGCGGATTTTGTCGAAAAGGCTCCCGCGATGATCCTGGACACCGGCCTTGGCCGCTACACAGCGGAAACCGCCAGCGCCCAGGGCGTGTCTAAAGAAGAGTCGGCCGTTGCTGCCATGCTGGGCGTGAAGGTCGAGGACATGAAAGCTGCCAACAAGAGCGCATAACCCGCACAACCCGGAAAAGGACGTAACTTATGACTGCATTAACAACTGAACGCGATACGCCGAAAAAAGACGGTGAGTTCCGCGTGTTCCCGGTAGCCGCCGGCGCGAAGATTTTTCAAGGTAGTCTTGTGGCTATCAACGCTGCTGGGTACGCGGTGCCCGGCTCCGTCTCGACCACCCTTAAAGGAGCGGTCCGCGCCGAAGAAACCGTCGACAACACCGGCGGTGCTGCTGGTGACA
>JBIISI010000091.1:0-6488 GCA_044341105.1 Rickettsiales bacterium | reverse complement strand
GCGTTCACCAATACACGAATTCGGCCAGCACCGATCTGATCGGTCTGAAGGATATCACCACCAATTGCTACATCGTCGACGATCAGACCGTCGCGCTGACCAATGGCACCAACACCCGCAGCGTTGCAGGCGTGATCCACGATGTGGACGCTAACGGCGTTTGGGTTCGCTTCATCTAAGAAAGGACAAACGAACCATGATTATCAATAGCCAAACCCTTCAGGCATTGCGCGCCGGCTTCAAAACGCTGTTCGTCAATGCGCTGAACGTTACTGAAACGACCTATGAAAAATTCTGCATGGTCATCACCAGCTCGGCTGGTGAAGAGAAATACGGCTGGCTTGGCCAATTCCCGCGTATGCGTGAATGGCTCGGCGACCGTGTAATCCAGAACCTGAAAGAGCATGGGTACTCGATTAAGAACCGGACGTTCGAGAACACCATCGCCGTAAAGCGCGAGCATATTGAAGATGATGTGCTGGGCCAATATACGCCGCTGGTGCAAACCCTTGGCGATGAAGCAGCCCGTTTACCCGACGAGCTGGTCTATGAGTTGCTTCGTAACGGCTTTACCAGCCTATGCTACGATGGCCAGTATTTCTTTGATACCGATCACCCGGTGACCGATGAGAATGGTGTTGAGCAATCGGCATCAAACACCGGCGGCGGCAGTGGTAATGCGTGGATCCTGATGGATACCACACGCCCGATCAAGCCGATCATCTATCAAAACCGCCGCGATTATGTCCTGGTGGCAAAAGACAGCCCGACTGATCAGCATGTGTTCGATAAGAACGAGTTTGTCTATGGCGTTGATGGTCGCTCGGCAGCAGGTTATGGCCTGTGGCAGCTGGCTTTCGGCTCCAAGCAGACGCTTAATGCCACCAATTATAATGCCGCTCGCCAGAATATTATGTCGCGCAAAGGTGATAAAGGCAAGCGCCTGGCATTGACCCCGAACCTGCTAGTGGTTGGCCCGTCGAACGAGGCGGCTGCACGTGCGCTCTTGCTGGCTCAGAAAGATGCGGCCGGAGCGGACAACATCAACTACGGCACGGCTGAACTGCTCGTGACCCCGTACTTGGATTAAGGGAGGGAATCATGGCAGCAGCGCTGAAAATCAAATCGCGGAAGGTCGTCTTTCGTCGCGCGGGCTTCAAGTTTGAAGCCGAATCCGAAACCATCTTGCGCCTCGATACGCTCAGCAAAGAACAGATCGAAGCCCTGAAGGCCGAGGATAACCTGATGGTGTCTGAGATCGAGGTCGAAGACGAAGACGCAAAAGCGAAGGCGGAAGCCAAAGCCAAGGCCACTGAAGCTGCCAAGGCGCAGGCCAAAGCAGAGGCCGATGCAAAGGCGCAGGCCGCGGCAGAAGCCAAAGCGAAGAAAGAAGCCGAAGCGAAAGCCAAAGGCAACAAAGCATAATCAGCTCCTACTGGTTAGCAACGGGTGGCGGTTTCAGGGCTCTGGGCCGCCACCCAACACACAGAGATACACATGGCATACGCAACGCAAGCAGACATGATTCGGCGCTATGATGAGCAGCAGCTCATCCAGTTGACCGACCGGGCCGAGGAGCCGACGGGCATGATCGATGCCGCCATCTTGAGCGCCGCGCTCGATGAGGCAAGTGCCTTAATCAATTCGTATGTGGCCCGTCGCTATAAAACGCCTGTCGACCCGGCCCCTATACTGCTGCGCAACCTGTGTGCGGCCATCGCATATTTCGATTTACACCGCGGCCGCCATGCCGAGGAAACCCGCGCCGCGTATGACGACGCATTGCGCACCCTTGCTAATATCTCGAATGGCAGCGTAGTGCTGGAGGTGGCTGGAGATGAGCCGCAATCCGCCGCCGCCCGTGTCTCCTATGATGAGTCCCACCGTCAATTCAGCCGTAAGCGGGGGGATTGGTAATGGACGGTGTAAGCACCCGCTACGAAGGGGAAAAGCGCCTATTGAAGCTGCTCGGTAAACTTACCGATGCTTCGGCGCGTAAGGAGCTGTTCGACGCGATCGCGGCCTACGGTGTAAGCAGCACGCTGCAACGCTTCCTTGACCAGCAGGCTCCTGACGGCGCGCACTGGAAACCAAGCCGCCGCGCCCGAGCCACCGGCGGGCAGACCTTGCGCAAGAGCGCGCGGCTGTTTCAATCGCTCGTTGGCCAAGCCAGCGCCAGCTTTGCCGCATGGGGAACCAATGTTGCGTATGCCGGCATCCATCATTTCGGCGGGGTGATTAAAGCCAAGAATGGCGGCTACCTTACATTTCGCGGCATGAATGGCGGCTTCACTCGCGTGAAGCAGGTAACCATTCCGGCCCGGCCCTACCTTGGCATCAATGCTTACGACAGCCAGCGCATCGAGCAGATCGCTGGCGGCTGGGTGGAGGCAATGACGCAATGATCTCCGATATCGAAAATGCCATCATTGCCCGCATTGCCGCCGCCCAGGAAGGGGCGTTGGGCTATCGGCTCAAGAAACTTGCCACCTATGGTGGCGAATTCGCCGATGGCTTGGAGCGTATCATTCACGACTTCCCCGCAGTGCTGGTGGCATTCAACGGGGCGACCCTGCACCAGCAGGCGCGCACGTCGTTTGCGCTAAAAGCAACATTTGGGCTGATTTGCTGTGCCACATCCCTGCGTAATGAGCAGGCAGCCCGCCATGGCAAAGCTGGCATTATTGGCAGCTACCAGCTGGTAACGGACATGGTGGCGCTTCTGGCATGCCAAACCCTTGGCCTGCCCATTTCGCCGGTGGTGATCAATGGCGTTCGACCGTTGATGAATGACCGGGCGGGGGCGCAGCTCGCCAGTGTGTACGCCATCGATGTCGAAACCGTATTCTCCATTGGGCCGGAAGACGCAGCCAGCCTGGACGACTTTAAGACCTTCCATGCTGATTGGGATATCCCGCCCCACGGCAATGTTACCCCACCGTTACCCGCTGCCGAAGCGGATGCACGCGACACCATCACCCTGCAAGGAGCAACCCCATGACTGCCTCAACAATCACCGTGCGCCCGCGCAACGGCATCAAACTTTTTGACCCCGCCAGCAAGGCACATCTTCCAGCCGAGGGCGCAGAGGTGGAATCGAGCATTTATTGGGAGCGCCGCCTGCTGGATGGCGACGCAATCCTGGTCGATCAACCGGCCCTTAAAGACACCGTTAAACCCAACAAGAAAGGCGCATAACCATGCCGATTTCGTTTAACTCCATTCCCGTCAGCCTGCGCACGCCGGGCACTTATATCGAGATTTCGAACGAGCGCGCGAACCGGGGCCTGAGTGACTATCCGACCAAAGTGCTCGTCATCGGCCAGAAGCTCGCCGCCGGTAGCGTCGCCCCGCTGACTCCGTTGTTGATCACTTCGGTCGATCAGGCAGCCGCGTATTTCGGTGCGGGCGCACAGCTGACCCACATGCTGCAGAAGTTCAAATCCGCCGACGATATGCTCGAGGTTTGGGCCATCGCACAGGACGACCTGGTTGCTGGCGTGCAGGCCACCGGCCGCATCACTGTTGGTGGGCCGGCAAGCGCGGCGGGCACCATTAACCTTTACATTGCTGGCCGTCGCGTTCAGGTGGCGGTGGCCGCTGCCGCCGCCGCATCTGTCGTGGCCGCCGCGATTGCGGCCGCGATCAACGCAAACGCGGCGCTGCCGGTGACGGCCGCCGTAAACGGTGGAACCCCCACGCAGGTGGATCTGACCGCGCGCCACAAAGGGCTGAATGGCAACGGCCTCGACCTGCGCGTCAATTACTACCAGGACGAAACCCTGCCCGCAGGCGTTACGCTTACCTTCACGGCCATGACTGGCGGCACCGGCAACCCGGATTTGACGGCTGTATTCACTGCCATTGGCGATGAATGGTACACCGATATCATCTGTGCTTACAGCGACACAGCCAATCTGGTAGTCTTGGAAAGCCAGCTCGAAGATCGCTTCGGGCCGATGAAGATGATCGATGGCCACGGGTACATTGCCTATGCAGATACCCATGCTGGTCTGGTCACCAAGGGCGATGGCCGCAATAGCGCGCACGTATCGGCTATTGGTGCCAAAGGTTCACCGACTCCGGCGTATGAATGGGCGGCCTCGCTTGGGGCAGTATGCGCATCTCGCAGCGATATCGACCCCGCACGTCCAGTGCAGCGCCTCGAGCTGCCCGGAATTCTTGCCCCGAAGGTAACGGATCGATTCAGCCTGAGTGAGCGTAACATACTGCTATTCCATGGCATCAGCACCTTTACCGTCGATGTGGATGGTACGGTGCGCATCGAGCGCGTGATCACTGGCTACCGAGTGAATACTGCTGGCGCTGCCGATCCATCCTATCTCGACATCGAGACGCTGAAGACGCTTTCTTACCTGCGTTACGATGTGCGCATCCTGATTAACCAACGCTTCCCTCGCTACAAACTGGCAGATGACGGCACAAACTTTGGGCCGGGCCAGGCGATTGTTACACCGAAGATTATCCGTAACGCCCTGATCGCGCGCTTTAAGCTGTGGGAAGAAAATGGCCTCGTTGAGGGAGCGGAACAATTTAAGACCGACCTGCTGGTAGAGCGCGATACCGCCGACCGCAATCGCATCAACGCCATCATTCCGCCGGATATCATCAACCAGTTCCGCGTCTTCGCGGGCAAGGTGGAATTCCTCCTGTAATCGCAACGAGAAAGGCAACCCCTCATGTCCAACCGCAAAATCTTTGGCCGGGCGCAGATTATCATCGACGGCCAGTTCTACGACTCCCTGCCGGGTGCCCAGCTGGAAGTGGGTGGCCTGCGCAATGTTTCGCGCAGCTTCACCAACAGCATCAAATACAGCCAGAATCTTCAACCGGCGCGCGTTCTTTGCTCGGTGCCGGTCACCGAAGAAACTTCGCTGGTGGCGCTGGCACAAATCGCTGAAGCCGAAATCCAGTTTATTGCTGACACTGGCCGCTCCTACATCGTGCGCAATGCCGTGCAAACGGGTGCGGTGACGGTGTCCGATGGCGACTCCGGCGGCGTAGCGCCGCTGGAATTCAGCGGCGATGCCGCTGAGGAGGTGGTCGATGGCTAAAAGTGAAATTTACCCGCTTGATGATATCGTAGCAGCCACAGAAGAAGCGGCTCTCCGTATTCGCTGCGCGAACCCTGACGGTAGCCTGACGCTGCAGCTTGATCACCCGGTACAGGTTCCGCTGCGTGTCAATGGCACGGAAACCATCAAAGAAGTATCAGAGCTTACCATTCGTCGCCCCAATGGGGCCGATCTCCGTGCGCTGCTGCGAGTGAAGAATGACGAGGAGCAGGTGCTGATCATGATGTTTACACGCCTGACCGGCGAGCATGTGAGCGTTTTTGATCGCCTCGACTTCGATGATGTCGCCCGGTTCACGCAGGAGGCTGAAAGTTTTTTAAACTCGTCCCTGCTAACTGGGCCGACCTCATAGCAGGGGTGGCGCATTTCTTCGGATTCGCCGCAGCCGAAGTGATGGGCATGGATATGGACGAAGTGCGGTGGTGGACTGAGCAAGCGAGAAAAATCAATGAACGGGCTGAATCTCAAACTGATTCTGGAGGCGGTTGACCGGCTGACTGCGCCCGTTCAGGCGATGACGACGAAGCTCCGTGCCATGTTCAGTGCAGCCACCGCCGGTGCCCGCGAATTGGCAGAGCGCCTGGACAAGGCGGGTAAGAAGGCCGCTGAGGTTGGTGGCTTTCTTACCACGCGGCTTTCGCTCCCCATTATTGGCGTTGGGGCGTTGTCGATTCGTTCGGCTGGGCAGGTCGAGCAATTGGCCATGCAAATGGAACATCTGGCAGGTGGGGCTGACCAGGCGCGCGCCTTTGTGCAATCGCTGCAGCGCTATGTCGATGGGTTTGGAACCGATGATCTTGCCAATGCCGTGCAGCTGCTGGAAACGGCGGGCTACAGTATGGAGGAGATTCATTCCCGCCTTGCCGTGTTGGGTGACGTGGCGGCTGGCAGTCGCCAATCGTTGGCCGCTTTGACGGATCAGTATGTCGAGCTGCGCAAGGCGGGCAAAGTGAGCGACGGCGATCTTAGCGCCATGATGAAAGCCAATATTCCCATCGTGGCAGAGCTGGCGAAAGAGCTGGGCAAAAGCGAAAAGCAGGTATGGAACCTCGCGGCGCAGGGCAAGATCACATTCGATCAATATAAAAAAGCACTGCAGGGGCTGACTCAGGACGGAGGCCGTTTCGCCAATGCCATGGATCGCCAGGGCAAAAGCATTTTTGGCGTGTTCAAAGAGATGGGGAATTCTTTGCGCAGCACCATGGCGGAGCTGGGGTTTGACCTTTGGGAAGATCTCGATATCGCCCCGAAGATTAAGGCGATCAGCAATGCCGTGCGCGGGCTCATCGAAGGATTCATGGGTCTACCTAAATGGCTCAAAACCAGTATTACCTGGTTTGCCCTGATTGTGGCAGCGGTCGGCCCGGTACTGCTGTTGGTTGGGCAGCTTAC
>JBIISI010000066.1:0-11106 GCA_044341105.1 Rickettsiales bacterium | reverse complement strand
GTGTTTGCTGCCGAGATAGTTGCCATAGGCCCCGAGCGTGACCGGGAATAGATAGTGGAACGCCGTGCGGGCGCGGTCTTTCACCGTGCTGTTGCCGGGCGTGTATTCCAGAATATTATGCAGCGGCTTGAGCGGTTTCCAGATGCCTTTGATCTCTTCCGCTTTCAGCACCGATTTGGTGAGGTCGGCGTTGCGCAGCAGCGGCAGTTTGTGGCCGGTCATAATGTCGGCCACTTTCATGCCCACATAGAGGCTGGCCGAGAGATAGGCCGCGCCCATGAAACGGTGCATGCTGGGCGGCACAATCACCATGCGGCTTGCCCATTCCATCACATCCAGCGGCTTGCCGTTGATAACGCTCATCAGGTTGCCGGGCTGCTTTTCCTGCTTGGGTGGGCTATAGCTGCTAGTTTCGATATGTTCGGTGCCGTTGCTATCGGCCACCAGTTTGGCGCGCTTATTAATGCGTCCCGCCGCGTAGCTGCCAATGCCAAGCACGCCGGTAAGCGCCCCGGCCACGCTGCCCCAAAGGGTGAGCGACTGATGGGGGGTAAGTTTGGGAACGCTTGTATCGAAGCTACCGCTCACATTGGTAAAAATTTCTTCTTTAACACCGCGCTCAATGGTGGCGGCATAGGCGATGCGGCTGGCTTCTTCGAGTTTGCCGGAGTTCATGCCGCGGCTGTAGGTACTGAGCAGGCCATGATTGCCGAGATCGGCTTCGTTAAGATTGACGCCTGCTTCGTCGAGCAGTTTCAGCACGCCCATGTCGCTGAAACCGGCCTTGCCCCAGCCGCCCTGAATTTTGGAAGCCAGCGCGTCGAAATCGGCCGTCCCGCCCAATTCGCTATGCGCGCCTTCAAGAAAGGTTCGCACGCGCTTGCACACGGCGGCGAACTGCGTTTCGTTCAGGGCGAAATTCTGGGTAATGTCTTTCGCTGCATCGACGACGGCTTTGTCCGTAATCCAGCCGGTGGTATTTTTGTGGATGTTGGCCGCCGCCAAATTGCTGATTTTATTCATCGCCCGGCCAATACCCAGCGAGCTGGCGCCCATGCTGTGCAGCACACGGCGATTGAAGAATTGCACGGCGCGACCCAGTACCGGAATGGATTCGCCGGGGAATAACGTTTTAATGCCCGCGCCCTGCGCAAAGCTCACCGCCCAGGCGTTGTGGTTGCCAAGAATGAGGCCACCGGCTTTGTCGGTGCCGCTGGCGGCCCCGGCGATATACATGCCGCCGGAGAATTTGCGCATCGTGTCGCTTTGCGCCAGCGAGCTGAGCTGCTCAGCCGAGGCGAGGCCTACTTTGTTGTCGGCCAGCGCTTTATGCGCATTGGCGCTGAGCGCGTGCAGCGGTTTTTCGGCTTTGTCGAGCAACGAAAAGCCCTTGCCATGGAAATAATACCGCCCGCCGTAATAGGCCGTAACACCACCGATCACGGCGGGCACGAATTTATCGACCACGCTTTTCCAGCGGTCGGTGGCGTTGTCGGAATAGGGGTTGTAACGCATGATGCCATGCAATGGGCGGAAAAACTCCGGCACGCTGCTGCGCTTCATTTCCGAGCCATCGTCGTGGTTGCGGGCCACGACAATATCCATGAGCGAACGCCCGCCCCACAGGCCAACGGCCAGCCCGCCTGCGGCCAGCAGGCGGTGCATGCCGGGCGGGATATAGGCATTCTCTGCCGCCCATTCGACGGCAGGAAGGATACGTTTCGCTGCGAAATTCATTTCTGACATGTCTACACAATTCCACCCTCACTTTACCAAAGCGGGGGCATTTGAAATGTGAACATTCTGTGACAATCCCATGGTGCAACGCAGCGTGAGCGCTGGTTTGCGTGAATCGTTATGGGTTGATTGTCACAAAACCTTCACATGAAGGAAAGGGCCGCTGTGTTACATTCTAAGGTGAAGAAAACTAGGAGAATTGCGCCCGTCGATGGTGGAAACCACCCCGCAGTCGAAGCAGTATGCCGCCAGCACCTTGCCCGCTAACGCGCAGGGGCAGGGCGATGCGCGTGGGGGCTACACGCCCACCACCTACTCGAATTACCTGTTCGGCAGCGCCGGGCAAAACGACAAGCCGATCTGGAGCGATTCGACCCATGGGCGCATTGCCATTCGCCTGTTGTCGCGCGGGGTGTTCGGGGCGCTCGCCTTTGCGTGGGGTGCGCGCTATTCCGGCGAGCAACTGAAGCGCTACGAGCCCGAGACATGGCGGCAGGCGGGCGAAAGCGTATTCGCCGCCGTGAAACGCAACCCATTGCAGGGGCTTGCCAAGGGGTTCGACAGCACCCTCGGCCGTGCGATCGAAAGAACCGCTGCTTTCATGGCCCCTAAAGGGCAGGAAAAACTGTGGGCCTATGAGGCGACGCGCTTCCGCTCGAAAGCCTATTTCCATGGCAGCGTGCCCGATGCGCACGGGTTGGGCGGCGCAGGTTTTGGCGTTGGCCGCTCCCTTGGTGCGGAAATGGTGGATGTTACCTTCAACTTCGCCATGGCCTCCATCGCCGATGCGACGGTGCGTAACGTCATTCAGGGCCTCGACCCGAATAACAAAAAAACCTGGCTGGTCGATGAGCACGGCAACCCCGCCACCCACGGCAAATTCCTGCCGGGCGCCTATCTCAAGGCCGTGGGCAAGGCAAGCTGGCGTGTGCTTTCCAAAAACCAGGGCGAAGACTGGTTCGCGGCGCTGCCCTACGTGTACCAGATGAAATGGCAGCGGCAATGGATCGCCGACCATCACCCCAACTTTAAGCTGTCGGCTGATAATCACTGGCATGGCGCGTCGTATCTGGTGAACAATAAAGGCGAGGTGCTGGGCGATTTGAAAGCCGCCGGGGCGATCGACCTGCATACGCGGTTCGTTGGCTATAACTGGTACACGCTGATGTACCGTGAAGCCTACGATATGGCGGCCTACCAATTGGGCGAGTGGAAGAAGAACGGCTACAAAATCCATATGCCGACGATTCATAACCCCGTGACCGCCACGGTGGATGGGGTGGGTTCGTTCGGGCGCTATGTGCTGAAGAGCTTTATTAAATCCAATATCTACATGCACCCGGCGATGCTGTTTTTCTGGCCCATGCGCGTGGCGCAAACCGGCTACAAAGCGGGCGTCATTAATGTCGATGCGAAATCCGGCGAGAATGCCATCATCTCGACCGAGGCCTTCTCGCATGATTTAGCCGGCATGGCGCAAAAGAACGGCAAACCAGCGGGCAAGATTGTGTCGCTGATGGATCGCTCGTATTGGAAGAACGGGGAAAAAGAATACAGCTACCTCTACCAGACCACGGGCAAAGCCAGCATGGTGGGCAGCGGCAAGCCCATGTTCGCGGGCGACCACAACCTCGCGGGCAGTGAAATCGCCGCCGCCCGTTCAGCCTACGATAGTTCGCTGCAAAAAAGCACCTTCAGCAAAATCATCAATCCGCTGGGCAGGTTCTCGTATTTCAGCGGCGACAAGGCCAACGGCCTAATGCAGAAAATCCGTCCGCTGGCGGGCGAAGCCGGGGCGCGTCGCGAAGCGTTCATCCACAATACCGTGAACGCATCCTATTCCTACACGCCCTACATGATTGCCAAAGCCGAATTCGCCCTGCGGGTCGATGAGCGCCCAAGCGGCCACGAGCTGGGCGAAATGGATAAATCCATCTACCGCTTTATCGACAGCGTCTTCACCTTCCGCCCCAAAGATGCCTGCAAGGCGATTGGCGATATCGCCTACCATGCGGTGCGCACGAAAGAGCATCTCTCGGGGCGCGAGGGCGGTGCGCCGGTGCCCGAAACCCCAGCTTCCAAAGTGGCCGGTGCCACGGTTACCCACAGCAAAGCCATGCCGCCGATCCCCGCCAACGACCACGGCGCGAACGACAACGAGCAAGGCTGGGCGGGCGCGGTGAAGGCGGCCCCGGCGGCGGTCGCGCACCCTTCCATGCACTAATCGCGTTGCATTCTCGCGCGGCTGCGCTAGGCTCGCGCCCATGAACACAAAATTGCAGTTTTTCGCCAGCCTTTGCGCCCTGTGCGGCGTGCTTGCCATGGCGTCGATGGCGCTCGAATATCCGTTTGAGCTGGTCTTTGCATGCCTGTGCATCTCCAGTGCATCGGCCTTTGCGTTGCTGGGCAGCCTTGCGCGCCAGCGCGCGCAGCTGGAGGCCGGCAACCATGTGCTGGGCCAGTTCATGCGCGGCGGGTTTCAGGCGCGCACCCATCCCGGCCATGGCGACGATGCGTTGACGCGGCTGGAGCATCGCATCAATAACCTGCTGGACGTGCTGGATCTCCAACTGCGCGGCGACGATGCGGCGATCGACCGCACCAGCCACGGCGACTACATCGAAAAACTTCGCCTCACGGCATTGAGCAGCGCGCTGCAGCCTGCGAATGATACGCCCGGCGAAGCTGCCAAAGAAGAAGCCAGCGTGGGTGCCCTGTTGCAGCAGCTTGGCCACGATGTCGCCAATCTCTTTGCCGAGGATGCCGCCCCCATTGTCGCCGAGGCGGCAGAGGAAGCGGTGGAAAGCGCCTTCATCCATCGGGATACGCTGCTTGCGATGCAGCAGCGCCTGCAGGACGGGGCGCTGGCCCTGCAGCAGGCCTGCACCCAGCTTTCGCAGCAGGCCTTGCCCGGGCAGGGCTTCGGCCCCGGTCCATCGCCCGCCACGCTTGAATCGGCGCTCACCCGCCTTGCCGAGCAATCCACCGTCATCGCCCTGAATGTGGCGATTGAAAGCAACCGCGCGGGCGAGGATTCCAGCCTTACCCACGCCGCCGAAGAATTGCAGGCCATGGCCGCCCTGTTGCACAAAGCCCGGCAGGATGTATCGGCCGCGCTGGCCCCGCATCATCGCCAGGGCGGGCCGGTGGCGGTGCCGCTTGCTGTGGCGGTGGAAGCACTGGCGCGCGCCGAACAATCGCTGCGCGAAGATGCAGTAGCACTGGCCGACATCGTGGGCGATGCCCCCACCAGCGCATGGCAGGAGGCCGCATGAATCTGGTCCGAATGATGGCGGCGGGAATGGTGCTGCTGGCAGCCACGGGCGCACCGGCGCAACCGGCCGTGTGCAGTGCCACCCCGGCGATGGCAGTCGAGCATTATCCCGGTGCCGCGGCCATTCCGCGCAGCAACGACCTGACCCGCACCGCGGGGAAAGTGGCCGAGCGCGAAGGCGAAGCGCTGCTGCTGGATGGGCGGGTGCTGGATGCGCAATGCATGCCCGTGGCCAATGCCGTGGTCGAGCTGTGGCAGGCCAATCCCTATGGCAATTGGCGGGTGCCGAGCGCCGCCGACCGCGCCAGCAGCACTGCCATGTTCAGCGGCGCAGGCCGGGCGATCACGGATAGCGAGGGCCGCTTTGCATTCACCACGTTATTCCCGGGCAGCGCCAAAGGTCGCGCACCGCGCCTGTATGTGCGCATTGCCGCTCCCAACCAGCGCGAGCTGAAAACCGCCCTGTTTTTCGCCGATGACGAGCGCAATGCGCAGGATCGCGGCTACAAAGCCCTGAAGCCCGCCACCCGTGAAACGCTCACGCTGAATATGCAGCCGCACGCGCAGGGCTACCTTGCCCGCACTACTTTCGTATTGCCGGGCAACGGGCGCTATCGCCGCTATTAAGACGCGAGCCTATTTCGGCGCGATCATGTCTTCCGGGCGCACCCACTGATCGAACTGCTCCGAGGTGAGCAGGCCAAGCGCCATGGCGGCGGCCTTCAGCGTGGTGCCTTCCTTGTGCGCTTTCTTGGCGGCTTTCGCGGCGTTGTCGTAGCCGATATGCGGGTTGAGCGCCGTCACCAGCATGAGCGATTCATGCATCAGTTTCTCGATGCGCTCTTTATTCGCTTCGATGCCCACCACGCAATTATCGGTGAAGCTCACGCAGGCATCGGCAATCAGGCGAATGGATTGCAGCACGTTGAAAATAATCACCGGCTTGAAAACGTTCAGCTCGAAATGGCCGTTGCTGCCCGCCACCGTCACGCTCACATGGTTGCCCATGATTTGCGCCGCGACCATGGTCATGGCTTCGCTTTGGGTCGGGTTCACCTTGCCCGGCATGATCGAGCTGCCCGGCTCGTTCTCCGGCAGCGAAAGCTCGCCGATGCCGCAGCGCGGGCCGGAGCCCAGCAGGCGAATATCGTTCGCAATTTTCATGAGCGACGCGGCGAGGGTGTTCAGCGCGCCCGAAAGCTCCACCAGCGCGTCGTGCGCGGCGAGGGCCTCGAACTTGTTCGGCGCGGTGATGAAGGGCAGGCCGGTAATGCTCGCCACTTCAGCGGCGAATTTCACATCGAAGCCTTTTTTGCTGTTCAGGCCCGTGCCCACGGCGGTGCCGCCCTGCGCCAGCATATACAAACGCGGCAGGCAGTTCTTCACGCGCTCGATGCCGTATTCCATCTGCGTGGCGTAGCCCGAGAATTCCTGGCCGAGCGTGAGCGGGGTCGCATCCTGCAGGTGCGTGCGGCCGATTTTTACGATGTCCTTGAACTCGGCAGCTTTGGCCGCGAGGGCCTTCTGCAGGTGGGCGAGGGCGGGCAGCAGCGCATGGTGCACTTGCTCGACCGCGGCGATATGCATGGCGGTGGGGAAGCTGTCGTTGCTGCTTTGGCCCATGTTCACATGGTCGTTGGGGTGCACGGGTTTTTTGCTGCCCATCACGCCGCCCAGCAGTTCGATTGCGCGGTTGGAAATGACCTCGTTGGCGTTCATGTTGGTTTGCGTGCCCGAGCCGGTCTGCCACACGACCAGCGGAAAATGGCTGTCGAGCTTGCCATCCATCACTTCGGTGGCGGCGCTTACCATGGCATCGCCCATCGTGGCATCCAGCCCGGCGATCTGCATGTTCACCTGTGCGGCTGCGCGTTTCAGCACGCCCAGCGCGCGGATGAGCGGCTTAGGCATCGTCTCGCCGCCGATTTTAAAATTCATGAGCGAGCGCGAGGTCTGCGCGCCCCAGTATTTATCCGCCGGCACGGCGATTTCGCCGAAGCTATCGGTTTCCATGCGTACGGCAGTGTCCATTTTCGGTGCGCCCATTTCTTACTCCGGGGTGACAATGTTGCAGTTGCGCTCTACATAGTCGCAATCACCCGCGAGGCAACCGAAGAATGCAAAATCCCCAGTACTGGGCCGAAGCAACCGCCCATCTATCGCAAAAATGCCCCATCATGGCGGGGCTGATCGCGCGCTATCCCGGCGAGGGGCTGCGCCCCAAGGGCAATAGTTTCCTCACCCTCATCCGGGCCATTTCCGGGCAGCAGATTTCGGTAAAGGCGGCGGATGCGATCTGGGCGCGGCTCGAGGCGGCGGTGGTGCCGCTCACTCCCGAAACGGTGCTTGCCACGCCTGATGAAATTTTGCGCAACTGCGGATTTTCACTGCAGAAGATCAATTATTTAAAAAATATCTCGGCCTTCTTTTCCGCCCGTACCATCGACGAAAACTACTGGGGTAAGCGGGATGATGCGACCATCCTCACCGAGCTGGTATCGATCAAGGGGGTGGGCAGCTGGACGGCAGAAATGTTCCTGATTTTTCACCTGAATCGGCCCGATGTGTTCCCGGTGAAAGACCTTGGCATCCTCAAAGCCATCGACCTGCATTACTACCCCACGGCCCGAAAGCGCAAAACACCCGCACAATATCAACAGCTTGCCAAGCGCTGGGCGCCCTACCGCACGGTCGCCAGCTGGTATCTCTGGCGCGCCCTCGACCCCGTGCCGGTGGCTTATTAACAGGCACCGTCTGTCATGAAACTGTCATGAAGCTGTGCTAGATTATGCCTATGAATGAAGCCGAAAGATTGGAAGAGCAGCGCAAAAAAGCCGTGCAGCAGGCCATGGAGCAGGCCGCCAGCGCGCCCAGCCTGCTGGAAGCGGTTTTCGGCTTTCTGAAATTCTTTTTTGATACGTTCCTGAGCGGTACCGATGCGCCAAACGAGGGCGACGATACGCCCGATACCCCGGCGCAAACGGCGCGCCTTGGCAAATTGCTGATTGATTCACGCGCCATTCCCAAATGGCAGGCCTTCCAGCAGGCTCATGCCGGGGAAGCCGTCAACCATGCGAGCCCTGTTGCCGGTGCAGCGCAGATCACCTCGAATTTTGGCCATCGCCATGCCCCGAAGGCCGGGGCCAGCACGAACCATAAAGGGGTCGATTTTGGTGCGCGCGGCGATGATCGTAGCCCGGATATCCTCGCCTCTGCCGATGGAATCGTGCTGTTTGCCGGCCGCAAATCGGGCTACGGCAACACTGTCATTATCGGCCATGCCGATGGCAGCCAGACGCTTTATGGCCACATGACCGGCGATCACATGCCCGCCATGGGCAGCGAAGTGCAGCAGGGGCAGGTGATTGGCGAAATGGGCAGTAGCGGCAACTCGACGGCCACCCACTTGCATTATGAACAACGCAATGGCAGCACGGCGCGCCAGCCGAAAGTCAATGGTGTCGCGCTGGCGCAGGGCATGCGGGTGGAGCAGGGGCGCGCCCTTGCCGCCGCACCGGAAACGCATGGGCAGGAAGCGCCCGCCCCATCGTTGCCGCCCAAAGTCAAGCTGGCCGCAAAAATCGCTGCCACTCCGGCGAAGCAGCCAGAAAAAGCTGCCGAGCCGCAGCGTTTCGCCGTGGCCAACATCGTCGACGGGGCCGTGGAGCAGACGCACCGCGTGTTCGCCCGCGCCAGCAGCGCCATTGGCGCGATGCTCGGATAAATTCTCCTTTTTCGTTGCCGCCCGGCCCATGCTGGTTAATATGCGCGCGCATTCACCACCTCCATAGCGCGCGCCGAAGCGCGCGCCGGAACAAAGGAAAACCACATGATCCCCCGCTATTCACGCCCCGAGATGGTCGATATCTGGAAAGCCGCCACGCGCTTCCAAATCTGGTTCGAGATCGAGGCCAGCGCCGCCACCGCCATGGCGCAACTGGGGGTCATTCCCAAATCCGCTGCCGAGGCGATCTGGGCCAAAGCGCCGATTGATTTCGGGGAAGATGCCTGCGCCCGCATCGAAGAAATCGAGCGCGTGACGAAGCACGACGTAATCGCCTTCCTCACCTATGTGGCCGAGCAGGTGGGCGAAGACGCGCGCTTCCTGCACCAGGGCATGACCAGCTCCGACGTGCTCGACACCAGTTTTTCGGTGCAACTTAACCGCGCCAGCGAATTGCTGCTCGAAGGCATGGACCGCGTGCTCGCCGCGCTAAAAAAACGTGCGTTTGAAACCCGCCACATGGTGGCCATGGGCCGCAGCCACGGCATCCACGCCGAGCCGGTGACGATGGGCCTCAAATTCGCCCGGTTCTATGCCGAATTTAAGCGCGGGCGCGAGCGCCTGCTGGCGGCAAAAAAGGAAATCGCCACCTGCGCCATTTCCGGCGCGGTCGGCACGTTCGCCCATGTCGATCCGCGGGTGGAAGAATATGTCGCCAAGAAAATGGGCCTGAAGCCCGAGCCGGTATCGACGCAGGTGATCCCGCGCGACCGCTACGCCATGTTCTTCGCCACGCTCGGCGTCATCGCCTCCAGCATCGAAAACGTCGCCACCGAAATCCGCCACTTGCAACGCACCGAAGTGCTGGAGGCCGAGGAATATTTCAGCAAGGGCCAAAAGGGCTCGTCGGCCATGCCGCACAAGCGCAACCCGGTGCTGAGCGAGAACCTCACCGGCCTCGCGCGCATTGTGCGCGGCTATGTCACCCCGGCGCTCGAGAACGTGGCGCTATGGCATGAGCGCGATATTTCGCACAGCTCGGTCGAGCGCATGATTGGGCCGGATGCGACCATTACGCTGGATTTCGCGCTGCACCGCCTTGCCGGGCTGGTGGAAAACCTCGTGGTCTACCCCGAGAATATGGAACGCAACCTGAACCAGCTGCAGGGCCTCATTTTCAGCCAGCGCGTGTTGCTCGCCCTCACGCAGGCGGGCATGAGCCGCGAAGACGCCTATGCCACCGTGCAAAAACACGCCATGAAAACATGGGAGCATGGCAAAGACTTCCTCACCGAGCTGAAAGACGATAGCGCGGTGACAGGCAAACTGCCCGTGGCGCAGCTCGATGCGTTATTCGACCTCGATTACCACACCAAGCATGTGGAAACGATTTTCGAGCGCGTGTTCGCTGATTAACGCCCGCCTCGCTTCAGCAACAGGTACACCACAAACGCCCCCAACAGCTTGCTGGCAATGGCGGTGAGCACCGTGCTCCACGTGAACACGCCTGCTACCGTGAGCGACGCCAGCGCCCAGAACACCGCCGAATCCAGCGGTGCGCTGAGCGCGGAGGAAAGCATGACCCGCGCCGAGAGCGGTTTTTTGCTGAAGGTATATACCGCCCAGTCGACCAGCTCCGAAATGGTGAACGCTGCCGCGCTGGCAAATGCAATGGTGGGTGGCGCCATCACAAACGAGATCACAATACCCACCGCAAACGGCAGGAAAATGGCATGCCCCACTTCGCGCTGGGCGAAATCGCGCACCACGAGGATCAGCCCCGTCACGATCGCCATGGGCGACCACGCCCCGCCATCGGGCATGGCCACGGTCGGCACATGCGCAAAGCTCCAGTTGACGAAGGGAATGAGCAGCACATACAGATACGTCACCGGCGCGCGGCCGGTGAGCATTTTCGAGAAGGCGCTGCGATGATCCATGATTCCACCCGGTTTGAACTGAACACGCGCCTCGCGCGCGACAGCATGCATATCACCGATCTGCCGCTATGCAATGTGCGGCTGATGGACAATAAGAAATTCCCCTGGCTGATCCTGATTCCGCGCGTGGTTGCTGCCAGCGAGTGGATCGACCTCGACCGCGGGCAACAGCACCAGTTGAGCGACGAAATCGCCGTGGTGTCGCACATTCTTAAAGCGCTCACCACGCCGGATAAACTGAACATCGCCACGCTGGGCAACCAGGTGGCGCAACTGCACGTGCATGTGATTGCGCGTTATAAAGCGGATGCGGCATGGCCGAACCCCGTGTGGGGCGGCGCAAGCGAGTATTATAAGGAAGAAGAATCGAGCCGTTTCATCTACGACCTAAAATCCGCACTGGATTCGCTGCAACTTGCTTGACACACCCA
>JBIISI010000120.1:0-3143 GCA_044341105.1 Rickettsiales bacterium | reverse complement strand
TCGATCGCCACCTCGCCGCGTTCCTTGCCGCGAAGATCGACATGAGCAAGGAAATCCGCCTGATTGACCTGAGCACCATGCCAGTGCTCGCCAACAACCCCGAGCTGGTGGTGCTGAAAATCATCGCCCGCACCCAGCAGAAATACGAGCGGCTGAATTTGGTCGGCCTTAGCGCGTGGGCGGCCATGCGCGTCGAAAAAATGCTCGACGAAATCCATAACCGCGTGGTGCGCAAAGAACTGAAACTGCAATTGAAGAAACTCGCCTCCAGCGGCTCGATGAACGATGTGTTGAGCGCGGTGGTGAACCGCGAAATCGCGCTGCAGGACCACGAGGGCTTCGCCAAAGCGATTGCCCTGCACCAGATCAACCACATGAAAATCGAGCGCTTCCAGAACCCGAAACTGATCGAGCGCCACGCCAACGACCTGGGCGGGCGCCTCGCCAGCCTGATTGCATCGGCGGTGCTGATTATTACCGGGTTCTGCGTGCTGAGCGACGTGTTGGGAGTGTAGAACATGGCCGAGAACAAACCCACTGCCGATAAACCCACCCGCCGCAAAATGGGTTTCATGCGCAAGCTGATGCTGATTGTTTTCAGCCTTGTGGCCATGGCCGTGCTGCGCAGCGGGTTTATCTTCTTCCTCATCGGCATGCTACCGAGCGTGGTGATCTACTACCTCGACCAGTCTGAGCAGCGCTACGCGTTCCGCACCATCCTCTACTGCAACCTGGCGGGCATGCTGCCTTATGTCGGCAAGATGCTGCGCTATGGGCCGACCAGCGGCGTGCTGAACGACATTATGGGCACGGCCAGCACCTGGCTTATCGTCTATGGTTCGGCGTTGATGGGGGGCATTCTCATCAGCCTCACCCCCATGATTGCGGGGGTGATGATTGGCCGCCTGCACCAGACGCAGATCAACCGCCTCGTGCGCAACCAGAAGCGCATCGAGCAGGAATGGGGCAAGGAAGTCACGCAGTTTGGCGTGCAGTCGGAAACCGCTTAGGCCGCCACGATCCAGCCGCCACCCAGCACACGGTCGCCCGCATACACCACGCAGGCCTGCCCGGGGGCGATGCCCTCATACGGCGCGGCAAGCTCGACCATGGCCCCGCTCGCGGTGGGCAGCACGCGCGCATCGAGCGGCTTCTGCGCCGAGCGCATTTTCACGCGAATCTGTTCCACCGGCGCGGTGAACGCACCGTTCAGCCAGTTCAGCTCCGTAATCGCAAACTGCGACTGGCCGAGCGCCTCGCGCGGGCCCACGACCACGCGGTTGGTGGCGGCATCGAGCTTCACCACATAAAGCGGGTCGGCGCTGCCGCCGCCAAGGCCTTTGCGCTGGCCCACCGTGTAATGGATGATGCCCTGATGCGCGCCGAGCACCCGCCCATCGACATGCACGATCTCGCCGGGGCGGATCGCGCCGGGGCGCAGCTTCTTCACCACGTCGGCATAGCCGCCGGTGGGCACGAAGCAGATATCCTGGCTGTCGGGCTTATCGGCCACGGCGAGGCCGTATTGCTGGGCGAGCGCGCGGGTTTTCGTCTTGTCCATGCCGCCAAGGGGGAAGCGCAGGAAATCGAGCTGTTCCTGCGTGGTGGCGAACAGGAAATAGCTCTGGTCTTTGTCGGGGTCGGCGCCGCGCATGAGCTGGGCTTTGCCGTCATGCTCGACGCGCTGCACGTAATGGCCGGTGGCCATGCAATCGGCCCCGAGGTCTTTCGCAGTGGAAAGCAGATCCTTGAACTTCACCGACTGGTTGCAGCGCACGCAGGGAATGGGCGTCGATCCCGCGAGGTAGGTATCGGCGAAATCCTCCATCACCTGCTCTTTGAAGCGCGATTCGTAGTTCAGCACGTAATGCGGGATGCCGAGCGTATCCGCCACGCGGCGGGCGTCGGCAATGTCCTGCCCGGCGCAGCACGCGCCCTTTTTGCCCACGGCCACACCATGGTCGTAGAGCTGCAGGGTGATGCCGATCACCTCGTAGCCCTGCGCATGCAGCAGCGCCGCGACGGTGGAGCTATCCACCCCGCCGCTCATGGCCACCACCACGCGGGTCTGCGCTTCGGGCTTATCGAATCCTAACGAGTTCATGGCGGGCATATACGGAAAAACCCGCAGAAATGCAAGCTCCCGTCATGGCAAGGCGCGCAGCGGCGATTATTTTGTGAGATCAATCTTCTGCGGCCCCTGGCCGAGTTCGGCCTGGCTTTTGCTGGCAATATCGGCGCGCATGGCGCTCAGGCCCGTGCGCACCTGTTCATAGACGCGCGCGAAATTTGCCGCATCCAGCGGTGCGTCGGCGGCCCCGATCACCAGCGCGGGCTCGGGCGTCAGCGGGTGGGCCGCGTCCCATGCCAGCGCGGCATCGATGGCGGTGAGCCACGCATCGCGGTCGCTGCGGGCATAGGTTTTGAGGGGCGTGGCAATGCCCTGGTTCAGCGCCACCATGAGGGCATTGTTGCGCGCCGGTTCGGGGTCGAGCCCGGCGGCCATACGGGCGCGGATTTCCCCGGCATAGAGCCATTGCAGCGCCGCGTTTTTCTGGCCCGCCGCGAACATAAGGCCCGCCGCCTCGTAATAGCTCGGCCAGTAATAGCATTCGGCGTTCTGGGTGAATGCACTAAGCCCCGCTGCCTCTGCCCGATGAAGCATGGCGGTGACATTGCCCACCTGCACGGGATTGCATGCCAGCGCCGGGATGGGCAGGAGCATTAATAAAACGAGGAGTTTTTTCATTCCGATTGCCCTTTCACGCGTGCGGCGAGCGAGGCGTTGATGAACGGGTCGAGGTCGCCATCGAGCACGCCCTGCGTGTCGCTGGTTTCCACGCTGGTGCGCAAATCCTTCACCATCTGGTAGGGGTGCAGCACGTAGCTGCGAATCTGGTTGCCCCAGCTATTGTCGGTTTTCTGGGCGTTGAGGGCGTTGGCCGCCGCCTCGCGCAGTTGCAGCTCGCGCTCATATAGCCGCGCGCGCAGCATCTGGTAGGCTTCTTCGCGGTTCTGGTGCTGGCTGCGCTGGTTCTGGCATTTCACCACGATGCCGGTGGGCATGTGGGTGATGCGCACGGCGGATTCCACCTTGTTCACGTTCTGGCCGCCCGCCCCGCCCGAGCGCATGGTTTCGATGT
>JBIISI010000065.1:0-11309 GCA_044341105.1 Rickettsiales bacterium | reverse complement strand
TTCGTCTTCGTATAGCACGCCCCGGAATCCGGCTTGCCAACACTCAACACCAACCCCGCCATCAACCCGATGATGATAAGCACGACGGATAACTCGACGAGCGTAAAGGCAGCAGCATGGAATCGGAGTGAACGCATGAAAGCCTTTCATAGTCCTGACAGAATACGATAACGGGATAATTATTAATATTCTTTTAAAAGATCGAACAAAAAAAGCCCGCTATGCACAAAAAAATGGTGCGTGGGTTGCCCCACGCACCATGATCTTTTTTCGCTATTACGCTTAGGCGTTCAGTGCCTTGCTGGCTTGTTCGGCCAGGGCCTTGAACTGTGCGGCGTCGTGCACGGCGATATCGGCCAGCACTTTGCGGTCCAGTGTGATGCCGGCTTTGTTCAGGCCGTTCATGAACTGGCTGTAAACCAAGCCATTTTCACGGGCAGCCGCGTTGATACGCTGGATCCACAATGCGCGGAAGGTGCGCTTTTTGTTGCGGCGATCGCGGTAGGCATATTGCAGCCCGTGCTCCACGCGATTAACGGCCACGCGGTAGCAGGTGCCTGCACGGCCGCGGAAGCCTTTCGCCAGTTTCATTACTTTGCGGTGGCGGGCGCGTTTGGTCACGCCACGTTTAACATGTGCCATGGGTGCGCTCCTTAACCGTTGGGGAGGAAATATTTGCGGATGACGGTAGCATCCGACTCGTTGAGGATGGTGGTGCCGCGTGCATCGCGAATGAATCGCTTGCTGCGACGACGCATCATGTGGCGCTTGCCCGACTGGTTGGCTTTCACCTTACCCGTAGCCGTCAAGCTGAAGCGCTTTTTGGCGCCGCTTTTGGTCTTCATTTTAGGCATTGTTTTCTCCGTTAAAAATGTTGCTCTGCTTTCGCAGTTGGTGCCAAGGCAAATGCCATTCGCCCGGCTCCATGCCCCATGAGGGGACGCGCTGTATAACGGCTTCCCCCCGGCTTGGCAAGCGTTGAAACTTACGAAAGGGTAACTATATTGCTTCCGGTTTCGATTGATTCCATGGGCATGGCGGCGGTATAATGCGTCGTGCTCGGTAAAATCGAGCCAAGTGAACCACTTATGGAGAATAAAATGAACCCATGGAATCGCCAGACGGCTGAAGTGCAAAGCCAGTCTACCCGGGCGGTCGACCAAGGCCTGCGCAGCTACATGCTGAAGGTCTATAACTACATGGCCAGCGGCGTGCTGCTCACGGCCATCATCGCGTATTTTGCCGGCACCTCGCCGGCGTTCTATGCCGCCATGCTGCAGCAGGGCGCCAACGGGCAGGTGGGCCTCACCGGCCTCGGCTGGATCGTAACGCTCGCCCCGCTGGCGATGGTGTTTTTCATGATGTTCAAGCTGCGCAGCATGAGTACGCAAACGCTGCAAATCACCTTCTGGGCCTATGCGGCGCTGATGGGGCTCAGCATGTTTGCGATCTTCCTCGTCTACACGCAGGCGAGCATCCTGCGCGTGTTTTTCGCCACGGCGGCCACCTTCGGCCTGCTCAGCATCTATGGCTACAGCACCAAGCGCGACCTGACCTCGATCCGCTCGTTCTTGGTCGTGGGTATCTGGGCGGTGCTGATCGTGTCGCTCATCAACGTGTTCCTGCTGAAATCCAGCGGGCTTGATTTCGTGCTGTCGTTGCTGGGCGTAGGCTTGGCGCTGGGCTTCACCGCCTATGACACGCAGAAACTCAAGGAAATCTACTATCAGGGCGGCAGCAACGAAGCGGTGGTGAAGCACACCGCCATCCTCGGTGCGCTGAACCTGTACATGGATTTCGTGTACCTGTTCATGAACCTGCTGCGCCTGCTGGGCGACCGCCGCTAAGCAGCCGCGAACGGCAAACGGGAAAAGGGGGCTTCGGCCCCTTTTTTTCGTTCAGGGTGCAAAAAAGACCCTGCCGAAAGGCAGGGTCAAACACAAAAAGTATTCTTTTTCATCGCTGATCCTTAATCGATATGGCGGTCGATCTCGTTCAGGGGGACCCAGTAGATGAGCCCTATCAGCGTAGCGCCCAGCACCGCCCAGATCGGCGAATGTACCAAAGCGAACCAGCTGGCCGCCCGGTGTGCGGGAATGCTGAGCATGGCGATGGCATCGAACCGAATGCCGCTCCAATGCAGGATGGCAAACGTTGCGGGCACCACCAGCAATGTCATCCACTCGAGCGTGCGCAGGAGTGAATGGAGGCGCATATTGTGAGACGACGTACGAATCGTAAGCATTACATCTCTCCCAGGTAACGTATTACCACCATGGCAATACGTACGCTTAAAGGCATCCAGGAAACGATTGTTTGATGGAGGCCAGAAAACAGGCATATTCTAGCGGCCTGTTGCGTCGGGTATTATGAAGATTTAATGATAATAGCCCCACGGCCTCCCTTGACGTTAAGGCGGGAATCCCTTATATTTTCAGGAACAAAAAGGCCATAGAGCCGGACGACAGACGTGTATTAACCTAACCTGCGGTCGCCCCACTCATTGTTCATGAGTAGCCTATGCCCGGCCGGAGAGCCTGCTGAATGCGCAACCGCAAGCCACGGCCATGCAGGATTTGCAGCAGGCGCTCGGCAGGCTGAAACCCGGCACGCAGGTTTCCGCGCGCACCGATTACACGGTCGATCGCAGCGGTTCGCTGGTGCCCGATGCCACGACCGTCACCGTCAGCGACGAGCAGCCGCGCCGCTTCACCTTAACCGACGAGCGCCCGCAGCGTTTCTCCGACTTTAACCGCCCGCGCGCCACCCTCAACCCGTCCGACGAAGCGCTGCTGTTTTCCGCCAGCGAAGACGGGCAGGGCAACGCCTTCGCCAACCTCAACCCCCAAGGTGCGCAGGATGAAACCGGCGCGGCGATTGAGGTCGAGATCATTGCACCGAATGCGGGGGCTGTTGCGCCTGCGGTGCAGGCCCAGTTGCAGCAGCGCGCGAGCGACCTGTATGCCCGCAACAGCACCTTGTCCTATACCATGGATCCTGTGCTGGCCTTCGCGGCCTGAGCCATAAAGACACTGCGTTGCCCATAATCCCCCTTGCTCCCGGGCGGCCAAGCTCCTAAGTGATGCGCAAGCATTGCGAGGAATTATGCAGATTAACTGGATTGGTATGGCCACCCTCTACAAGCGCGAAACCTGGCGCTTCCTGAAAGTATGGAACCAGACACTCGTTGCGCCGATGATTACCACGCTCATTTTCCTCGCTATCCTCTCGCTGGCCATGGGTGGGCAGACGCGGCTGGTGCATGGCGTGCCGTTCACCCATTTCATCGCCCCCGGCCTCATCATGATGGCCATGGTGCAAAACGCCTTCGCCAACACCAGCTCCAGCTTCATGATCGCTAAATTGCAGGGCGTCATCATCGACTGGCTCATGCCGCCCTTCGCGGCGGGCGAGCTGGCGGTGGGGTTCGCCATGGGCGGCGTCACCCGTGGGCTCATGGTGGGCGTGACCGTGGCGATTGCCATGAGCGTCTTCGTGCCGCTGTCGCTGCATTCGGTAGGCTACCTGCTGGTTTTCGCGGTCATGAGCACCCTCATGCTGTCGCTGCTTGGCCTCATCACCGGCATTTTCGCCGACACGCCCGACCAGTCGGCCACCATCACCAATTTCGTGGTCACGCCGCTTTCGTTCCTTTCCGGCACGTTTTATTCCATCCGCGACCTGCCGCCGTTCTGGCAGCAGCTCAGCCACTTGAACCCGTTCTTCTACATGATCGACGGTTTCCGCTACGCGTTGCTCGGCAGCGGCGACGCCAACCCGCAGCTTGGCATGCTGGTGCTGCTTGGCACCAACATCGTGCTGTATAGCATCGTGCAGTGCCTGCTGGCGCGCGGCTGGCGGTTGAAAAGCTAATGGCCGTCACCCCCTACCTTCCGGTTTATCGCCGTGCGGGCATCACCATGGTGCGCGGCGATGGCAGCTACCTGTTCGACGACACCGGTAAGCGCTACCTCGATTTTGCCGCGGGCATTGCGGTCAATGCGTTCGGCCACAGCCACCCGCATCTGGTCGAAGCACTCACGCAGCAGGCAGGCAAGCTCTGGCATTGCTCGAACCTGTACATGAACGAGCATCTCGAGCGGTTCGCATCGCGGCTGGTGGCCGCCACCTTTGCCGATAGCGTGTTCTTCTGCAATTCCGGCACCGAAGCGGTGGAGGCCGGGCTGAAATTCCTGCGCCGCTACCATTACGAAACCGGCGCGGCGCACCGCCACCGCATCATCACCTTCGAGGGCGGGTTCCATGGCCGCACCTATGGCGGCATTTCCGCCGGTGGCAATGCTTTGGCCCGCGCCGGGTTCGGCCAGTTGCTGAACGGCTTCGACCGCGTGCCGTTTGGCGACCTCGGGGCGGTCGCGCAGGCCATCACCGCCAACACCGCCGGCATCCTCATCGAGCCGATTCAGGGCGAGGGCGGGGTGCATGTCGCCTCCATCGAATTCCTGCAGGGCCTGCGCCGCCTGTGCGATGCGCACGGCATCCTGCTCATGGCCGACGAGGTGCAGTGCGGCTATGGCCGCCCCGGCAGCATCTTCGCCTTCGAGCGGGCCGGCATCACGCCCGACCTCGCCAGCTCGGCCAAAGGGTTGGGCGCAGGCTTCCCGCTCGGCGCCACGCTCATGACCGAAAAAGTCGCAGCGGTGCTGCAACCCGGCATCCATGGCGGCACCTACAACAACAACCCCCTCGCCATGGCGGTCGGCAACGCCGCGCTCGACCTGTTGCTGGAAGACGGCTTGCTGGCGCATGTGCAGCTCATGGGTGCGCGGCTCATGGGCGGCCTGAAAACCCTGCAAAACCGCCACCCCGAAGCGATCCGCGAGGTGCGCGGCGTGGGCCTCATGGTGGGGCTGGAACCGAGTGGCGATGCGCGCGCGCTGGCCGCGGCGCTACTTGCGCGCGGGCTCACCACCTCGCCCACCGTCACCGGCGTGCTGCGCCTTGTGCCGCCGCTCACCATCGGCCCCGCCGAAATCGACGCGGCGGTAGAAATGATTGCGCAAACGCTCGCCACCGCTTAAACCGTCCTTCCCGCGCAGGCGCGGGCGTGATGAAAGAAGGAGAGCTATGCGCCATTTTCTCGATTTCCGTGACTTAAGCCGCGACGATGTGGTCGCCATCCTTGCCGAAGCTGCGCGGCTGAAAGCCACGCGCGGTGCGCATGAGCGGCCACTTTCCGGCCAGTCGCTGGCCATGATTTTCGAGAAAAATTCAACCCGCACGCGCGTGAGTTTCGAGGTGGGCATGCGCGAGCTGGGCGGCAACCCGGTGGTGCTGCAGAAAGACGACCTGCAGCTGGGCCGCGGCGAAACGGTGGCCGACACGGCGCGCGTGCTGTCGCGCTACGTGCACGTCATGATGCTGCGCGCCTATTACCACGCCACCCTGCAGGAGCTCGCCCAATACAGCGCCGTGCCGGTCATTAACGGCCTCACCGACCTGCTGCATCCCTGCCAGCTCATGGCCGATTTACTCACCATCGAAGAGCGCATTGGCGGCGTGGCGGGCAAGAAAATCGCGTGGGTGGGCGATGGCAACAACATGGCCAACACCTACATCACCGTGGCCGAAAAAATGGGCTTCGCGCTGGTGCTCGCCACGCCGAAAGCCTACGCGCCCGACAGCGAAATCCTCGCGCAGGCGCAGGCGGCGGGCGCCGCCGTCACCCTCACGCACAGCCCCGAAGAGGCCGTGGCCGATGCCGACGTGGTCGTCACCGACACCTGGGTCAGCATGGGCGACGACGACACGCTCACCCGCAAACAGGCCTTCTATGGTTTTCAGGTGAACGAGGCGCTCATGGCGCTGGCCAAGCCCGGCGCGGTGTTCCTGCATTGCCTGCCCGCCCATCGCGGCGAGGAAGTGAGCGACTTCGTGCTCGACGGCCCGCAATCGGCCATCTGGGACGAGGCGGAAAACCGCCTGCACACGCAAAAAGCCATCCTGCTCTGGTGCCTGGAGCAAATCTGATGCGTCAGTATTTCGCGCCGCACCGCGTGCTGCTGGCGCTTGCCATGGCGGGCATCACCGGCGGTGCAACCTCGACGCTCGGGGCGCTTGCGCAGGTGGGGCCACATGCGGGGTTCTGGCCGGAATTTTCCCGGCGCATCGTTATCGCGTATCCAACGATTGTGTTCTGCATCACCTTCATTGCGCCGCATGTGCAGCGCGCGATTGATGCGGCGCTGGCCGCCCGCTAGCGCAGCAGGAACCAGTAATAGCAATTATTCACGGTGGTGGTCAGCGCGTATTCGGCGCTCACCTCGTTGCTGGTGGTGCAGCCGGGCGCGAGCGGATTATCGCGCTTCGGCCCGCGCAGCACCCCATAGGCCGGTTTGCCATCGTCGATTTTCGTGTCGATGTTCCACACATCCTCGGCTTTCAGGATATCGCGCTGGGCTTCCGTCACGTTAAAATCGCGCGTCATTTCAAGGAGATTGCCCACCGGTGTCGGGAAATAGCGTGTGTCGCTGCTTGTCGCGCCGCCATAGGCCAGATTGTAATGGCTGTTGCCGAACGGTGCTTTCAGCGCATTCACGCCACCATAGCGGTTTTCACCGCCAGCCGGGCCCTGATACCCGCTGTAACTGCCCTCGATCAGGCCGGCATTGGCGAGGTGCTGCCAGGCGCGCGCGCGCTCCGCATGGGTGATGGTGGAATAGCCCATATGGATCATGCCGTCGCCATTGCCGTTGCAGGTGCGGGTGCTGGTCGAAGGACTGCTGTAGCAGCTATCGTCGTTGCCGGTGCTGCCCATCTGGATTTGCCAGAACTGGGTGGCGTTGGGCATGTCGCCGGGCAGGGCGAAATATTTGTCGCGGAAGGTGTGGATCGCCGTCTGGATACGGCTCAAATCCGTGTTGGTTTTGCGCAGCTCCGCCGCGTGAATCAGGCTTTGCCCCGCCAGAATACCCCCCGCCAGCAGGCCAAGAATGACCAGTACAATGCTCAGTTCAATGAGGCTGAAGCCCGTGCGCTGCATATTCCTCTCCCGTTCAAGGGCATCATAGCCATGAATCGTTAATATTTTATGCTGCCGACGACGCGCGCGCCGCCGGGTGGGTCTTGCGAATGAATTCCACGATCTGCGCCGCGTTCAGCCCGGCCTCGTCATACATCTTCGCGGGGCTGTCATGGTGCTGGTAGCAATCGGGCAGGGTGAGGGTGCGCAGTTTTGCGCCGCCATCCAGCAGCCCGGCATTGCTGGCATAGGCCAGCACATGCGCGCCGAACCCGCCTTGTGCGCCTTCTTCGATCGTCACCACCAGCGCGTGCTCGCGCAGCAATTGCGCGATCAGCGCCGCATCCAGCGGCTTGGCAAAGCGTGCGTCGGCCAGCGTGGCGTTCAGCTGCTCGGCGGCTTTCTGGCATTCGCCAAGGCGCGCGCCGAAATTCAAAATCGCCACCTCCTTGCCGCGGCGAACCATGCGCCCTTTGCCGATTTCCAGCGGCTCGCCACGCTCCGGCAGCGCTGCCCCAAGCCCTTCGCCGCGCGGGTAGCGGAAAGCGATCGGCCCGGCGTCGTGGGCCGTGGCGGTCGCCACCATATGCACCAGCTCGGCCTCGTCGCTGGCGGCCATCACCACCATGTTGGGCAGGGTGCAAAGATAGGCCACGTCGAACGATCCGGCGTGGGTCGGCCCGTCGGCCCCCACGAGCCCGGCGCGGTCGATGGCAAAGCGCACCGGCAGGTTCTGGATCGCCACATCATGCACCAGCTGGTCGTAGGCGCGTTGCAGGAAGGTCGAGTAAATCGCGCAGAACGGCTTGTAGCCTTCGGTGGCGAGGCCTGCGGCGAAGGTCACCGCGTGCTGTTCGGCAATGCCCACATCGAACATGCGATCGGGGAATTGCGCGGCGAATGTGTCGAGGCCCGTGCCGTCCGGCATCGCGGCCGTGATGGCGACGATTTTATCGTCGCGCTGCGCCTGTTCAATCAATGCCTGCGCAAACACGCTGGTATAGCTTGGGCCGTTGGCTTTCGGTTTGTTTTGCGTACCGCTGGCCACGTCGAATGCGCTCACGCCGTGGTATTTATCGGCGCTGGCTTCGGCGGGGGCATAGCCATGGCCTTTTTTCGTCACCACATGCACCAGCACCGGGCCGGATTGCTTTTCGTCGCGCACGTTCTTCAGCACCGGCAGCAGCTGCTCCAGGTTATGCCCGTCGATGGGGCCGACATAATAAAAGCCAAGCTCCTCGAACATGGTGCCGCCGGTGACCATGCCGCGCATGTATTTTTCGGCGTTGCGCGCCGCGCGGGCGAGGGGGGCGGGGAATTTATTGGCGATGGTTTTGGCCACATGCCGCGCCGCGCGATAGGAATGCGATGAAATCAGCCGCGACAGATACGCGCTCATCGCGCCCGTCGGCGGGGCAATGCTCATGTCGTTATCGTTCAAAATCACAATCAGCCGTGTGCCGAGCGCGCCAGCATTGTTCATCGCCTCGAACGCCATGCCTGCGCTCATCGCGCCGTCGCCGATCACGGCGATCACGTCGAAATCCTCGCCCTTCATGTCGCGCGCCACGGCCATGCCAAGCCCGGCGGAAATGCTGGTGCTGGAATGGCCCGCGCCGAACGGGTCGTATTCCGATTCCTCGCGTTTGCAGAAGCCCGATAGCCCGCCGCCCTTGCGGATGGTGCGCATGCCGGCGCGCCGCCCGGTGAGGATTTTGTGCGGGTAGGCCTGGTGCCCCACATCCCAGATGATTTTATCGCGCGGCGTGTCGAACACATGGTGCAGCGCCACCGTCAGTTCCACCACGCCCAGCCCGGCGCCGAGATGGCCGCCCGTCTGCGCCACCGCGTCGATCGTCTCGTGGCGCAATTCATCGGCGAGTTGCACCAGTTGCGCGGCCTCGAGCGTGCGGGTGTCGGCGGGGCTGGCGATGGTGTCGAGCAGGGGTGTGGCAGAATCGGTCATAGGGGGCAAATAGCTAAGCAATTGCGCGCGTCGGCGCAATCACAATCGCGCAGGCGGCGGGAATAAGACAAAACCGATTTCCTTACAAAAATGTTAGGGTATGCCTATCTATTTTGCTTGTCTTGCAGGGGGATAGTCTGTTTCCATTGCCGTATCGTCATGTAACCCCATCACCGCGAGGGCGCAAATGCCTGCCGTTTCCAACAATATTTTTGCCAATATGCGCTACGACCTGCCCGCCGCGCTGGTAGTGTTCCTCGTGGCGCTGCCGCTTTGCCTTGGCATTGCGCTGGCCTCGGGCGCGCCACTTTTCTCCGGGCTCATCGCGGGTATTGTGGGCGGGGTGGTCATTGGCGCCATCAGCAAATCGCCGCTCAGCGTGAGCGGCCCGGCGGCGGGCCTCACCGTCATTGTGTTCGCGGCCATTCAGGAGCTGCAAAGTTTCGAGGCGTTCCTGCTGGCGGTGTGCCTTGCCGGGGTGATCCAGATTGCGCTCGGGGCCATGCGCGCCGGGGTGCTGGGCGATTTCATCCCGTCCTCGGTCATCACGGGCATGTTGGCGGCCATTGGCCTTATCCTCATCATGAAACAAATTCCCCATGCCCTGGGCTGGGACGGCGACTTCTTCGGCGACGAAGCCTTCGCCCAGCTCGACGGCGAGAACACGCTGACGGCGCTCGCCCATATCGGCCGCCACCTCATGCCCGGCGCGTGCATCATTGCGCTGGTGTCGGTGCCGTTCCTGTTCTGGTGGGATAAGAAACAACCGAAATTCAAAAGCGCCCTGCGCTATGTGCCGGGGCCGCTGATCGTGGTGCTCTACGGCGTGCTGGCGAACATGCTGTTCGTGCGCTACCTGCCGGGTTTTGCCATTCCGGAATCGAACATGGTGGCGGTGCCGGTGGCACGTTCCGCGCGTGAATTCTTCGGCCAGTTCAGCCTGCCGGATTTCGGCCTCATCACCACTCCCGCCATCTGGACAACGGCGCTCACCCTTGCGCTGGTCGCCAGTGTCGAAACGCTGCTCTCCATCGAGGCGGTCGATAAGCTCGATCCCTTCCGCCGGGTTACCCCCACCAACCGCGAGCTGGTGGCGCAGGGCGTGGGCAACATCGCCTCGGGCCTCATCGGCGGCCTGCCGGTCACCTCGGTGATCGTGCGCAGCTCGGCCAATGTCAGCTCCGGTGCGCGCACCAAAATGTCGGCCATTGCCCATGGCCTGCTGCTGTTGCTGTCGATCCTCGCCATTCCCTCGCTGCTGAATTTCATTCCGCTGGCGGCGCTGGCGGCGGTGCTCATCTCGGTGGGGTTCAAACTCACCAAACCCGCTATTTACCTTGCCAAATACAGCAGCGGCTGGCCCTATTTCATGCCGTTCGTCGTTACCATCGTCGCCATTTTGCTCACCGACCTGCTGGTCGGGGTGGTCATCGGCGTGGTGGTGGGCAGCGTGTTCGTGCTGGCGCAGAATTTCCGCTCGGCCATTGCGCTCGAACAGGTGGAAAAAAACTATACCATCCGCTTCAAAAAAGACCTGTTCTTCACCCACAAGCACGAGTTGAAGCGCACGCTGGCCCAACTGCCCGATGGCAGCGCGCTGCTGATTGATTTCAGCAACCTGAGCTATATCGACAAAGACAATATCGAGATCATCAACGATTTCATCGTCAATGCGGGCTACCGCACCATCACCGTGACGCTGCAGCACAACGATGCGCTGCATACCCGCGAACTCATGAAGGCAGCGGCATAGGTGTCCATGCTGGAGCTACTCACCGTACGCGATGGATGGTTGCACGCAGGGGCGCAGCGCTATGCCTGCCATATCGGGCGCACGGGGCTGGCAGCCAAAGGCGAAAAGCGCGAGGGCGATCTCAAAACCCCCACCGGCAAATTCCCGCTGCGTTTTTGCTATTGGCGGCCCGACCGGTTCGACGCGCCGCCGCCAACCGCGCTGCCGCTGCTGCCCCTCGCGCCCGACGATGGCTGGTGCGACGACGCGACCCATGCGCTGTATAACCAGCCGGTGAAACTCCCCTTCGATGGCCGCCATGAAAAGCTCTGGCGCAGCGACCATGTCTACGACCTCATCATTCCGCTGGGCTACAACGATGCGCCAGCGGTGCCCGGGCTGGGAAGCGCCATTTTCCTGCATCTCGCCCGCCATGATGGCATTGGCACCGAAGGCTGTGTGGCCCTGAAGCGCGACGATCTGCTGGCCCTGTTGCCGCAGTTGGGTACGGGAACGCAGGTGGATATTGGGATTTAGGACTAGAGAGATTTAGGACTAGAGAGATTTAGGACTAGAGAGATTTAGGACTAGAGAGATTTAGGACTAGAGAGATTTAGGACTAGAGAGAT
>JBIISI010000119.1:0-3216 GCA_044341105.1 Rickettsiales bacterium | reverse complement strand
CGGTCGTTTTGGCGACCAACCATGTGCTTCACATCGTATCGTTTACCTTCATTTTCGCCGCGCTGGCCATTTGGCTGGCCCCCAAACCCACCCGCCAGGCCGATCTCTCCGCCGCCCATTAGGGCTGGGCCGCCACCATGAAAGCAAAAAAAGGCCGGCGCCTTGCTCCGGCCTCTTTGCTGCCTGCTACGCAGCAGGCTAAGCGGCTTTTTCTTTTTCCTCCGTTTGCCCGGTAATAAACGCAAGCAGGTCGCGGTTGAAACGTTCCTGGTGCGTTTGCGCGAGCCCGTGGTCGGCACCAGCATAGATCTTCAGCTCCGCATCCTTCACCAGTTTTGCGCTCATCAGGGCAGACGCACCAATGGGAACAATCTGGTCGTCATCACCATGCACGATGAGGGTAGGGATGTCGAATTTCTTCAGGTCTTCGGTGAAGTCGCTTTCCGAGAATTGCTCGATCCCGTCATAATGCGACTTAATCCCGCCCATCATTCCCTGCGCCCAGAAAGCATCGCGGATTCCTTCAGAAAGCGTCGCGCCCGGGCGGTTATAGCCATAGAACGGCACAACGATATCCTTAAAGAACTGGGTGCGGTTGGCGGCGGTACCGGCACGGATGCCATCGAACACCGCACGCGGCAGGCCACCGGGATTCTTTTCGGTTTTCAACATGAGCGGCGGCACCGCCCCGACCAGCACGGCCTTTTTCACCCGCGATGTCCCATGGCGGCCAATGTAGCGGGTAATTTCGCCGCCACCGGTCGAGTGGCCTACTAAAATCACATCCTTCAGGTCCAGCTGCTCGATCAGTTGCGCAAGATCATCCGCATACTGGTCCATGGTGTTATTCTCGAACGTATCGCTCGAGCGGCCATGCCCGCGGCGGTCATGCGCAATCACGCGGTAGCCACCCTGATTGAGCAGGAAGAGCATTTGCCCTTCCCATGCATCGGCCGTTAGCGGCCAGCCATGCGAAAATAAAACAGGCTGCCCTTTACCCAGATCTTTGTAGGCGATCTGAATGCCTTCGTTCGTGGTAATCGTTTTCATCATCATCTCCTGTGGTCGGTGGTTTGCTTGGTGAGGGATTTCCCTCGACAGTTTTAAGATGACAGAAGCCGCCCTTCGGTTAAATTGGCTTAATTGACATTATAAGAGGCATAACTGACATGGAGCCGTCCCGGCAGCCCTATGTGGAAATTGGCATCGTCCACTATGCGGGCGCCCTGCCCTCGGCCATTTACGGGCTGACCGACCAGTTCATGGTGGCGAATATGCTGGCCATGCGCCATGAGGGGTTTGTCCGCCCGCGCATTCGCGTGTCGCACTGGCAGCACGAGCCCACCACCAACCTGCTACAGCGCCGCTATGACAGCGCGCCCCAGCCTGCGGATACCGTACCGGCTATTATTATTGCCCCACCCTCCATTCTGGAGCCCATCACAGCCGAGGCGGCGCGGCCATATGCAGCATGGTTGCAGCAGCAGCATGCACAAGGCGCGCTCATTGGTTCGGTTTGCGCCGGTTCGTATCTGCTTGGTGAAGCCAACTTGCTTGAGGGCCGGCGGGCAACCACGCACTGGTCGTATGTCGATGATTTTGCGGCGCGCTTCCCCAGCATTGCGGTCGATGGCGACCCCTTGTTGATCGACGATGGCGATATCATCACCACCGGCGGCATGATGGCCTGGATTGACCTTGGCCTCCGCCTTGTCGAGAAGCTCATGGGCCCCACCCTCATGATGGAAACGGCCCGCTTCATGCTGGTCGATCCCCCGGGCAGGCAACAGCGCTATTACAGCCGCTTCTCGCCGCGGCTGCAGCACGGCGATGCACCGATCCTGAACGTGCAGCACTGGCTGCAAAAGCGCGGTGCACGTGGGGTTAACCTCAAGCAGATGAGCCGTGTGGCCGGGCTGGAAGAGCGCACCTTCCTGCGCCGCTTCCGTAAGGCGACGGGCATGAATCCCACGGATTATTGCCAGCAGATCCGCATCAACAAAGCGCGCGAAATGCTGGAATTCACCCGCCAGAATATCGAGCGCATTGCATGGGATGTTGGCTACGAAGATACCGCGGCCTTCCGCAAGGTTTTCCATCGCATCACGGGCCTCACCCCCGGCGAGTACCGTACCCGCTTTGCCCTCACCAGCACCAAGACGACTTCCTGAACGGTGTGCAGCCCTGCGGCCTAAATCGTTTCCTGCGACAGGCCAAGCTCCTGCATCAGGGCAGGTGCAAGCACAATGAAGGGGGGCAGTTCGAACAGTGGTTGCAGGCTACTATAGCCACGATAGCTGACCAGCTGATTACTGCTTTGCATGATAGGCGCCGCCGATGGCACCAGCCATTCCTGTACCTGCGCCGGGGTTTGGCTGTTCACGATCACTGAATTGGGCAGCGAGGCCTCGGGGGCCGGTGTCACGGGTGGTGTGACCGGGGGTGTCACGGGTGGCGTAACCGGTGGCGTAACGCTATCGGCCGTCACCGTAAATGTGCCGTACTGGTTGCTGCGGATATAGTTTGCCAGCACGTTATTGGCATCGTACGCGGTCGCCTCAATCGCATAGCTTCCCTCGGCACCCGAATAGCTTACCGGTGCGTATATCCAGTTGACCTGCACCGCATCCCCGGCCAGCAGGTTATTGCCACCGGTAAAAATAGGATCCGCCTGCGATACTTGCTTGTTCTCACTGTTGGTAATGACCGTGAGGGCGCGCTGAAGGATTTCACCTGCCCCCGTAGCGCTGCTGCCAGCCAATACATAATTATCCGCAGCCGTTCCCCCGAGTGTCAGGCCGCTGAAATTGACGGTTTTACCCGCCCCTGCATTGGAGGTATCGTAGCTACCCGTGCCGATCACCGTCACATTGTCACTGCCATAACGATTGCTGAGGGTATAGTCGCCTGCCGTAAGCGTTGCCCCCCCGGTGCCATCGTAGGTTTTGGTCACCGTCCCCAGATTAACCGTGATGGTGCGTTTATTAACGGTCAGGTCGCCAGCGGTGAAGCTGAACGTGTAGCCGAGCTTGCTGAGCAGGGTGCCGGTGGTGCCGGTGATCATGTCGCTGTAGGCGCTGGCGTTATAACCCGTCGTGCCCTGCACGTAGCTCGTGCTCAGCCCCATCGCGCCGCTCAGCCCAATCGCCCCCCACACATCGCCGCCCACCAGCCCGCTCACATACGTATAGCTGGCATCGCTCGCCCCATAAGCAT
>JBIISI010000082.1:0-8047 GCA_044341105.1 Rickettsiales bacterium | reverse complement strand
CGATGCCGAGAAATTCGAGGCCGCTGCCGGGGCTTACACCGACGCGATCGCCCGTGTCGAGCCGCTGAAAGACAGTGACTGGCCGCTGCTTTACGCGCGCGGCATCAGTTTCGAGCGGGCGGGCGAGTGGGCCAAGGCCGAGGCCGATTTCAAACGCGCCCTCGTGCTCGAGCCCAACCAGCCCGACGTGTTGAATTACCTCGCCTATAGCTGGCTGGTGCTGAACCAGAACGTGACGCAGGCGCGCGACTATCTTGAGATCGCCGCATCGGCCCGCCCGGAAGACGGCCATATCCTCGATAGCCTTGGCTGGGCCTATTACCTCTCGGGCGATTTTGCCAACGCCACCGCCCAGCTCGAAAAAGCCGCCGAACTCATGCCCGACGATCCGACCGTGAACGACCATCTGGGCGATGCCTATTGGCGCGTTGGGCGCGAAACCGAGGCCAAATTCCAATGGCAGCGCGCGCTCAACTTCAAGCCGGCCGAGGCCGAGGCACAGCTCATTCGCAGCAAGATCGATCATGGCCTCTCGCCGTTCATGGACCAGCAAAGCGCCCAGCAATCGCAGCTGGGGCAAAAAACGGCCGCGCTGGGGCAGTGATGCTGCAGGTGCTGGCTCCGGCCAAGGTGAATCTCTATTTGCATCTCATCGGCAAGCGCGCCGATGGCTACCACCTGCTCGATACGCTGGTGACCTTTCCTGCGATTGGCGACATGCTCTCGTTTACCGCCAGTGACCTGCTCACCTTGCGGGTGGAGGGCGAGTTCGCCGATGCGGCGGGGCAGACGGGCGATAACCTTGTGCTGCGCGCGGCGCGCGCGCTGAATGAGGCGACCGGCCAGCAGCGCGGCGCCAGCATTCACCTCACCAAGAATATTCCCGTCGGTGCAGGCCTTGGCGGTGGTTCATCCGATGCGGCGGCCACGCTGAAAGCCCTTAACGAACTATGGGAGCTGGGCCTGCGCTTCGAGCAGTTGCTGGAACTGGGCGCGCAGCTGGGGGCCGATGTGCCGATGTGCCTGTTTGGCAAACCGCTTTATGCCCGCGGCGTGGGTGAAGAAATCCAGGTGGCCACGTTGCCTTCCACCACCGCGTGGATCGTGTTGGTGCATCCGCGCGTGAGCGTGCTTACGAAAGATATTTTCGCGGCGATCGACCCCGACATCTTCAGCCAGAGCCTGTTCCAGTCGCGCAGCACCGTGCGCCATGTGATGGACGACCGCAACCATTTGCAACCCATTGCCGTGCAACGTTACCCGGTGATCCAGCAGGTGCTTGATGCGCTGTATGAGGCCGCCATACCGCCGGGGGCGGTGTCGGACGCCGTGCTCGCCGTGCGCATGAGCGGCAGCGGGGCGTGCTGTTTCGCGCTGTTCCTGCGCGAGGACGAGGCCCGCGCCTGCGCCGCGCGCATGCAGCAAGCCCACCCCGACTGGTGGGTGCGCAGCGCTTCGACCGTGGTGGCGAACTAGGCGGTTATTTCGAGAGTTTCTCGGCGAGTTCGGCGGCACCCATGGCGTGGGGCACCAGCTCACCATTCACGATCACCGTCGGCGTGCCCTGCAATTGCAGGGTGATGCCCAGCGCCTTATCCGCTTCCAGAATGGTGCTGATCTCGGGTTTGGCGGCTTCAGCCTTGATCTTGGCGCTGTCCATGCCGAGGCTTTCGGCAAATTTCAATGCCTGCGCTTCGTCGGAGCGGCCTTCATGGCTCATCATTTTGCCATGGAAGGCGAAATATTTCTCGGGGTACAGGCGACCCACCGCCAGGCCGATTTTAGCGTTCGTATCGGATTGCGGGCCAAAGATGGGGTATTCCTTGAACACCACTTTCACGTCTTTTTGGGCGGCCAGCAGTTTTTCCAGCTCCTTGTACTGCATTTTGCAGGCGGGGCAGTTGTAGTCGAAGAATTCGATCATCACGTTCTTCGCGTCTTCGGGGCCGATGAAGGCGGCGTCTTTCAGCAGGGCTTCCTGAATGGCGGGTTGTTTCAGGGCTTCGGTTGCACCGGCGGTCTGGTCGGCGCGCTTTTTGTCCTGATATTTCTGCACCGAATCGAGGATAAGCTGCGGCTCCTGGTCGATCGTCTCGCGCACGATTTTCTTGATGGCCTCGGCGTCAAACGTGGCGGCACTGGCGCTGGGCTCCAGCGTTGCGGCGACTACCGAGCCACCGAGTGCCGTGCCAACCAGAAGACCCATCACTAATTGTGCGTATTTCATAATTATCCCGTAACCGTTGAGGTGAATATAGTCCCAGCATATATCAGATACGCCGCCTGCGCATCACGCGCCTTCTGATAAAATCAGAACAGATTGTTCTCTTTTTTCTTTTCGAGTTGCGCCTGTGCGTCGCGTTGCAGGTCGTCGAGCATCAGGTCCAGCGCTGGATCATTCTCGTCGCGGGCGAACTGGCGCGCGCGTGCCACGTGCTGCAGCACGGTCTTGTAATCGCCGCCGAGGGAGGCTTCCTCGGCCAGCGCGCTATAGGAGAGGCCGAGGCGGCCTTCCTTGCCATAGGCGATGGCAAGTTGCCGCCAGGTATTGGAGTAGCTGTCGTCGATTTCTTTCGAGCGCTCCAGCAGGGCAATGGCGCGCGGCAGGTCTTTTTGCTTGTCGGTGGCGATCAGCGTGCGCGCGTAATCCGTGAGGATGAGGGCCGAACCCGGCAGCAGCGTGCTAGCGCGTGCATAAGCCTTTTCGGCCTCATCGAGCCTGCCATTTTCAAACAGCATCTGGCCCTTGGTGTCGTAGAAAAACGGATCGCTTGGCGATGCTTTAATCAGCCCGTCGATACCGGCCAGCGCGGCTGGCAGCTGGCTGCGCTTGTATTCGGCAATGGCGCGGGCATAGCGCGCAGCGACGGTGGTGTCCGTCGTCGGATACAGCGCGAGTGTGCGTTCGTATGGCTCGGTGAAGGCCACCAGTTTGGCCACCATGCGCGCCTGTTTCTCGTCGAACCCGTCGGGCACCTGACCCTCGGGGATGCGCGATTCGCGGATATGGTTGCGAATGGTCGCGATGCGGTCGCTGGTCAGCGGGTGGTCGCGCAAATACGGGTCGGCTTTCACCGCGAGGCCCGATTCCTGCCGCCGCAATGTTTCGAACGTGGCAAGCATGCCGGTGGCGGAGATGTCGTTATCGTCGAGATATTGCAGGGCTGCATGGTCGGCCGATTGCTCGTTGATGCGGATGTCGCTGGCGAAACGCCGGGCCGCCATGTTCTGGCTGCCCATAATCACGCCCGCACCGGCGCTTCCGGCACCACCGGCAATGGCCGCCGCGCCCAGCAGCGCGCCAATCACCCCGCCCAGCGTGGCGCGTGTGGATTTCTCGCGCAGCTGCGACAGGTGGGCGCCCGCAATGTGGCCGGTTTCGTGCGCGATCACCCCGATCAGCTCGCCGGGGGCTTTTGTCACGCGGATGAGGCCGGTGAAAATGAAAATATTCAGCCCGCCCGCCACATAAGCGTTGATGGTCGGGTTATCGACGATGAGAATCCGCACATCCTCGGGGGGAATGTCGGCGCTGCGCAGGATGGGGGTGGCGTAGTCGCGCAGGGTCGATTCGATTTCCGCATCGCGGATTAACCCGGCCTGCGCCAGCGAGGGCAGGGCGATAGCCGCAGCAGTAACAAGGGCAATCAGGCGTTTCATGGGCGTGGGCCGTTTGGCGTTTAGCGTGAATCGTTCATCGTGTAGAGTAGTGACTCGATGTGAAAAGGCAATGTGCCTCCACCCATCATGAACGATCTGTGCTAAACGCTCAACGCCTTAGCCTTCCATCACCCGCGTGAACCAGCCTTTGCGCTTGGGCTTGTCGCTGGGCTCCGCGCTGGAAGCGGGGGCGGTTGCGGGGTTGGTTTGCGCGTCGCTGATCGGGATCACGAACGATTTCGGTTCGCTGGCCGGAGCTGCGGGGGCAGGGGCCGTGACCGGCTTGCTCGCACGCTCTTGCTGATCCACGACAGCGGCGGCGACTTCCGCGATGTCGTGATGGGCGCGATCCGGGCGGTCGCTGCGGTTGCGGCTGCGGCCACCACGGCGGCCTCGGCGGCGGGCACCATCGCGCGCGGGGCGCTCGATGGGGTTGCCGTTTTCATCCAGCTGCGGCTCGCGGGGCTCACGCGGGGCGCGGGGTTCGCGCTGTTCGCGCGGCTCGGCGGCCTGCACTTCGACCGGGTTGCCGTTTTCGTCGAGTTGCGGCGTGCGGGGCTCACGCGGGCCACGCTCGCGGTTGCGGTTGCGGCCGCCACGGCGGCCCCGTTCGCGTTTCGGGCGGTCCTCGCGGTCTTCGCTGCTGGTTTCGCGGGGTTTGCGGCCAATCACTTCATGGTCATCGTCGCGGCTATCCTGTTCGGCGAGCAGCAGGTCGGCTTCCTCGACCGGCTCGACGGCCCCGTCGAAGCTAAGCCCGCTGCGATGGCCGGGCTTGTCGCCGCCACGGTTGTTGCGGCCACGGCCCCCGCGCGTGCGGCGCTGGCGCGGCTGCTTGGAATCTTCGTGCAGCGATTCCTTGCCTTCCTGGTTCACTTTGATGAGGCGGAAATGGCCGGTGATGATGGCGGTATCCATCAGCACCACCACGTTCACATGATAACGCTGCTCCAGCGATTGCAGCAGGGCGCGGTTTTCGTTCAGCAAATACAGCGCGGCCTCGGGGTGGGTGGTCACGCGCAGGGTGACATACTCGCCGGTGGCGGCTTCTTTCTCCAGCGTGCGGATGATCTGGATGGCGACCGTTTCCACCGAGTGGATGTAGCCGGTGCCGCGGCAATGCGGGCATTGCACGCCGGTGGCTTCCGAAATGCTCGGGCGCATGCGCTGGCGCGAAAGTTCCATGAGGCCGAACATGGAGATGCGGCCCAACTGGATTTTTGCGCGGTCGCTTTTGAGCGCGTCTTTCATGGCGCGTTCGACCGCTTTGCGGTTCTTGCCGTAGTTCATGTCGATGAAATCGACCACGATCAACCCGGCCAGATCGCGTAGGCGAAGCTGGCGGGCCGCTTCGGCGGCGGCCTCGAGGTTGGTTTTCAGTGCGGTTTCTTCCACGTTGCGTTCGGTGGTGCTGCGGCCCGAGTTCACGTCGATCGCGATCAGCGCCTCGGTCGAATGGATCACGATGTAGCCGCCGCTGGGCAGTTTTACCTGCGGGTCCATCATGCCGGTGAGCTGTTCTTCCACGCCGGCATAGGCGAAGAGCGGCATCGAATCCTTGTAAAGCTTCACGCGGGCGACATGGCTCGGCATCAGCATTTTCATGAAGTCTTTGGCTTCGCGGAAGGCCTCTTCGCCTTCGACGATCACTTCGCCCATATCGCCGCTATACTGGTCGCGCAGCGCCCGTTTGATGAGGTTGCCTTCCTCGTAGATCAGCGAGGGGGCGGTGGCGCCCAACGTGGTTTCACGCACCTGGTTCCACAATTTGATGAGGTATTCGTAGTCGCGGCGGATTTCGGCCTTGGTGCGGTCGATCCCGGCGGTGCGGATAATCACGCTCATGCCGCGATGGGTGCGCATCTCGGAGGCGACTTCCTTCAGGCGTTTGCGGGTTTCGCGGTCGGTGATCTTGCGGCTGATGCCGCCGCCCTTGGGCGAGTTCGGCATGAGCACGGCGCAGCGGCCCGCGAGCGAAATATAGCTGGTCAGCGAGCAGCCCTTGTTGCCGCGTTCTTCTTTAATGACCTGCACCAGCACGATCTGGTTGCGCTTAATCACTTCCTGAATGCGGTAGCGGCGGTGGATGGCGGGCTGCTTGGCGCTGCCATCGCGGCGGCGGCCACGGGTTTCTTCGGCTTCTTCGCTGGTGGTGTCGGCGTGGGCGTCGATCGGCGCATCCTGCGCGGCGGCATCGGCAGCGCTGGGGGCTTCGGCATCGGCAGGTGCATCCAGCGCGTCGGAATGCACGGCGAAGGATTCGGCTTCCAGCGGGGCCACGTTATAGGGTTCGCCGGGTTCTTCTGGTGCGAAGGCCTGCGGCATGGTCAATGCCGGCACTTCAGCGCTTTCCATGGCGGGCGGGTTGGCAATCAGCGCCGCGAGGTGTGAGCGGGCGTTTTTCAGCGTACCGGCCGCCGGTTCCTCTACCGGTGCTTCGGCATCGGCATCGAGCAGGGCATCGGATTCAAAATCCTCTTCTTCCTCGCTGTCGCTTTCGCCGCGGTGGCGGCCACGGGCTTCGCGGGCGGCCTGTTCGCGCTCGAACGCTTCCTCTTCCGCGGCTTCTTCGGCCTCGGCTTCGGCGATCTGCTCGGCGAGCAGCTTCTGCTTATCTTCCGCCGGGAGCTGGTAATAGTCCGGGTGGATTTCGGCAAAAGGCAGGAAGCCCTGTTTGCCGCCGCCATATTCCACGAACGCAGCCTGCAGGCTGGGTTCCACGCGGGTGATCTTGGCGAGGTAGATATTGCCCTTGATCTGCGTTTTGGCGGTGGTGGTGAAATCGTAATCGACGATCATATCGTCGTCGAGAATAGCCACGCGAGTTTCCCCGGCATGTGCTGCATCGATCAGCATGCGTTTAGTCATAGTCGGTCCCCTTGTCTCAGGGGCGCCGTAAGCGGTCACTCAATCGCAACGCGCTTTAACCGCCAATCCCGGTCGGGGGCGGTGAAAGCCATGAAAAGACGGGCTGCGCGACAAGCGCGGCAGCTGAAATTCTCGTGATGTTCTCGATTGATGCCATGATTCGCTTATGGGGCACCTGAAGTTAAATGTTGTTCCAGTTCCGCGTCTGGCCGGGGGAGGTTAGTCCGCACTTCGCGCCGGTCGCGGGTAATTCGTGGGGGCAATATAGGGGGGTGGTTTGGGGAGTGCAATGGTTTTATTAATAAAAAGCTGGGGGTGGGGCGGAAGAGCTTCTTGAAATCCCATACGATTCCGATACTCCATACCGATGCGCCGTTTTCTTTTTGCCCTTTTTGCCTGTGCACCATTGCTCGCCCACGCCGCCGCCATCGGCGGTGTGGCGGTCGAGCAGGGGGCGGGCGGCATCGAGCGGCTGCGCTTTGCGACCGATAGCGTCGTCACCCCCACCAAAGTCTTCACCCTCGGCAACCCCGACCGGGTGGTGATCGACCTGCCTGCGCTGCGCGCCACCGGCATCACCCTGCCGGTGGGCTACCGTGGGGCACTGGTGCGTGGCATCCGCTTCGGCCAGTTCGACGCGGCCACCTCGCGCATCGTGGTCGATGCGGTGCAGCCGGTCAAAATCGTCGGCACGCTGGCGGTGCCGGCGCAGGGCGGGCAGGGCGCGCATTTGCTCATTGATATCCAGCCCTTCGGGCAGGCAGCCGCCGCCACCGGCCCGGCCAGCCCCGTGGTAGCCGAAAAGGAAAAACCGCTGGTGGTGATCGACGCCGGGCATGGCGGGCAGGATCCCGGCGCGCTTGGCCTGCACGGCACGCGCGAGAAAAACGTCACGCTCGCCTTCGCCAAGGCCCTGAAAAACGGCCTGCTGCGCACCGGGCGCTACCGCGTCGCCCTCACGCGCGAGGATGACAGTTTCATCATGCTACCCGAGCGCGTGAACATCGCCCGCAAGGTGAAGGCCGACATCTTTATCTCGCTGCACGCCGATTCCAACCCCCGGCCCGAGGCGCAGGGGCTTTCGGTCTATACCCTGTCGGAAACCGCCTCCGACGATGAAGCGGCGGCACTGGCCGAGCGCGAAAACAAATCCGACATTATTACGGGGCTGGACCTGAACACCGCCGACGAAGACGTGGCGAGCATCCTGATCGACCTCGCCCAGCGCGAAACCATGAACAAATCCTCGCTGCTGGCCGAGAAACTGGTGGCCAGCCTGCACCCAAAAATCAATAAACTCACCAACACCCACCGCTTCGCCGGGTTCCGGGTGCTCAAAGCGCCGGATATCCCCTCGGTGCTGATCGAGATGGGCTTCCTGAGCAACGCCGCCGACGAGCGGCTGCTGCAATCGGCCGACTACCAGTCGGCGTTCGTTACCTCGGTTACGGCTGCCCTCGACCGCTATTTAAAAGAATAGAAAAATCACTGGCGCGGGCGGCGCAAGGTGCTAGGGTGC
>JBIISI010000113.1:0-3429 GCA_044341105.1 Rickettsiales bacterium | reverse complement strand
AACCACCCCAGCCGGGCGCGCAACCGCCCCGCCGCATCGAGCAATGGCCGCCGCAAAAAGGCGCGCCGCACCCGTTGCTTGTGCGCGCCAAAGCATGGGCGGCGGGCGCACTGGGCGGTGCCCGCGAGGCGGCCGATAGCGTGGCCGCGCGCGGCGTGCGCAAAAGCTTCCTTGGCCTGTCGCGCCTTGCGCGCTGGATCATCGGCCTTGCCATCACCGGCTTTATTTTTGCGATCATCGCCATCACGCTGGTCATCGCGCATTTCACCAAAGACCTGCCCAGCACCGACCAGCTCGCGAATTACGACCCCGCCGTGGTCACGCGCCTGTATGCGGGCGACGGCAAGCTGCTCGCCGAATACGCCAAGGAAAAGCGCTTCTTCCTGCCGCTTTCGGCCATCCCGAAAAATGTCGAGCAGGCGTTTATCTCGGCGGAAGACCGCAATTTCTATTCGCATCAGGGCATTGATTTCTGGGGCATCCTGCGCGCGGTGAAGGAAAACGTCACCAATGTGGGCAGTGGCCGCACCATGGTCGGCGGCTCGACCATCACCCAGCAGGTGGTAAAAAACTTCCTGCTCACCTCGGAAAAAAGCTTCGAGCGCAAAATCAAAGAGGCGATCCTCGCCTACCGCATTTCCAACACCTACAGCAAAGAGAAGATCCTCGAGCTGTACCTGAACGAAATCTATCTCGGGCAGGGCACCTACGGCGTAGCCGCTGCCGCCATCAACTATTTCGGCAAATCGCTCGACGAGCTTTCGACCGAGGAAGCCGCCATGCTGGCCGCCATGCCCAAAGCCCCGGCCTATTACGACCCCGCCAAAAACTACAAGCGTGCGCTGGCCCGCCGCAATTACGTAATTAACCGCATGCTGGGCGATGGGTTTATCGACAGCGCCGAGGCCGAACGCGCGGCGGCCACGCCCATTACCCTGAAGCCGCGCGACAAAGGCGAAGTCGCCCATGCCGATTTCTTCGCCGAGGAAGTGCGCCGCAACCTGAAGGAAATGTACGGCGACCATATCCTCTACGAGGGCGGCCTGTTCGTGAAAACCACGCTCAACCCCGCCTTCCAGGACTATGCCGATCGCGGCCTGCGCCACGCGCTCATGCTCTATGACCAGCGCCATGGCTATCGCGGGCCGGTGGCCAGCCTGAAAAACGACATGAACGACTGGGAGGCATCGCTCGCGCGCATCCAGCAGGAAAAAACCATCACGCTCTACGACGAGCAGCAGCTCGCGGTCATCACCGCGGTGAACGGCAAAACCCTGTCGATCGGCCTCATGAACGGCGAGGACGGTGCGGTTGAAGCGAGCGGCTATAGCTGGGTGCTGAGCCCGCGCTGGGCGGTGGGCGACGTGATCCTCGTCGAACCCACCGACGATAAGAAAAGCTGGAAAATCTTCCAGGTTCCCGCCGTGAACGGTGCGATGATCGTGATGGACCCGAAGACCGGCAAGGTGCTGGCGCTCTCGGGCGGCTATGCCTATGCGGGCTCGGAATTCAACCGTGCCACGCAGGCCAAGCGCCAGCCGGGTTCCAGCTTCAAACCGTTCGTCTACCTCACGGCGCTGGAAAACGGCTTCTCGCCCACCAGCATCATCATCGATGGCCCGGTATCGCTGCCGCAAGGCCCCGGCCTGCCGATGTGGACGCCGAAAAACTACGAAGGCAGCTATCTCGGCCCCACCACCTTCCGCAACGGGCTCGAGAAATCGCGCAACGCCATGACGGTGCGCATCGCGCAGATGATCGGCATCAAGCGCGTGATGCGCGTGGCGCAGCGTTTTGGCATCTATGACAGGGTCGAGCCGAACTATTCCATGGTGCTGGGCTCGAAAGAAACCACGCCGATGAAGCTCGCCAACGCCTACGCCATGATCGCCAATGGTGGCCGCCGCGTCTCGCCATGGTTGATCGAGCGCATCGACGACCGCAACGGCGCAACCATCTTCCGCCGCGATACCCGCATTTGCGAACCATGCAGCCTCGCGATGGACGCGAAATACGACCCCAAACCGCCAACCCTGCCCGACGAGCGCGAGCGCGTGCTCGATCCGCGCGTGGCCTACCAGCTCACCTCCATCCTGCAGGGTGCGATTTTGCGTGGCACCGGCACGGCGGCGAAAGTGCTCGCGCGCCCGCTGGCCGGCAAAACCGGAACCACCAACGAATCGCGCGATACGTGGTTCGTGGGCTACACGCCCGACATCGTGGTCGCGACCTATGTCGGGTTCGACACGCCCAAACCCATGGGCGCGAAGGAAACCGGTGGCCGCGTGCCCATTCAGGGCTTCATTAAATTCATGCAGCAGGCGGCGAAGGACATTCCGATGACGCCGTTCCGCCCGCCGGAAGGCATCCGTGAAATCCCCGTCGACCGCGCCACCGGCCAGCCGCTCTACGACGGCGCGACGGGCGGGGCGACCATCATGGAAGCCTTCCTCACCGGCGGCCCCATCTTCAAGCCGTTCAACGAATTGCAGGAAGAGCTGAAAGACAAGAAAGACGCGCCCACACCCGCCCCGGAAATGACACCGGAAGAGCTGGGCGGCAGCCTGGAAAGCAGCGATTACAACGCCCCCGGCCCCGGCGAGATGGCGCCCTACCAACGCCCCGTCGACCCCGAGGGGTTCAACCCCAATTCCGAAGCCGAAATGGGCACCGGAGGACTGTACTAAATGCGTGCCGAAACCCAGCAATTGATCGACCAGTACCACGAAAAACTCCAGCGCATGCGGAGGTTTCTTTGACTGGGACAACCTGCTTGCCCACCGCGATGCGCTGAACGCCAAAGCGGAAGACCCCAATCTTTGGAACAGCCCCGAAGACGCGCAGAAAACCATGCGCGAGCGCACGCGCGTCGAGCACACGGTGAACGAATATCGGCGGCTGGAATCGCTGGTGCGCGACAGCGCCGAGATGATCGCGCTGGCGGAAGCAGAAGCCGACGAAGCGTTGATCGCGCAATCGGAAACCGACATTGCCCGCGGCCTCGCACAGCTCTCGCAGATGGAACTGGAAGCCCTGCTTTCCGGCGAGGCCGATGCCAACGATTGCTTCATCGAAATCCACCCCGGCGCGGGCGGCACCGAATCGCAGGACTGGGCGTTCATGCTGTTTCGCATGTATCTGCGCTGGGGCGAGCGGCGCGGCTTCAAGGTCGAGATCGTCGACGAGCAGGCGGGCGAGGAGGCGGGCATTAAATCGGCGACGCTCAAGCTTTCCGGCCACAACGCCTATGGCTGGGCGAAAACCGAATCGGGCGTGCATCGTCTCGTGCGCATCTCGCCGTTCGATTCCAACGCCCGCCGCCACACCAGCTTCGCCAGCGCCTGGGTCTATCCCGTGGTCGACGACTCGATCGCGATCGAGATCAACGGAGAAGGATTTGAACATCGAAACCATGCGCTCGGGCGGGGC
>JBIISI010000064.1:0-11744 GCA_044341105.1 Rickettsiales bacterium | reverse complement strand
AGGGGCTAGGGCTAGGGAAAACGCTTTACTTCCCTAGCCCTAGCCCCTAGCCCTAGCCCTATGATCCCATTCCCCAACATCGACCCCGTGGCGCTTGAGATTGGCCCGCTGGTGATTCGCTGGTATGCGCTCGCGTATGTGGCGGGCATCGTGCTTGGCTATTACTATGTCGGTTGGATCGACCGACTTCAGGCGAAGCGCCTTGGCCAGCCCATCTATTTCACTGAAAAAGCCCGCGACGACCTGATTATGTATGCCGTGCTCGGCATCATCCTCGGCGGGCGTATCGGCTATATCCTGTTCTACAACCTGCCGTATTATCTTGGCCATCCGGCGGATATATTGAAAGTCTGGCATGGCGGCATGAGCTTCCATGGCGGGCTGCTCGGCATCTTCGCGGCGTATTATGTGTTCGCCCGCAAATATGGGCTAAAATGGCTGCGCATCATGGATTTCCTTGCCGTCGCCACGCCGATTGGCCTGCTGCTCGGGCGGCTTGCCAACTTCATTAACGGTGAGCTGTATGGCCGCGTGACCGATGCGCCGCTCGGCATGGTGTTTCCCAAAAGCGACGGCCTGCCGCGCCACCCCAGCCAGCTCTATGAGGCTGGGCTGGAAGGGCTGGTGCTGCTGCTGGTGCTTTTCTTCGTAGCCACCCGCACGCGGGCCTATGCCCGGGTCGGCGTGGTGGGCGGGCTGTTCCTCGCGGGCTATGGCATCAGCCGGTTTATCGTCGAATTCTTCCGCCAGCCGGATGCGCAGCTGGGCCTGGTGCTGGGCCCGCTGAGCATGGGGCAGCTACTGTGCCTGCCGATGATCCTCGTCGGGCTGTGGCTGGCCTTCACTGCCAAACCGGTGCAGCAGCCCACGCCATGAGTGCGCTTGCCGAGATTATCCGTGATCGCATCGCGCAGCAGGGCAGCATCAGCGTGGCCGATTATATGGAGCTGGCGCTCGCCCACCCGGAGCATGGCTATTACCGCAAGCAGGACCCGCTGGGCGCGCGCGGCGATTTCATTACCGCGCCCGAGATCTCGCAGATTTTTGGCGAGATGATCGGGCTGTGGTGCGCGCAAATCTGGATGCAGATGGGGCGCGGGCCGGTGAGCCTGGTCGAGCTTGGGCCGGGCCGCGGCACGCTGATGGGCGACGTGCTGCGCGCCACCCGGAAAATTCCCGAATTCCACGATGCCATCACCATCCATATGGTGGAAACCAGCCCGATGCTGGCGCACACGCAATACCTGCGCCTGCGCCACGAGCACCCGCGCATCGAGTGGCTGGATAGCGTGGAGGCGCTGCCTGAGAGCCCGACGATTCTGATCGCAAACGAGTTTTTCGATGCGCTGCCGATCAAACAGTTCGTGATGACCGAAGACGGCGTGCGCGAGCGGCGCGTGGCGTTCGAGTCGGGCGAATTTATGTTCGTCGATGGCCCGGCCGGGCTGCAGCTGGCCAAATCGGGGCAGGCCATTGCCCCCGGCACGGTGATGGAGCAATGCCCCGCCGCGCGCAGCATCATGCGGCTGCTGGCGGCGCGGCTGAAGGCCCATGGCGGCGCGGCACTGGTGATTGATTACGGCTATTTCGGCGACGCCCATCACGACACGCTGCAGGCCATGAAAGCGCACAGCTTCCATTCCGTGCTACGCGATCCGGGCGAGGTCGATCTCACCGCCCATGTCGATTTCGCCACGCTGATGGGCATCGCGCGCGATGGCGGGCTGATGGTGCCGGAACTGGTGACGCAGGGCGAGTTTTTGCTGCGCATGGGGGCCGAGATGCGGCTGCAGGCGCTGCTGAAAGCTGCGGCCCCGGCGCAACGCGATCTGCTGATTACCGGGCTGCAACGCCTCATTTCGCCGCAAGCCATGGGAAATTTATTCAAAGTCATGGCAGTTTGCGCCGACGCCACCATTGAACTGCCGGGATTCCACGCATGAGCCTGCTGACCTTCACCGCCCTGCCGCTGGAATCGCACCGCGTGCAGCATGCGTTTTTCGGGCGCGAAGGCGGGCTGAGCGAGGGGATGTATGCCGGGCTGAATTGCGGCGCGGGCAGCCACGACAACCCCCACCATGTGGCGCAGAACCGCATGCGCGTAGCGCAGCATTTCGGCACCAGCTCGGCCCAGCTTTGCACGCTCTACCAGATTCATTCGCCCGACGTGGTGCAGGTGAACAGCCCCACGCAGGGCGAAATCAAAGCCGACGCCATGGTGACCACCATGCCCGGGCTGGTGCTCGGCATCCTCACCGCCGATTGCGCGCCGGTGCTGCTGGCCGACGAGGAGGCGGGCGTGGTCGCCGCCGCCCATGCGGGCTGGAAAGGAGCCGCCACCGGTGTCATCGAGCGCACGGTGGAGGCCATGCAGGAAGCAGGCGCGGTGCGCGGGCGCATCACCGCCGCCATCGGCCCCTGCATCGCGCAGGCGAGCTACGAGGTGGGGCCGGATTTTATCGACGCGCTGCGGCGCGCGGGGGCCCCGCCCTCGGCCTTCATCAAGCCCAACACCAAGCGCGGCTACGGCCAGTTCGACCTGCAGGGGTTCGTGAAGCAGCGCCTGCAGAATGCCGGGGTCGCGAAAGTGACCGCGCTGTCGATGGACACCTACGCCAACGAGCCGCATTTCTTCAGCTACCGCCGCACTACCCATCGCGGCGAGCTGGATTACGGGCGGCAGATTTCCTGCATTGCCCTGCGCGAACGGCGTGGCACCGCCACGCCTTATGGCGGGCCGGAGCGCCGCCAGCCCTAAGCGCGCGATTGAAAATTGCACCGAACCTGCTATGCACACCACCCGCGCCGCGCATGGCGCAGCAACGAAACGAGAGAATGATGAGCCTGATACCGTTTGATGATCGCGATGGTAAAATCTGGATGAATGGCGCGCTGGTGGAATGGCGCGACGCGAAAACCCATGTGCTGTCGCACGGGCTGCATTACGGTTCCTGCGTGTTCGAGGGCGAGCGTGCCTATGCCGGCAAGATTTTCAAAAACCGCGAACATACCGAGCGGTTCCATCGCTCGGCGGAGCTGCTTGGTTTCGCCATTCCCTATGGGCTCGACGAAATCGAAGCGGCAAAGGAAGCGGTGCTCAAGGCGAACAATATCACCGATGGTTACCTGCGCCCGGTGGCGTGGCGCGGCAGCGAAATGATGGCCATTTCGGCGCAGCAAAGCAAAATCCATGTGGCGATTGCGGCGTGGAGCTGGCCGAGCATGTTCAACCCCGAGATCAAGGAAAAGGGCATTCGCCTTGCGATGGCGCCCTATAAGCGCCCCGCGCCGGACACCGCGCCGACCGCCAGCAAGGCGGCGGGCCTGTACATGATCTGCACGGTGAGCAAACATGCGGCGGAAAGCCAGGGCTATCAGGACGCGCTGATGCTCGATTACCGCGGCTACCTCGCGGAAGCGACGGGTGCGAACCTGTTCCTCGTGATCGACGGCGCGCTGCACACGCCCACGCCGGATTGCATCCTGAACGGCATTACGCGCCAGACGGTGATTGCGCTTGCGAAGCATCGCGGCATCGCGGTGCATGAGCGCCATATCAAGCCGGAAGAACTGGCGCGCGTGCGCGAAGTGTTCCTCACCGGCACGGCGGCCGAGATTACGCCGGTCGGCGAAATCGCCGGGCAGAACTTCACCGTCGGCCCGGTCACCAGGCAATTGATGGATGATTTCTACGCCGCCACCCGCGCCCATGTGGCCGGTGCCGCCGCGTAGCTAGCGCAGCTGGGCGATGGCGCGGCGGGTGTAGCCCATCGCGCTGATGAGGCTGAGCAGGGCGGAGGCCCAAAGCAGGCTCATGCCACCATTCCACAGCACATCCTGCGTGCCGAAGCCATAGAAAATGGGCGCGCCGGGCGGCAGGCTGACGGTGGCCAGAAGGGCGGTGATGGCGATAAGCTGCAAGGCCGTTTTCCATTTGCCGCCGCTGCTCACCGGCAAAGTGAGGCCGCGCTGCGCCACGTATTCGCGCAGGCCGGAAATGTAGAGTTCGCGCAGCAGCAGCAGCGCCACCAGCAGCACCGGCATGAGCGGGTATTTCAGCAAATAGATCAGCATGAGTGCGACCAGTAATTTGTCGGCTACGGGGTCGAGCATGGCGCCCAGCGGGCTCACCGCGTTCCAACGGCGTGCGAGGTAGCCATCGAGAAAATCGGTGACGGCGGCGACCGCAAAAATCAGCAGCAGCCAGAAGGCCTTGCCCGGTGCGAGCGTGGTAATGATGAGCGCCAGCGGCACGGCCGCTACGCGGATAAACGTGAGTAGGTTGGGGATCTGGTGTTTTTTAATCATGACGGTCACTCGCAATAATGCCGCCCCCGGCGGCTGACTGGCAAAAGCTGCGCAGTCATAACGCGTCTTTGGACAGTTTGTTAGAATAAATTACGTAAGATGGTTTTACAGGACGCTGTAGTGTCGCTTAATTTGTACGCGCTGGTAAGATCATTGCGGCTGGCGGCATTGGTGCAGGCATCCCATGGGCGTGCGATAAAGCTGCCTTGTGCTGGCTGGCCGTCATCCATTTTCGTGTCGAGGTTCCAGGCTTCCTCTGGTTTCAAAAGCGATGTTCCCGCTTCCGTCTGCCCGCTCTCCAGCGCGATGCCATACGAAAGGGCAAACGTACTCACGACGGTACCGGTGACGGTGCCGCTCAAGTCACCCAGGGTACGAAGGCGCCATATGTTATTACCCAGACGGCTGGCGGGGGAATTAAGGCCGCGGTCAAAATCGTCGTAGCCGCCGGTACCTGCTATCCCGGTGTAAGTTCCCTCAATCAATCCCGCGAGGGCAAGTTGCCGCCAGACCTGAAATTCTTCCCCGCTCTGGTTCGCTGCGCCGGCGGTGCTTACGATGCCGTTGCCATTGCCATCGCAGGCGCCCGGCGCTCCGGCGCTCGTCATGCCCGCATTGCTGACGCAATCGCTGCTTACGGTTTGACGGTTCCAGAAGCGCGTTGCTTCGCGGAAGTCACCCGGGATGGCAAAATATTTATCGCGAAAACTATGCATGCCGGTGGCGTAACGCTGTAATTCAGTAGCTACGGCGCGGATTTCTGCTGCACGGATCAGCGATTGACCCGCCAGAATGCCGCCCGTGAGCAGGCCGAGAATGACCAGCACGATCGAAAGCTCGATCAGGGAGAAGGCGTGGCGGTGGTGGCGTTGAGGCATGGGTGCATTTTATCGGATTTTATCCATGGAAAAAATCAAAAATATCCTGCGCCACTTTTTTGTTGATGCCGGTCACGTTCTGCAGTTCGGCGAGGGTGGCGCGCTCGACCCCGGCGCGGCTGCCGAAATGCTGCAGCAGCGCGCGCTTGCGCCCGGCACCGATGCCGGGAATGTCGTCGAGTGCCGATTGAGTGAGGGCTTTGCTGCGCTTTTTGCGGTGGCTGCCAATGGCAAAGCGGTGCGCCTCGTCGCGCAGGCGCTGGATGTAGTGCAGGGTGGGGTCGTTCGGCGGCAGCTGGAAGGGGCTTAGGCCCACCTGATGGAAAAATTCGCGGCCCGCATTGCGATCGGGCCCTTTGCTCACGCCCACCAGCGGCAGGTCGGCCAGCCCCAATTCGCTGAGTACGCCATGCACGGCGGAAAGCTGGCCCGCGCCGCCATCGACCAGCACCAGCAATTTCAATTCGGCGGCGCTCTGGCCTTCGGCGTTGAAGCGCGCGAAGCGGCGGCGCATCACTTCGCGCATCATGCCGAAATCATCGCCGGGGCTAAGGGTGGCGTCTTTGATGGCGAAGGTGCGGTAGCTGCGCTTGTCGAACCCTTCCGGCGTGGCGACGATGAGCCCGCCCAGCGCCTGTTTGCCCATGGAGTGGCTGTTGTCGTAGACCTCGATGCGTTCGGGCACGTAGGGCAGGGCGAACAGTTTTTGCAGGGCGGCGCGGTGGGTTGCATCGGCCAGCGCGGCCTGCTGCTCGCGCGCGAGGGCGGCCTGCGCGTTGGCAGTGGCGTTTTCCATGAGGCGCAATTTATCGCCGCGCTGGGGCTGGCGAAGGCTGACCGCCGCCTTCGCGCGCAGGCGCAGCGCTTCTTCGAGCAGGGCCGGGTCGTCGGGCGTGTGGCTCACGAGGATTTCACCCGGCGGGGTGTTTTGCTGATAGAGCTGGCCGAGGAAGGCGCTCATGATCGCACCATCGCTATCGTCGGCGCTGGTGCGGGGGTGGAAGGTCTGGTTGCCGAAATGGTTGCCCTGCCGGAAGAAAAACACCTGCACCACGCAATGCTGGCCGGCGCGCGCCATGGCGATCACATCGGCATCGACGAGGCCGGTGGCGCGCAGCGCGCTTTCCTGCTGCACCTGCGTGAGGGCTTTGATGTGATCGCGCAGCACGGCGGCGCTTTCGAAATCGAGTGCGTCGCTGGCCTGCTGCATTTGCGCGGCGAGCTGTTCCTGCACGTCGCGGTGGCGGCCCTGCAGGAAATCGCGCGCCTGTTTGATCTGCGCGGCGTATTCGGCTTCGCTCACATAGTTCACGCAGGGCGCGCTGCAGCGCTTGATCTGGTATTGCAGGCAGGGGCGCGTGCGGTTTTTGAAAATCGTGTCGGCGCAGGGGCGCAGCAGGAAGATTTTCTGCAGCAGGGCCATGGTCTGGTTCAACGCGCCCACGCTGGCGAATGGGCCGAAATATTCACCGCCGCTTTTTTGCGTGCCGCGATGTTTCTCCATGCGCGGAAACGCATGCGCCGACAAATGCAAATAGGGGAAGGATTTGTCGTCTTTCAGCAGGATGTTGTAGCGCGGGCGCAGGCGCTTGATCTGCGCCGCTTCGAGCAGGAAGGCCTCGGCCTCGGAGCCGGTGGTGATGATCTCGATGCGGGCGATCTGCTGTACCATGGCGAGCACGCGGTTATTGTGGCGGGTGAGCTGGGCGTAGCTGCCCACACGGTTGGTGAGGTTTTTGGCCTTGCCGACATACATCACGTCGCCATCCGCGTTCATCATGCGGTAGATGCCGGGGCTGGTGGGAATGGTTTTGAGGGCGTCGCGAATGGCATCGGCCCCGCGCAGGCCGGAATCCGGGCGGGTGGGTTGCTGGGTTTCGTTGACGAAGCTCATGCCCTACAGATAGGGAGGAAACCGGCGGGTTGCGAGCTATCCCCCGAACCTGTGGATAAGCTTCGGGATAAGGCGCGGGCAGGGGCATCAGGGGCGCATAAAAGCAGCGGCCCCTGCCATTTGCCTAAAAAATAGACTTATCGCCAAGCTATTGATTTAATTTGTGTTATGCCATGTGTTTTGTGCATGGGCGGGTTGTGCCCGCATGGGGCCGTGCGGGCGCAACCACAGGGCGCGATTGTAGATAACGCACGGCTTCAGGGCCGCGCGGTGCGCAATTGCTGGCCACCGGCCAGATGCAGGATTTGCCCCGTCACCCCCGGTGCATGCAGCAAATAATCGGCGGCGGGTGCGTTGCAGCGGGGCGCGCGCGGCAAGGCGGGCGAACATGGCCGCATCGTCGGTCACGCCCGGCAGGGTGGGGGCGAGCGCCAGCAGGTTCACCTGCACCCGTGGCGCACAGGCGGCGGCCAGCAGGTCGAGGCAGCCCTCGAGCGCCTGCTTGCTGAGGGCGTAGGTGAAAAATTCGGGGCTCACGCTCCAGCCCATCACCCCGTCGCCGAGCAGCAGCACATGGCCATGCGCGCCTTCGGGCAGTTGCGCCATGAAGCCCTGCGTGAGCTGCACGGGGGCGAGGAAATTCACCTGTGCATGCTGCGCCAGTTGCGCGGGCGTGAAATCTTGCAGCCGGTCGCGCTCGAACAATGCGGCATTGTGGAGGATGGCGGTGCAGGGCGGCACACCGCGCCAGAAGCCGGAAAGGTCACCGGCGAGATCGACCTGCAGCAGTGCCACGTCGGTGCCATGCGTTTGCTGCAATTGTGCGGCCAGCGCTTTCGCCGCGGTGGCGGAGCGGTGGTAATGCAGCATGAGCGACCAGCCCTGTGCGGCAAAATGCTGCGCCAGCGCCGCGCCGATGCGCTGGCCCGCGCCGGTAATCAGCATACGTTTGGGAGAATCCATAGCGTGGGTGTAGCATGCGCACACCGCAAGAAAAAACATAAAACTTGCCCCGCCCGCTCCCAGCCCGCATAACCGTAGCCATGGATATTGCCATTGCCACCGTACCCGACCTCATCATTCTGCTTGCCAGCGCGGTGGGTGTGGTTGCGATTTTCCGGGCGATGGGCGCAAGCCCCGTGCTTGGCTACCTGGTGGCTGGCGCGCTGATCGGGCCCGATGGCCTGGCGGTCATTACCGACCTGCACACCACCGAAGCGATCGCCGAATTCGGCATTGTGTTCCTGCTGTTTCTGATTGGGCTCGAGCTATCGTTTGATCGCCTGAAAGCGATGCGCAAAAAAGTGTTCGGCATCGGCAGCGTGCAGGTGATTGCCACCGCGCTGTTGCTGTATGTGCTGGCGATGGCGCTGGGGCGGCAGGCGCACACCGCGCTGCTGCTGGGTGGTGGCCTTGCGCTTTCTTCGACCGCACTGGTGCTGCAGGTGCTGCAACAGCGCCGCGAACTTTCCAGCCAGACCGGAAGGCTGGCGCTGGCGATTCTGATTTTGCAGGATCTAGCGGTGCTGCCGCTGCTGGTGCTGGTGACGGCGCTGGCCGAAGGCAGCGATGAGCTGGGCATGGTGCTGGGCGAATCGGCCCTGCGCGCCGTTGCCGTGCTGGCGGTGATTACGCTGATGGGCCGCTTGCTGCTGCGCCCGCTTTTCCGCGCCATTGCCATGCTCGATATCCACGAACTGTTCGTGGCGGTCACGCTGCTAGTGGTGGTGGGGCTGGCTTATATTACCGAAATGGCGGGGCTGTCGCCGGCGCTGGGTGCGTTCCTCGCCGGCTTGCTGCTGGCCGAGACCGAATACCGCCCACAGATCGAAGCCGACGTGCTGCCCTACAAATCGCTGCTGATGGGGCTGTTTTTCATGACCGTCGGCATGAAGATCGACGTGGATTTCATCCTGCATCATGCGCTGGAAATTATCCTTGGCGCGCTGGCGCTGGTTTCCATCAAAACCACGGTGCTGTACGGCGTGCTGCGCAGTTTCCGCTACACCCGCGCCACCAGCGGCCACACCGCGCTGCTGCTGGCGCAAGGCGGTGAATTCGGCTTCATCCTGTTCGGGCTGGCGGGTGAGCTGGGCGTGATCAGTGCCACGCTTTCCAAGGGGCTGCTGCTGGTGATTACCCTCACCATGGCGATCACGCCGCTGCTCGACCTGCTGGGCCAGCAGCTGGAGAAACGCCGCTGGCGCCGCCTGCGTTCCAACCCCGAACAGGTGCAGCGCGAAACGCAGGATCTGAAATCGCATGTGGTGCTGGCAGGCTATGGCCGCATGGGCCAGCTGATGGCCGATTACATGAGCAGCGAGCAGATTCCCTTCATCGGGCTCGACACCAACCCGCGCGAGGTGGCGGCGGGCCGCAAACGCCACCACCCGGTCTTCTTCGGCAATGCGGCGCAGCCCGAGGTGCTGGAAGCCACCGGCATCAGCCGCGCCATCGCGTTGGTGATTACGCTGCACCAGCCCGAACAGGCCACCCACCTGCTGCAGGTGATGCGCCATAACTATCCCGAGTTACCGATTCTGGTGCGCGCCCACGACCCGGCGCACCAGCGCGAATTGCTGGAACATGGCGCGACCTGGGTGGTGCCCGAGCTGGAAGTTTCGGGCCGCCGCCTGTTCGCGCAATTGCTCGAAACGCTGGGCCGTCCGGAAGAAGACATCAAGCGCGTGATGCGCGCGCTGCGTGGGCAGGAAGCGTAAAATCGCGCTTTACTTCGCGTGGCAGCAGGCCTAGGGCTTGAGCCATGAAACTGATCGCCGGTAATTCCAATCCCGCCCTCGCCGAAGCCATGGCTAAGCATCTGGGCATTGCGCTCACGCAGGCCAGCATTCGCCGCTTCTCCGACGGTGAGATTTTTGTGGAAGTGCAGGAAAATGTGCGCGGCGAGGACGTGTTCCTGCTGCAATCGACCAGCTACCCGGCGAACGAACATATCATGGAATTGCTGATCACGCTCGATGCGCTGCGGCGCGCCAGCGCGGCGCGCATCACCGCCGTCATTCCCTATTTTGGCTATGCGCGGCAAGACCGCAAACCCGGCCCGCGCACGCCGATCACCGCCAAGCTGGTCGCCAACCTGATTACCGAAGCGGGGGCCGACCGCGTGCTGACGGTCGATCTGCACGCGGGCCAGATCCAAGGCTTCTTCGATATTCCGGTGGACCATCTCTATGCCCGCCCGGTCATCGTCGAAGATATTAAAAGCCAATTCCCCGACCTGAGTCGCGTGACCATCGTGTCGCCGGACGTGGGCGGGGTGGTGCGCGCCCGCTCGCTCGCCGGGCGGCTGGCGATTGATCTCGCCATCGTCGATAAACGCCGCGAGAAGGCCAACCAGTCGGAGGTGATGAACATTATCGGCGACGTGGAAGGCCGCGACTGCATCCTGTTCGATGACATCGTGGATACGGCGGGCACGTTGTGCAATGCCGCCGCGGCGCTGATGGAAAAGGGTGCGAACTCGGTATCGGCCTACGTGACGCATGGCGTGCTGTCCGGCCCGGCCATTGAGCGGATTGAGAAATCGAAGCTGACCGCCATGGTGGTGACCGATTCCATCGCCGCGCCAGAAAATGTGCGCGGTTGCAGCAAGCTGCGGGTGCTCTCCGTCGCGCCACTGCTGGCCGAGGCCGTGCACCGCATCGCCGACGAAAGCTCGGTTTCCAGCCTGTTCGATTAATAAGCCATTGATTTTTGGTAGGGGTGGCCCCTGGCGGCCCCGTTGGCCCCATCCCCAGGCGTTCGGCGGTTGACAGGGCAGCCGCCACGTTTTATACAGCCGCTCCCTCGCGCCACCGCGCGTGACTTAATCAACCAGCAGGATGGGATCGTCCCATCGGGCCACTAAAGGAGTCTATCATGGCAATCCAAGCCGCTATTGCATTTCCCGCCACCAGCCGCGACCGTATCGGTACCGGTTCCGCCCGCGAGGCGCGCCGCCAGGGCCAGACCCCGGTGAACGTGTACGCCGCCGGCGAAAAGAACCAGTCGATCACCGTGGAAACCCGCCTCATCAGCAACGAATATTTCCGTGGTGGCTTCATGAACAAAGTCGTGTCGTTCGAAATTGGCGGCAAGCCGACCTTCGCCATCGCCCGCGACATCCAGCTCGACCCGGTATCGGACAAAATCCTGCATGCCGATTTCGTGGCCGTGACCGAAAAATCGAAAGTGAAAGTGAAAGTGCCCGTGCACTTCCTCAACACCGATAAAGCGGTCGGTATCAAGCGCGGCGGCGTGCTCAACATCGTGCGTCACGAGATCGACCTGCTGGCACCCGTGACCGCCATTCCGAAAGCCATCGACATCGATATTCTCGAGCTGAACATCGGTGACTCGATCCACATCAACAACCTGACCCTGCCGGAAGGCGTGGTCTCGGCGCTGAAAGGCCGCAACGTGACGATCGCCTCGATCGCTGGCCGCAGCAACGACGAAGACGAGAAAACCGGCCCGGCGGCTGGCGATGTACCCGCTTCGACCGCCAAGGCCCCGGCCGACGCGAAACAAGCCGCGAAGAAATAAGCTTCGCCTGTTTGACCAAATCGACGCCGCGCGGAATCATTTCCCGCGGCGTCTTTTTTTGCTAAACCTATCCCGTCATCCCGGCCTTGTGCCGGGGTCCGCCGGGCCTCCGCCGATAC
>JBIISI010000117.1:0-3308 GCA_044341105.1 Rickettsiales bacterium | reverse complement strand
TGTTTCGCGCCATGCGCTGCTACACTGCAGGCATAGGAGAACCATCATGCCCCACGCCCCCATCATTCCCGACCATGTGCCCGATGCCGTGCGCCAAGCCGATGCAGACCACCTCGCCGTGGAACTGACCCACATCGAAAAGGAACTCGCCCGCCGCGACGCCCGCGCCAAAGCGCCCCTGCCCGAATCTGCCCCGACCGGCCGCAAAAGCGTGCGTATCCCCGATGCCGTCTCGAAGGCCCATTCGGTCACCCTCGGCCGCGAAAATGCCTCGAAAGACACCGGCATCGCCTAACACCGGCAGTAATTAACCAAATTGTCATACTTTGCTGCTAGGGTTGCTGCTAGGAGGTGGGGATGGATCATCCGGAATCATCGCTGAACCGCATTGCGACCGACGCCCCGCGCCGCGGCAAAGTCTTTGCGCTGTCGGGCCCCTCGGCGGCGGGCAAAAGCACCTTGCTCAAGCCCCTGCGCGAACAGTCCGACCAGTTCCACTTCTCCGTTTCAGCCACCACCCGCGGCCCGCGCGAGGGCGAAACCGACGGCAAAGACTACCATTTCGTGAGCGAAGAAATGTTCGATGCCCATATCCATAACGGCGATTTCCTCGAGCATGCAGGCGATTACGGCAACCGCTACGGCACCTTGCATGCGCCCATCGAGGCCGCGCTCGCCAGCGGCAAAGACGTGCTGATCGACGTGAATTATGCGGGCGTGAAAGCACTGCGCAAGGCACTGCCGCACGACCTAGTCAGCGTGTTCGTGCGCCCACCTCACGCCCGTGAACAGGATAAACCCTCCTACCTCGAGCCCGGCAAGCATGCGCTGAGCACCGCGCAAATCGACGAAATCGTGACCATCCTTGATAAGCGTATCCATGAGCGTGACGGCGCGAAAAAAGATCCGGCCTATTTCGCCGACCGGCTTGGCAAAGCGCCGCAAGTGCTGCGTGAGGCACCGTATTACGATCAGGTGATCGTCAATAGCGGCACCGAAGCAGAAACACAGGCCGTGTTCCACCGGCTGGTGGAGATGTACGCCGCCAAGCGCGGCCCCATCCACGCCGTGCGCGATCAGGGCACCATCGATCCCCACGCACGCGGGCAGGATATCGCCTAACCCATCGCGTGCAGCACGGCGAGCAGGCCGGCGCATTCCGCGTCCCACACCCCGTCGATCTGCGTGGGCCGGTAATGGCGCTGGAACGCCCGCGCGCAGGCCTGCGTTTTCTCACCATACAGCCCGTCGAGCTTGAGCCCATAGCCCCAGTTGGCGAGCGAGGTCTGCAGGCGAATCACCTCATGCCCGGTATCGCCCAGCGCCAGCGGGTTGCCGGTCAGTTTTGGCACCATGTCGGGGAATACACCCAGCCCCTCCTGCGCCAGTTGTGCCCATGGGAATTTCTCGCCGGGGTCCATTTTGCGCAGGAAGGCGATGTCGGAATGGCCGACCACATTGCGCGCGCCGATGCCGTGGCGCGCCACAATGGCGTTTGCCAGTGCGATGACCGCCGCGATCTGCACGGCGGGAAAATCCGGATAATCATGGCTGTGGCCGCGATTGGCGATTTCAATGCCGATCGAGCGCGCATTGATATTATTATGGCCGCGCCAATGGCTCTCGCCCGCGTGCCATGCGCGCTGTGCCTCGTCCACCAGCTGGCTCACCGTGCCGTCTTCCGCCACCACGTAATGCGCACTCACCTTCGCCTGCGCGTCGCACAGCCGCGCGATCGCCTCCTCAGCGCTCAGCATATCGGTGTAATGCAGCACCAGCATATCGACCGCCTGGCCGCTGCGACTATCGTGATTGGGGGAAGGTTGTTGGAGGATTTTCATCCCCCGAATGTAAGCGACCCCGCGCCGACATACAATCGCTTCTGGAGGGCTAGATGCTAGGGGCTAGGGCTAGGGCTAGGGCTAGGGCGGAGCCGCGATCCCCAAAGCGCCTCCCCCTGCAAGGGGGAGGTTGGGAGGGGGACATGGCCAGGTGAGGCCGAAGCCCCAACGCCCCCACCCTACCCTCCCCCTATGGGGGAGGGTTTCTCAAGTGCACCACTCTTCTCGTGAGATCATTAAGCCAGCAGGCTTCCCCCACTAGCCACTAGCCACTAGCCACTATATCTGCTCCAGCTCCGCCAGCGTCGGGCGGCGGATCGCAATAATCCCCACCCCCAGAATCGTCAGGCTGGCGCCGATCAGCACCTGCGTCGTCAGCGCCTCATGGAAGAACACCACGCCACACGCAATGCCCGCCACCGGCACGCACAGCGAATACGGAATCACCTGGCTGAGCGGATAACGCTTCACCAGCCAGTTCCACAGGCTGTAGCCGACCAGCGACGAAAACACCGTGCTGTAGGCGATGCCCGCCCAGCTCGTCCACCGCGCCTGCGTGATGTGTTGCCACTGGTCATGCTCGAACAGCGCCGACAGTACCAGCAGCACCGGCAGCGAAAGCAGGCCCGGCCAGAACAGGAAATCGACCGAATCGAGGCTACCCAGCCGCTTTAAATAAATATTCGCCGCCGCCCAGGCGAGCGCGCCAAACGTGGCCAGCATGAAGGCCTGCCAGTGCTGCGAAGCGTTGGGGGTCAGCGCCACCATCAGCACGCCCATGAATGCCACCATCAACCCCAGCGAGCGCCACGGGCCGAGGTAATCTTTAAACATGACCGCCGAAATGACGCAGGCAAACGGCACGCCCATCTGCGTCGCCACAATCACCGAGCTCAGGTTCAGCCCCATGCTCATCGCCACGAAAATCAGCGCGAAATGCAGCACGATCAGTGTGAAGGCGAGAAAGGCCATGTCGCGTAGGCGCGGCCAGCGCTTGCGCAGCGCCCATGGTGCCAGCAGCGCACTCACGCACACAAACCGCAAAATCACCGTGAGGAACGGCGGGAAATCCATCATCGCGAATTTACTGGCCGAAAAATTCCCGCCCCAGCAACAGGCAACAAGGATGGCAGCAGCAATGGCATAGGGGGGCATAACATTCACAAAAATTGGGGTTTCGTCATCAAATCGTCACGGACGGGCAGTAAAGGGAACGTTCTACCTATGCAACTGTTACCTCGGTTTCACGCGCATTGTGTCTGGCACCCGCCAGCGTAGAGCATGCATGGCAAGCATTTCGCCCCATGCGACTAAGAGGAGTACGTCATGCCACGTTCATTGGTATTATCGTATGTACTTACCATGGCTGCGGCTGTGGTAATGGGCTGTGTCGGTCTGGCAATCGCCACGCTGATACCGACCACGCAGAGCATTTTCCATTACGCGATGATGCTCACCCTCGTGACC
>JBIISI010000063.1:0-11860 GCA_044341105.1 Rickettsiales bacterium | reverse complement strand
CCGGTTTGGTCAATTGGAACCGGCAAACGACCGGGGCCTCGGGCGCGGGGCCGTTTGGTGGGGTTGGGGTGAGCGGAAACCACCGTCCGGCAGGCTATTATGCGGCCGATTATTGCGCCTATCCGGTCGCGTCGGTCGAGTCGGCACAGTTAAAGCTTCCGGAAAAGCTTCCTCCTGGTATGGTGATTGTTTAATGATGCAGCGACATGAATGGCAGGCGGATGGCCTGGTGGGCCCGACCCATAATTACGCCGGGCTGGCGGTTGGCAACCGGGCTTCCGAGGGGAATGCCGGGGCCATATCGAACCCGAAGCTGGCGGCATTGCAGGGGCTGGAGAAGGCCCGCTTCGTGCGCGGGCTTGGCCTGAAGCAAATGATTATTCCGCCCCATTTTAGGCCAATGATTCCGCTATTGAAACAATTTTGTTTCGATAGTGGAATAAATGAAATTCTGGGCAAAACTGCCCAGCAGGACCCCGGCCTGCTGGCCGCAGTCTATTCCTCCTCGTTCATGTGGGTGGCCAATACCGGCATGGTGACCCCCAGCGTGGATAGTGCCGATGGGCAATGGCACCTTACCCCGGCCAATCTCTTAACAAATTTCCATCGTTCAATTGAGGCAGAGTTTACTACCACCCTCTGGCGGCGTCTGGTGGGGGGGATTGGGCATGCCGTGGTGCATGACCCTTTGCCTGCCACCTCTGTTTTCAGCGATGAGGGGGCGGCCAATCACATGCGGGTGAGTGGCGCGGGGCATGCCAACCATGGGTTGCATATTTATGTGTATGGGGTGGGGACGCAATCGGCCCTGCGCCCGCAGCGCTACCCCGCCCGCCAAAGCCTCGAGGCCTGCGAAATGATCGCCCGCCAGCAGGGCGTGCCGGAACAGGCCCGGTTCTTTGTGCAGCAATCGCCCGAGGCCATTGATGCGGGCGTGTTCCACAACGATGTGATTGCCATGAACACGACGCGGCTGATGATCTCCCATGAAAAATCGTTCGTAGAGGGGGCATCTTTCCTGTCCCGCGTGGGTGAGGCTGCGAAGGGTATGGATTGGGCCTCTATCGTCATTTCTGAGGCGGAATTGCCGTTGGGGGATGCAGTAAAGAGTTACCTGTTCAATTCCCAGTTGCTTGAACTGCCCGATGGACAATTGGTGATTGTGGCCCCCGGCGAGTGCCAGGCAACACCCACGGCAGCCCGTGTGCTGGAACGGCTGAGCAGTGGCAATGGGCCGATCAGTGCCGTGCATTACCGCGACGTGCGCGAAAGCATGCGCAATGGCGGTGGCCCGGCCTGTTTACGCCTGCGGCTGGTGCTAACCGAGGACGAGGCGGCGAGGCTGCACCCGGGCGTGGTGCTGACCGATGCGCTTTACGAGGCGTTGGTGGCGTGGGTGAACCGCCATTACCGCGATCGGCTGGGCATGGATGATCTGCGCGACCCGGCGTTTGTGCGCGAGCTGTGCGAGGCATACGAGGCGCTGGAGGGCATTTTTGGCCTGCCGGGGCTTTACAGCGAGGCCATCGCGGCCTGTGGGGCCTGAGGCGCCGTTAGTGGCGCGAAGGCCACAGCGGTCGGCAACATCGCTGCCCATGGGCGATTGCGCTGGCATGTGGCAGGCAAAGCCCGTAAATTGAACCCCGATATTACCTAGAGGGGCAGCTTCGTCATATGCTTAGCATTATTGGGATTCTTACCACCCTCTCCCTTGTTTTTGGTGTTTTCGTGGCATTTGGCGGCTCGCTGGGCGTGGTGTTCCACGGCTTGATGAGCGAGGGGCCGATGATTGGCGGTGCGGCCGTCGGTGCCTATATGCTCGGCAATAACGGCGCGGTCGCCAAAGGCGGCATGAAGGGCATGGGCAAGGCCTTCAAGGGCCCGAAATGGAAGAAACAGGATTATAAAGAACTGTTATTGCTCATGTTCGGCCTGCTGAAGCTGGTGCGCACCAAGGGCATGATCGTGCTGGAACAGCATATTGAAAACCCGGAAGCCTCGTCGATTTTCTCGCAATACCCCAAAATTGCCCACGACCATTTCGCCGTGGAGTTTATTTGCGACACGCTGCGCATGATGACCATGAATTTCGACGACGCCAACCAGGTGGAAGACGTGATGAACGGCGCGCTCGATAAACACCATCACGAGCTGCACCAGTTCAGCCATGCTATCCAGAACATGGGCGAGGCGATGCCGGCACTGGGCATCGTGGCGGCGGTGCTGGGCGTGATTAAAACCATGGGCTCGATTAACAAGCCCGTTGAAATCCTTGGGGAAATGATTGGTGGCGCGCTCACCGGCACCTTCCTCGGCGTATTGATGTCCTATGGCATCATTGGCCCAATTGCTGCCAAAATGCAGCAATGCTACGATGAAGAGCATAATTTCTACCTTATCATCCGCTCCATGCTGGTTAGCCACCTGAATGGCAATGCACCGCAGATTTCAGCGGAAATTGGCCGTACCAACGTGCCTACTATCTACCAGCCCAGCTTCAAAGAGATGGAAGAGGCGCAGGGCGGGATTAACTTTGCGTAACCGCCATGGCTGACGCAAAAAAAGATTCCAAAGACGACAAGCGCCCGATCATCAAGAAGATCAAGAAGGTGCAGGGCGGCGGCCACCATGGCGGCGCATGGAAAGTGGCCTATGCCGACTTCGTGACGGCGATGATGGCGTTTTTCCTGCTGCTTTGGCTGCTCTCTACCAGTTCGAAAGCCACGCTGGACGGCATTGCCGAGTTTTTTACCCCCACCATTGGGATTACCGGCAGCCAGGGCATTGGATTTAAGGGCGGTGCGTCGGCCACGGCCACCGGCACGGCGAAAAGCACCATGGCGCCTCCGGGCGTTGTCACGGGGGCGAACCCGTCGGGCGCAGTCAGCCGCGCGCCCGACCAGCAATCGCCCGCCGAGGGCGAGCAGGAAGATAATTTGTTCCGTCGCGGCGGCGAATCGGTGCAGCAAATGCTGGTGCAGGACCCGGAATTGCAGGATTACCACGACAATGTCTCGGTTGAGATGACGCCGGAAGGCCTGAAAATCGACCTGATGGATTCCGAAAAATACCCGATGTTCGAGCCTGCCCGCGCCAACCTCACCGCGCATGGCGAGAAATTGCTGGCGCGCATGCTGCCGATCATTCGCCGCATGCCCAATTACATGTCGATCACCGGCCATACCGATGGTTCGCCGGCGGAAGCGGGCAACCCGACCGGCTACACGAACTGGGAATTATCGGCCGACCGCGCCAATGCCGCCCGCCGCTTCCTGATGCGCGAGGGCATGGAGCCGGAACGCGCCAAAAAAGTGGTCGGCATGGCCGATACCGAGCTGCTGATGCCGAGCGAACCGCGCAGCCCGCGCAATCGCCGTATTTCCATCGTCATGCTGCGTGGCTCGCACATTTTGCTGCCTGCCGACCCGAGCGATGGCCACAAACCCGACCTGCTGAGCGCTCCGCGCTGATTCCCGCGCCTGTTACTGGGTGATGACGCCCTGCAGGCAGCGCACCGGAAACACGTAGCGCGAGGCATTGCGGGCGATGATGGGCTCGGCATAGGCCACCATGCCGCTGGCGGCTTCGTAGAACGGAATCTGGTGCTGACGCAGGAAATCCTGCAGGGAGGCGAGGGTGATGGCCACATCCGTTTTGCCGATCAGGGTCATGGTTTCGCCGGGGCGGGTGGCCGGGCGGTAGGTTTCGGCAATGCCCGCAATCACGGCGATCACATTGGCCGAGGCATCGAGCACCGGGCCGCCCGAATTGCCGTGCTGGGCAGTGGTTTTCAGCTGCAGCCATTGCGGCTCGCCGGTGGGGCCGCGCATGGCCACCAGCTTGGTGCGGGTGAAATTGGGGGTGCCGCGTGCGCCCGCCTCGCCGGGGAAGCCGTAGAGCCATAAATCGGCGCCCTCGCGCAGATCGGCGATGTTCCAGCGCAGCGGGGCGATGTCGTGGGCAGTCGTCGTGGTGGTTTTCAGCACGGCGAGGTCGCGTTCGTCGTCGTGCGCGACCAGCCGGGCGGGCAATTCGCCGCTGCTGGTGTGCAGGCTGATTTCTTTGCAGCCCCGCACCACATGCGCATTGGTAATGACATGGCCCGCCCGGTTGATGAAAAAGCCCGTGCCAGCGGAATATTTGAGGTATTGCTGCTGGGCGCTGCCCGCGCCGGGAACGAGAAGAAGGCCAAGGATGACAAAGGCGGCACGCTGCATAGCGGCTGTAGCATGCCACAGCGCCCGCGTGCGCGCCAGCGCCTTAACGCCCCGGCGGGCGGTCGTGGATGCCGCGTTCTTCCATCAGGCTTTGCCATTCGTGCTGATGCTTGCGGTCCATGTTCTTCGCGCGGATAAGCTGATGCGCGACATCATCCAGCGCTTTTTTCTGGTTGGGCGCGGTTGTGCCGATCAGCACAAGGCTGCCGCTGCGCGTTGGGATTGGCATGACCTGCCAGTCGCTGCCATAGCGATTGGCGAGCGGCTGCGCCAGCATGCGCTGGATGTAGTACTCGCGATCCATGCCGAGCGGATTATGCTGGGGCGAATCGGGGTGGGCCATCGTCTGGCTGATATCGTGGGTGGCGTTCAGCTCGATTTGCAGCAGGTGGGTGGGGGTGGGCGACAAATCCAGCGAATCGGCGGGGATGCGCGGCAGCTCGCTGCTGGCTTTTCCTTCGAGCATCATCGGGAAGGTGCCATCGGCATCGCAAGGGGTAACATGGCAGGCGCGCATATCCACCGCCACGTCGCGCAGCCAGAGCTGGCCATCGCTCAGTTTGGCAGTGGATTCATCGGGCTCATCCATGCTGCGCATGGAGTGGTGCTCCAGCACGTCGTAGAATGCTTCATCGCCAATGGCAGGGCCGCTGCCGCCGAAATACATTTTTCGGGCCTTTTGCACGCTGGCGCCGTTATACAGCACTTTCGGCAGCAGGTTGAGCAGCCTGCTTTTTGACGTATCGTGCTCGCGCGTGTGCGGCGATACCCCCTCCGAGGCGCGGCTGCAACCGAACAGCAGGGCTGCGCCCAGCGCGTGGTCGGTGCCCCGGGTCGCTTCGATCGCGTCGTCGGGCGGGAAATAGCACTGCACTTCCAGGTCGGCGATGCCGGTGCGCTCGCGGATATAGGCTGGCAGGGCGGCGTCGCTCAGCCAGCAGACCAGCGCATAGCCGCCTGCAACCTTGTGCGAGAAGGGCGCGCCCTGCGCGTGGTCGGTGTGCGCCATGCTCGTTTTCAGGCGAAACGGATGCTGCGCTTTCCAGTCTTTCGGGTAGCCGAATTCGACCACCCCATCGCGCCCCATCGCGTAGCGCCTTTTCTGGCCGATCATATGCTGGGCGAGCCTGCCCACGGGGTCGCTGCCGGGCGGCGGCGTGTAGCCCTTCAGGCGCTGCACCCAGTCGCTGGGCGAGGAAGGCGGGTCGGATTGCGTCGGGTCGTCATGGCTCATGCCGCGACATTAGCGGCCAGCGCGGCACGGTGTGTGACGATTTAGTGAAATTCCCGGCCCGCAGGGGGCGGCGGGTCGGTTAGCCGACCAGCTCGCCGTCTTCCTTGCGGGTTTTCTTGGGTCTCGCCGCGCCGAAGCTGAATTTCAGCGGGGCGTCCTTGTCCTGCCCGGTGATGTCGATTTTCACCGAACCGCCCTTCATTAGCTTGCCAAACAGCACTTCCTCGGCCAGCGGCTTCTTGATTTTATCGGCAATCAGCCGCGCCAGCGGGCGTGCGCCCATGCGCTTGTCGTAGCCATGTTCGGCCAGCCAGTTCAGCGCGTTTTCCGATAGCGTAATGGTGATATTGCGCTCGGAAAGCTGGCTCTCCAGCCGGTAGATGAATTTGTTCACCACATGTTTCACCACGTCGCGGCTTAAGCCCTCGAACTGGATGATGGAATCCAGCCGGTTGCGGAATTCGGGGGTGAACAGGCGGGTCAGGTTCTCCTGCACGGCGGTTTCGCCGCGCGTGTCGCGGCCAAAGCCCACGGCGTTGCGCGCGGCGTCGCTTGCGCCGGCGTTGCTGGTCATGATGAGGATGGCGTTGCGGAAATTTACCTGCTTGCCGTTCTGGTCGGTCAGGCGACCGTAATCCATCACCTGCAGCAAAATATTGAACACATCCGGGTGGGCTTTTTCCAGCTCGTCGAGCAGGATGACGGAATAGGGGGCCTTGTCGACTGCGTCGGTCAGCTGGCCGCCCTGTTCGTAGCCGACATAGCCCGGAGGGGCGCCGATCAGGCCGGAAACCGCGTGTTTTTCCATGTATTCGCTCATGTCGAAGCGGATCAGCTCCATGCCCAGCGTTTTGGCGAGCTGCTGGGCGACTTCGGTTTTGCCGACACCGGTCGGGCCGGTGAACAAATAGCAGCCCATCGGCTTGGTTTCCTCGCGCAGGCCGGCGCGGGCCATTTTCACCGCCGAGGCCAGCTCGTCGATCGCCTTATCCTGCCCGAACACGGTCAGTTTCAGGTTCTTGTCGAGGTTTTTCAGCAGCTCGGCATCGTCGGTGCTGACGGTTTTGCTTGGCATGCGCGCCATTTTGGCGATCACTTCCTCGATATCGTGCACCGAGATGGTTTTCTTGCGCTTGGCCACCGGCAGCAGCATTTGCGCGGCCCCCGCCTCGTCGATCACGTCGATCGCCTTGTCGGGCAGTTTTTTGTCGTGGATGAAGCGCGCCGACAGCTCGACCGCCGCTTCGATGGCTGCGGGCTGAAAGCGCACCTTGTGGTGTTCCTCGTAATAAGGCTTCAGGCCGCGCAGGATCTTGATCGAATCCTCGACCGTCGGCTCGTTCACGTCGATTTTCTGGAAACGGCGGGCGAGTGCGCGATCCTTCTCGATGGTCTGGTTGTATTCCTTGTAGGTGGTGCTGCCCATGCAGCGCAGCGAACCGCGTGCAAGGCTGGGTTTCAACAGGTTAGAGGCATCGAGCGCGCCGCCGGAGGTGCTGCCCGCGCCGATGATGGTATGGATTTCGTCGATGAACAAAATGGCGTGCGGCAGCTTCTCGATGGATTTGATCACCGCCTTCAGCCGCTCCTCGAAATCGCCGCGATAGCGGGTGCCGGCGAGCAGCGCGCCCATATCGAGCGAGAAAATCATCGCGTTGCGCAGCACATGCGGCACTTCGCCGCGGGTGATGCGCAGGGCGAGGCCCTCGGCAATCGCCGTTTTGCCCACGCCCGCTTCGCCCACGAACAGCGGGTTGTTCTTGGTGCGGCGGCAGAGAATCTGCACGGTGCGCTCGATTTCCTTCTCGCGGCCCACCAGAATATCGGTTTTGCCTGTCTGCGCCTTTTTGTTGAGGTTGACCGCGTACAGGGTGAGGGGATCTTTGCTATCTTCCTCTTTTTTATCTTCTTTCGCGGTGTAACGGATCGAGCCGTCATCCATTTCCTCTTCCGCATGGTCGCGGTGCTGCAGGCGGGCGAGGTCGCCGAATTTCACGATGCCGTGCGAAATGAAGTTCACCACGTCGAGGCGCGACACGTCCTGCTCCTGCAGGAAGAACACCGCATGCGATTCACGCTCGGAGAACATGGCGACCAGCACGTTCGCCCCGTTCACTTCGCTCTTGCCAGCGCTTTGCACATGGATCGCGGCGCGATGGATAACCCGTTGAAATCCTGCGGTAGGACGGGCTTCGTCCACATGGTCGACGACCAGCGCCGAGAGGTCGGTCGCCATAAAATCGATGATGGTTCGTTTCAGATCCGGAATGCTCACGCCTACGCCTCGCATGACGGTCATGGCATCGGCATCTTCCGTCAGCGCGAGCAGCAAATGCTCCAGCGTGGCGTATTCGTGGCGTTTGTTCTTGGCGATCGCCAGGGCGTTATGGAGTGTGGCCTCTAGGTTTTTGGACAGCATGTGCGAATTCTTCTTTCATCGTTATTCTTTTTCCACCGTACACTGCAGCGGGTACTCGTTGATCCGTGCATGCTCGACGACTTGGCCCGCCTTGGTTTCGGCCACGTCGCGGGTATAAACCCCCACCGCAGCCGCCCCTTTATTGTGGATCTGCAGCATGATCTCCAGCGCGTCGGCATGTTCCTTATGGAAAATGGACTCAAGGATCAGCACGACAAAATCCATCGGCGTGTAGTCGTCATTCAGCAGGACCACCTTGTACATTGGCGGGCGCTTGGGTTTGGTCATCGGATCGGCGACCATCAGTTCGCCTTCCGTATCCGCCCCGGCGCCACCGCGCCGCGGTGCACCCATACGGATCTGAATGGGATTCATCCCCGTATTGTTGTAGTTTCGCATAGAATTCCTAAGGTTCGGTTAATGCTTGCCGGCCCTCTGTGGGTAACCGTGTTTTCACCTATAGCGCAGCGCGGGCGCGCTGGCTAGCGGCTAGCGCGCCCCCGTGGCAGGCGGCTATTATTGCTGGCGGTCATAGGGCCAGTACTGGGATTCGTGATTGAAAAAGAGGGGGCGGTCGCTGATGGCGCCAATCGCCGCGCCCCCGGCGGCACCAATCGCCGCGCCAGCGCCTGCGCCATCCAGCGGGTCGGCGCAGCACAGCGCGCCGATCGCCCCGCCGGCCACGGCACCGATCACGGCACCGGAGCCGGCGCGCTCCAGCCGCGACTCACCGCAGCCCGCAAGCATCAGGGGCAGGGCGAGAAGCAGGAGCGTGGGGCGACCGCGCATGGGCGGCTAGCGCCAGGCCGGGCGGCCAAAATAGATGTCGTCGCTATTGGTCAGGGCGCCAACGGCAGCCCCGGCCCCGGCCCCGATCGCGCCGCCAACGGCCGCGCCACCCCAGGGATTGCCTGCGACCAGCGCGCCTGCCGCCGCACCGGTGGCGGCACCAATGCCCGCGCCCGACATGGCGCGGTCTTCTTTCGTCTGGCCGCAGGCCGTCAGCGCGAGAATGCTGCAAATAGTGAGGATATGTAAGGGTTTCATGGTGGTCTCCTTGATGGGTTGGTGGGCCCAATCAATGCCGGTTGCCATAAAAATACCATGTGCGGGGAGGCAAAAGGGATCGAACGCGGATAAAAATCGTCGCCCAGGGATAAAAAAACAACCCGATGGGCAAAAGAATAACAAAAAATCAATGCAAGCGACGTCAAAAAAGCCGCAGATTTCCTGGGTTTTCCGTGTCCCCGAAAAAAATGTGCACTTTTTTGTTTTTTTCCGTTGACGGTCGGCGATTCCTGCTACTATAACGCCACTCCCTTCAGCGGGGTTCCCGCCGAAGAGAAATGCGAAGGCCCCCACGGAGCGTGCTCCAACGGATCAGTCCCGCTGCTAAGTGAAAAGTGAATAAGTATCTACAACGCGCTTTATGAGCGTTTTGCTAGCCAACGTACCCTCATCGTCTAACCGAGAGGTGCGCAGCAAAACAGGCACTTAAATGGGCAGCCATAAAGACGTTGATGCTGATTGAATTAGTTCGCACAGCACAGCAGAACGCCAAGGGCCTATGATCCTTGACGGTTTCACGGGAAGTTCCTGGGCAATTGCCGGTTTAGCCGCAGCCTGAAACTCTAGCCGATCACGAAGCCTGCAAGACTCTAACGCCTGTTTTGTTCTGTGCGTGAAGTGCATCATGATAATCAATCAAGCGCCAAAATTTTTTATAAGCAAAATGCTTCGGCATTTTGCCTAGATCTAAGGATTTTATTTAAAGAATTCAGTTATTAAGTAAAACATGAGAAGGGCATATAGTGAATGCCTTGGCGATAAGAGGCGATGAAGGACGTGATAAGCTGCGATAAGCTTCGGGGAGTTGCTAATAGACTTTGATCCGGAGATTTCCGAATGGGGGAACCCACTTCTTGAGTTCATTGCACAGCATTCGGGCGACCGAGTGTTGGGTTGTGAACTCAGTAGAGAAGTATATCTACCTGAATACATAGGGTATTTAAGCAAACCCGGTGAATTGAAATATCTCAGTAGCCGGAGGAAAGGACATCAAAAGAGACTCCGCTAGTAGTGACGAGCGAACGCGGACCAGGCCAGTGTTGTCGGTGACATAATCAGAACCTTCTGGAAAGTTGGGCCATAGCGGGTGATAGCCCCGTATGAGTAAACCAATCGACATCCTTGAGTAGGGCGGGACACGTGAAATCCTGTCTGAACGTAGGTCGACCACGATCTAAGCCTAAGTACTCCTTATCGACCGATAGTGAACTAGTACAGTGATGGAAAGGTGAAAAGCACCCCGACGAGGGGAGTGAAAGAGTACCTGCAACTGTATGCCTACAAGCAGTCGGAGGGGCTTAAGCCCTGACGGCGTACCTCTTGTATAATGGGCGAGCGACTTAGTGTATGCAGCAAGGTTAAGCCGATAGGTGGAGCCGTAGCGAAAGCGAGTGTGAATAGCGCGACAAGTTGCATGTATTAGACCCGAAACGAGGTGATCTAGCCATGGCCAGGTTGAAGGTTGGGTAACACCAGCTGGAGGACCGAACCGACTCCCGTTGAAAAGGTAGCGGATGAGCTGTGGTTAGGGGTGAAAGGCCAATCAAACTTCGTAATAGCTGGTTCTCCGCGAAAACTATTTAGGTAGTGCCTCGGACGAATACCTTGGGGGGTAGAGCACTGGATGGACTAGGGGGGCCCAAAGCCTTACCAAATCTAACCAAACTCCGAATACCCAAGAGTACTATCCGGGAGACAGACTGCGACAGCTAACTGCCGTAGTCGAGAGGGAAACAACCCAGATCTACAGCTAAGGTCCCCAAATCGAGATTAAGTTGGGAAGCATGTGAGACGGCCATAACAACCAGGAGGTTGGCTTAGAAGCAGCCATCCTTTAAAGAAAGCGTAATAGCTCACTGGTCTAATTAAGCTATCTTGCGGCGAAAATGTACCGGGGATTAAATCTCGTACCGAAGCTTAGGGCTCTTTAATGAGCGGTAGCGGAGCGTTCCGTAGGCCTGCGAAGCAGCATGGTGATGTGCTGTGGAGGTATCGGAAGTGCGAATGCTCGCATGAGTAGCGACAAACAGAGTGAGAAACTCTGTCGCCGAAATCCCAAGGGTTCCTGCGTTATGTTAATCAGAGCAGGGTTAGCCGGCACCTAAGGCGAGGCCGAAAGGCGTAGTCGATGGAAATCAGGTTAATATTCCTGAGCCAGTGGAGTGTGACGCATCCCGTGTATTGTCTGCCCTTATTGGATTGGGTGGGCAGTGAAGGGGTGCCAGGAAATAGCACCACATCAGACCGTACCCTAAACCGACACAGGTGGGATGGTAGAGTATACCAAGGCGCTTGAGAGAATGATGTTGAAGGAACTAGGCAAATTGCACGCGTAACTTCGGGATAAGCGTGACCCAACTATAGGCAACTACTGTTGGGTGTCACAAGCCAGGGGGTGGCGACTGTTTATTTAAAACACAGGGCTCTGCGAAGGCTCCCAAGCCGACGTATAGGGTCTGACGCCTGCCCGGTGCTGGAAGGTTAAGGTGAGATGTGAGAGCATTGAACCGAAGCCCCAGTAAACGGCGGCCGTAACTATAACGGTCCTAAGGTAGCGAAATTCCTTGTCGGGTAAGTTCCGACCCGCATGAATGGCGTAACGATCTCCCCACTGTCTCCAGCATCAACTCAGCGAAATTGAATTCTCCGTGAAGATGCGGAGTACCCGTGGTTAGACGGAAAGACCCCGTGCACCTTTACTGCAATTTTACATTGGTATTAGGCGTCGTTTGTGTAGGATAGGTGGGAGCCATTGAAGCTCGGGCGCCAGCTCGAGTGGAGGCAACCTTGAAATACCACCCTGACGTTGCTTGATATCTAACCGACTCCAGTCATCCTGGAGCGGGACCATGTATGATGGGCAGTTTGACTGGGGCGGTCGCCTCCCAAAGCGTAACGGAGGCGCGCGAAGGTAAGCTCAGG
>JBIISI010000009.1:0-42575 GCA_044341105.1 Rickettsiales bacterium | reverse complement strand
AAGAAGACCGCGCCACCGTGGCCCGCGCCCGCAAGATCCAGCGCTTCCTGAGCCAGCCGTTCCACGTGGCGGAAGTGTTTACCGGCAAGCCGGGCAAATACGTGCCGCTGAAAGACACGATCCGTAGCTTCAAAGCCATCGTGGCGGGTGAATACGACCACCTGCCGGAAGCCGCCTTCTACATGGTGGGCAGCGTCGATGAAGCGGTCGAAAAAGCCAACGAACTGGCAGCACAGGCGTAACCATGAGCAGCACAACCTTCGCATTGCACATTGTGAGCCCGGCGAAGCTGGTGTTTGAAGGCGAGGCCAGCATGGTCGAAGTGCCCGGCACCGAGGGTGATTTCGGCGTGCTGCCCGGCCACGCGCCGTTTTTCAGCATGATTCGCCCCGGCATCGTCACCATCCATCAGGGCGGGGTGAAGGAGAAACACTTCATCTCCGGCGGCTATGCCGATGTCGGCCCCGACGCGACCACGATTCTTTCCGACGATATCCGTCCGCTTTCGGGCCTGTCGCTGGAAGACGCACTGGCCGCGCTCGAGCAGGCGACAGACCTGTCGGTGAACGCCGAATCCGACACCGCCCGCGCACACGCCCACAAGCAACGCGAAGTGGCGGAAGCCCTCGTGCTGGCGATCAAAGCGGCGTAGCGTTTTTTACGAAAAAGGGAAAAGCCCCGGTGACCTTGCGGTTGCCGGGGCTTTTCTTTTAGGCGCGTTGCTGCTGCGAACGATAATGATCGAGCAGCGCGTCATGCAACGCTAAAAACGCTTTCACGCCGCGCACACGCACGCCGTCATACGAAACACGTCCCGCCAGCATGGCGCTAATCGCCCCATAATGGCCGGTCGCCGCTTCACGTACATGCGGGTAGTCCGGCATGTTACTCAACACAGCGAGCTGGCTGCTTAACACAAGCAGTTGCTCGTGCCGGTCGGCGTCCAGCTTCTGCGCCGCGGGTGCTACCTTCGCCATCATCGGCGACGACAACAACAGCTTCACTTCCGCTGAAAACAGCAAACAGGCGCTGGTGAACGCGGCAAAATGCGCCGAGCTTAACAGCGGATCGGCCATGGCCGCCCCGACCATCTGCATCACCACCAGACCCAGCGCGACCAGATGGCCGGCAAGACGGATGGTGGGCGATGCCTCCGCGTAGAGAAAAAACAGCACTTCGGCGACCACGACGGCCATCAGCGGTAAGCCGACGACCAGTGGTGGCGGTTGCAGTGTCAACACCACACCCATCAGCAACAAGCAGGCGAAGCCCAGCCATTGCCGCCCCGAAGGCAGTTCAAAAAACAGTCGAATGAACTCTCTTTCCATGGTTGTTCCTTCACTGAAGCACAGCCGCACGATTGCGACCATGCATGCCAATCCCCCTGTTACGGAAGACGTACTGCAAAAAATTACAGAACAAGGCCCGCTCAGTATACGGCGCGGCACGGGCTGAAAGTGTGAAGAACATATGACATTTAAGGCAAAAACGGGTTCTGGCACGGGCCTTGCTTCTTGATGGGCATGAGCACACCGACCGCATTTACCGTCCGTCCCGCCCCCATGCCGGAGCTAAGCTTCGGCGTCGCCACGCCGGGCGACACGAAGGAGCTGCGCGGCGACGATGTGGCCAGTGCAGCCAACCCCTTACATTACATCCCCTTTGTCAGCCAGGTCTATGAGGCAGTGAGTGGCGATGGCGGCTCGGCGGCGATGAAAATCATCGGCGGGGCGGCCCTTGGCGGTCCGTTGGGACTGGTGGCGGGGCTGGCAGGCGCGATTTTTGAGCAGGTGGCGGGCGAAAGCGTGGGCACGGCGGTCGCCGGGCTGTTTTCTGGCGACGATGCCGCCGTGCAGACCGCGCAGGCAAAAACCGCCGATGCGGCCTACTCCGTGGCGCAGGCCGATCTGGCCCCGCCGGCGCAGGAAGTCCTGCCACCGGAAACACCGGCCGCGATGGTGGCCGCGGCGGCGGCCACACCCAACCTGTCGCCCGCTTCGGCCATCACCGACATTGGCGATGCGGAAAGCCGCGAAGATGCGGCCGTGCTGGCGCTGTTTGGCGGCCAGAGCCCTTCGGCCCACCGTTCTTACCAGAAAGCGCAGATGCTTTCCTATTTGCAGGACGTGAACCACTCGCTGGTGATGTAACCCTCCGCACCGCTCTCCATATCGAAAATTGATGCCTCCTGCGGTTGAATGAACCGACACACAGAGGAGCCACCATGAGCGCCGTTAAACAACAGAATCCCGCCGCAGAAAAAGAAGCCGAGAATTTCCATGTGCTGCCCAAAGACGGCAAGCAAGCCCCGAAATCCTCCAGCGATGCCGCACAGGCCGATGTGCTGCTGCGCGACCCCGAAGCCGGCACCATTACCACCGACCCCGCGGGCGAGCAGGTGAACAGCCCCGCCCGCCGCGTCGATCCCCAACGTAGCCAGGTTTCCTGAGCCCCGAGAAGCCAGCCTCACCTCACCCCCGTGGGTGAGGTTGGCGCCCCACCCCCTGCCCGGGGTGGGGTTTTTTTATGCGCGGGCGCCGAACAGCGCCGTGCCCACGCGGATATGGGTCGCGCCAAGCCGGATCGCCGTTTCAAAATCGCCGCTCATGCCCATGCTCAGCCATTCCAGGCCGTGCGTGGCCGCCAATTTCTGCAGCAGGGCAAAATGTGGGGCGGGGTTGATTTCGGCGGGCGGCACGCCCATCAACCCGCGCACATCGAGCCCGGCGGCGCGGCAATGCGTGAGCAGCGCGCCAACCTCGCGCGGGGCGACGCCGCCTTTTTGCGGCTCATCGCCGGTATTCACCTGAATCAGCACCGGCACGGCACGCCCTTGCCGGGCGATTTCGTTCGCCACCGCATCCGCGATTTTCACGCGGTCGATGGTCTGGATCACATCGAACAGCGCCACTGCCTCCGCCGCTTTGTTCGATTGCAGGCCGCCGATGAGATGCAGGGTGATCGCCGGGTGCGCGGCTTTCAGCACGGGCCATTTGGCCTGCGCCTCCTGCACCTTGTTTTCGCCGAACTGGGTGAGCCCGGCGGCAATCGCCGCTTCCAGCACGGGGGCGGGCTGGGTTTTGCTGGCCCCGATCAGCACGGGGGCCGGACCGGGCTGCAACCGCCCCGCATGGGCCGCCGCCATGGCGTTTTGCAGCACGCTCAGTGTTTTAGCCATGGGTGTCACGATGGGGGCGGCTGTGGGCGAATGATTCATATTCAATAGCTTAGGGTGTTATCCGGGGGCTGGCAAGGGGCGATTTTTGGTCTGTGGCAAATACGCAACAGGCGGCCCGGAAAGGTGGCCAGCCAAGTCGATTTTGCTTGGGCTGCTTGCCTGTTTGCCCCCCGCGGTCCTAGATGGCGGCGTGGAACTGCAGGTGTGTCTGCACCGTGGTTCGTTCATGGTAACAATGTGTATGTATGTGTTGTTACGACTTTTTGTTTCATTAATGAAGGACAGAGCTATGAAAAAAATTCTTCTAGGCACCACTGGACTCGTTGGCGCGGCATTGATCGCATCGGCGGCTTCGGCTGAGACCCCGAAAGTAACCCTCGGCGGTTTCTCCGATTTCCAAGCTGGTTGGAATGACAGCACCCCCGTTGGTGGCACCGACGATGGCCTCAGCTTCCGTAACGACAACACCATCACCGTTCGCGTAGACGGCAAGACCGATGGTGGCCTGGGCTACGGCGCAGTGATCGACATCGAAGCTGACCAAAGCGACGACGTAAACAACGAAGGCAGCAACGCTTCGCGTACCTTCACCTACCTCGAAGGCCAGTTCGGTCGCGCAGAAATGGGCGGCAACAAGTCGGCCGCTTCGACCATGCGTATCGACGCTTCGACCCTCGCAGTTGCTACCGGTGGTATCAACGGTGACTGGGTGAACTTCGTAAACCCGTCGGTTGGCAGCGCTGCTACCGCTGGCTTCATCACCACCTCGAAGCTGCAAGCTGAACACGGCGACGCAACCTTCTCGGGCGATGAGTCGACCTACAACGCAACCAAACTCACCTACTACACCCCGCGTTATGCTGGCTTCCAAGCTGGCGTAAGCTACACCCCGCAGCTGGACGGCCGCGGCCAGACCACCGGTCTCGCCACCGACACCTTCAGCGATACCTGGGAAGCTGGTCTGGGTTACGAAACCCAATTCTCGGGTGGCACCAAGCTGGCTCTGTCGGCTACCTACCTGACTGCTGACAGCGACACCGCTGCTGTAGAAGACCTCGAAGGCTGGAACGCTGGTGCGTTGCTCGGCATCTGGGGCTTCAACTTCGCTGGTTCGTACGGCCAGTGGCTGGACGGTGCCGTTGGCGTTGCTGCTGACGAAGGTGACTACTGGACCGCTGGCGTAGGTTACGACCTCGGCGCCTTCGGCCTGTCGGCTACCTACATCGATTCGACCCTCGAAGTTGCCGCTGGCGACAACGACTTCAACAACCTGGTTCTCGGTGCCGACTACAAACTGGCTCCGGGCCTGACCCCGTATGCTGAAGTTTCGCTGTTCGAGTTCGACACCGCCGGTGCCGCGAACAACAGCGGTACCCAGGTTATCGTGGGTACCCAACTGGCGTTCTAATTTAGAACACCCGTTACTCAATACCGGAAAGGGCGGAGAGCAATCTCCGCCCTTTTTGTTTGGGCACAGGTTGCCACGCACCACGCAAATCTTGCAAATCCCGCGCCCGGCGCTAGTGTGACGCTCCTTTGAACCCAAGCGAGCTTTTATGCGCACGAAATTCTACCTCGCCGCCCTTCTCGGCCTCCTTGCCCTCAGCGCCTGCGACGATGATGGGGAACCCACCAATGATGTGATCCTGCCCGGCGACACCGCCTACCCGCAGGCCGATATCGACCGCCGCCGCACCCGCGCCGGCAAACTCACCGGCGATGACGGGCTGGTCAGTTTCGGCGGGCCGGAAAAAGAAGAGGGCGCGGGCAGCAACAGCCCGATTGGCGTGAACAGCTTCCTGTGGCGCGCCACGCTCGACACGCTCGGCTTCCTGCCGATTGCCAGCGCCGATCCGTTCGGCGGCGTGATCCTCACCGACTGGTACGAAGATCCCGAAGCCCCCGGCGAGCGCTTTAAAGTGAATGCCATGATCCTCGATCGCCAGCTGCGCGCCACCTCGCTGAAGGTCACGGCGTTCCGGCAGGTGAAAACCACGACCGGCAGCTGGCAGGATGCGCCCATCGACGCGACCATGGCCCGCAAGCTGGAAGACGCGGTGCTGACGCGCGCCCGCCAGTTGCGCGTGCAGCAGCTGGGGTACTAACCGATGAGCAGTCCGAATCTGCGCTACCACGCGCGCGAGGCCGAGGCCCGCTGGCAGTCGGCATGGGCCGAACGCCAGGTGTTCGACACCCAGCCCGCAAGCAGCAAGCCCGATTATTTCGTGCTCGAGATGTTCCCCTACCCCTCGGGCAACATCCATATGGGCCATGTGCGCAACTACACGCTGGGCGACGTGACCGCCCGCTTCAAGCGCGCGCTGGGCTACAATGTGCTCTACCCCATGGGCTGGGATGCGTTCGGCCTGCCCGCCGAGAACGCCGCCATCCAGCGCGGCATCCACCCGCGGGAATGGACGCTCTCCAACATCGCCACCATGCGCGAGCAGTTGAAATCCATCGGCCTCAGCTATGACTGGTCGCGTGAAGTGACGACCTGCCTGCCGGACTATTACCGGCACGAGCAGAAATTCTTCCTCGAATTCCTGAAGCGCGGCATCGCCTACCGCAAGGAAGCGGTGGTGAACTGGGACCCGGTCGACCACACCGTGCTCGCCAACGAGCAGGTGATCGATGGCAAAGGCTGGCGCAGCGGTGCGCCGGTTGAGCGGCGCACGCTCAGCCAGTGGTTCCTGAAAATCACCGACTATGCCGACGAGCTTTTAACGGCGCTGGGCGGCCTGTCGGGCTGGCCCGACAAAGTGCGCATCATGCAGGAGAAATGGATCGGCAAATCCAGTGGCGCGCTGGTGCGGTTGGCATTGGTCGACAGCCCTTCGTCGCCCGTCGCCAGCAAGGACATTGAAATTTATACCACCCGGCCCGACACGTTCTACGGCATGAGCTTCGTGGCCATCGCGCCCGAACATCCGCTGGTGGCGCACCTCGCGCCCGGCAACGCCGATCTCGCCGCGTTCCTTCAAGAATGCAGTGCCCTTGGCACTTCGGAAGAAGCGATCGAGAAAGCCGAGAAAAAAGGCTTCGATACCGGCCTGCGCGTGGTGAACCCCTTCACCGGCCGCGAACACCCGCTCTACATCGCCAATTTCGTACTGATGGGCTATGGCACCGGCGCGGTGTTCGGCTGCCCGGCGCACGACCAGCGCGATTTTGAATTCGCCAGCAAATACGGCCTGCCGATCCTGCCGGTGATTGCCGGCACCCCCGCCCCGCAAACCGAAGCCTTCACCGACGATGGCACCCTCGTCAACTCGCCGCTGTTCGACGGCCTCAATGTTGTCGAAGCGAAAGAAAAAGCCATCGCCGAACTGGAGCGCATGGGCATCGGCGCGCGCAAAGTGAATTACCGCCTGCGCGACTGGGGCGTGAGCCGCCAGCGCTATTGGGGCTGCCCCATTCCCATCATCCATTGCGATCACTGCGGCGTGGTGCCGGTGCCGGAAGCGCACTTGCCCGTTACCCTGCCGGACGATGTAACTTTCGACAAACCCGGCAACCCGCTGGATCACCACCCGACATGGAAACATGTTGATTGCCCAAGCTGCGGCAAGCCGGCGCGGCGCGAGACCGACACGTTCGACACATTCTTCGAATCAAGCTGGTATTTCGCGGCCTATGCCAGTGGCGGGCAGGGGCGGGGCATCACCCACGAAGCAGCGCGCTTCCTGCCGGTGAAGCAATATATCGGCGGCATCGAGCACGCCGTGCTGCACCTGCTTTACGCGCGCTTCTTCACCAAGGCGCTGCGCGATTGCGGCATCCTCCCCGGCGTCGATGAGCCGTTCCTCGGCCTCATGACGCAAGGCATGGTCGGCCATGCCAGCTTCAAAGACGCCGAAACCGGCGAGTGGCTCTACCCCGCCGAAGTGGCGAAGGACGAGGCGGGCAACTGGCAAACCATCGACGGTGGCCGCGCCGTGGTCATGGGCCGTTCCGAGAAAATGTCCAAATCGAAAAAGAACACGGTCGATCCGCGCGGCATCATCGACGCGTATGGCGCCGACACCGCCCGCCTGTTCATGATGAGCGATTCGCCGCCCGAGCGCGACCTTGAATGGACCGAGGCCGGGGTGGATGGCGCGTGGCGCTATTTGCAGCGCCTCTACCGGCTGGTGGCCGAGAACACGCAGGCCCTCGCCTACGATACACGCCCGAGCGACGTGGGCGGCGATCTCGTCGCGTTGCGCAAGCACACCCACAAAACCATCGACGCGGTGACGAAAGACATCGAAGCCTTCCATTTCAACAAGGCCGTCGCCCGCATTCGCGAGCTGACCAACGCGCTCGAGAAACTCGACCTCACCACCGATGCGGCGAAGGCCGTGTTCGCCGAAGCGGTGGAAGCCGTGCTGCACCTCGTCGCCCCGTTCCTGCCGCACCTGGCCGAGGAGCTGTGGGGCATGCTGGGCCATGCCGACCTCATCGCCACGCGGCCCTGGCCCAAGGCCGACCCGGCCCTGCTGGAGGACGAAACCGTCACCGTCGCCGTGCAGGTGAACGGCAAGCTGCGTGCGACCCTCGCTTTGGCCAAAAATTTGCCCAACGACGAGGCCGAGGCCGCCGCCCTTGCCCAACCCAGCGTGCAGGGGGCGATCGAAGGCAAATCAGTCAAAAAAGTGGTGGTCGTGCCCAACCGCATCGTGAACATCGTCGCGGCGTAGGGCCGGGGCGCTTGAGTTGCGTTTAGAGTCAAGAGTCTGCGACTCAGGAACGCGGCAAAAACAACCCTGTCATGCCGGGCTTGTCCCGGCATCCGCCGTGCCACCATTTCCGCGCATCATCCGTGGCCCGGCAGACCCCGGCACAGGGCCGGGGTGACAGCCTCTTCGGGGTGAGAGATTTTGTCGCGCACAACAAACCGGGCGGGTCGGTGCAAGAAATTCTTGGCCGTGCCGGGCGGCCATGCCATAGATGCGGCATGCGCCCGATCCTTGTTCTGCTCCTTCTGTCCCTCACCGCCTGTGGTTTCCAGCCGCTGCATGGCCGCGCCTTCCGCGCCCTCACCGATGCCGATTTAAGCGCCGTGCGCATCGAGGTCGACCGCACGCGCCTCGGCCAGCTTTTGAAGGCCGAAATCGAAGACGGCGTGAACCCCGACCACCAGCATGCGGAGAAGCTCTACACGCTGAAAATCACCCTCACCGAGCGCGAGATTTACCTGTTCATCAACCCCGATGGCACCTCGAGCCGCGGCGATATCGAATACCGCAGCAACTACCAGCTATTGCGCATCCTCGATGGCAAGGTGGTGCAGCAGGGCGCGCTCAGCCGCACCTCCAGCTACAACATTTCCGAAACCGCCGATTACGCGTCGTATGTCTCGGAAGAAGACGCCCGCAAGCGCGGCGTGACCGAGCTGGCGCAAGACTACAAACTCCGCCTGTCGAACCTCCTCGTCAAACTCAACCCGGAGACGGTCGAGTGAGCCCCTCCACCCTATATTCCAGCCACCATGATTTGTGCGACTGCGTAGCGCCGAAGCTGCGCGAGCCGCGCAGCGGAAAGGGTCAGCCCCAAAGGGGCGAAGGGCTAAAACATGGGATATCCCATGTTTTAGCAGATCCCTTCCAGCGCGCAGCGCCATTCAAAACCTTATCAGCCAGAGGCTGATATGAAACTCACCGCGCGCGACATCGAGCCGTTCCTGCGCAACCCCGGCAAAGCCGCCGGGGCACTGATTTACGGCGTCGATGGCGGGCAGGTGCGCCAGCGCGTGGCCATGCTGGCCGAGAGCTGGCTGGGCCCGAACGCCGATGCCATGGCGCGCATGGAATTTTCCGCCGAACAGATCCATGACGATGGCGCGCTGCTGGCCGATGAACTCGCCGCCATGAGCCTGATGGCCGACAAGCGCGTGATCCAGCTGCGCGACGTCGACGACAAACATTTGCCCGCGATCGAAGAAGCCCTCGCGCGGCGCAGCCCCGACAATTTCCTGATCCTCTATTGCAGCGAAAGCCTGAGCGGCAGCAAGCTGCGCACATGGGCCGAGCGCGCCGGCGAGATCGGCTGCGTCGCCTGCTACAAAGACGAGGGCATGAACCTTGAGGCAATCGTGCGCGACACGTTGCGCGGCTATGGCCTGCGCGCCAATACCGACGTGATGCGCTACCTCGCCAGCCAGCTTTCCGGCGACCGCCAGATCATTCTCAACGAGCTGGAAAAACTCTCGCTCTATGTCGGCGACGAGGCCGAGGAAATCACGCTCGACGATGCCCGCCTTGCGGTCGGCGAAAACAACGACCGTTCGCTGGATGACCTCACGCAGGCCGTGGCCATGGGCGATATGGTGGGGCTGTGCCGCCTGAGCGACCGCCTGTTGGCCGAGGGCAATGCCGGGGTGGTGCTGGTGCGCGCGATGATGCGCTATTTCGCCCGCCTCGAAGACATCGCCGCGCTGCGGGCACAGGGCGAATCGGTCGATGGCGCGATTGAACGCCTGCGCCCGCCAGTGTTTTTTAAAGCCAAACCGCCGCTAAAAGCCGCCGCCAGCCGTTGGAGCGCCACCCAGCTGGCCGATGCGCAGGCGATGCTGCAATTGCTCGAGCTTGATTCCAAACGCTACAGCGACCAGATCGAAGCCCGCCTCGCCCACGGCCTCATGCAGATTGCGGCGCTGCCCGGCCAGCCGCGCCGGGCGGCGTAACCGGCTAGGTCTCGACGACCTTCCAGGCGGGATCGGCGTTTTTCAGGTTGCGCTCAAACACCCACTGGTCTTCGACCGCTTCCTGCGCGCTGGCATCGCCTTCGATGATGGCACCGTCGCGGTCGCGCACGAGGGGAATCTGTTCGCTCAGGAAATCAACCGTGATGCGCGCTTTGGTGCCGTTGAGCACCGCATCCGCGATTTCGGATTTCACGATGGCGACCAGCGTGGTGTGGGCCGTGCGGCCGGCGCGTTCGTCGGCATCCAGCGCGGTTTTGAACTCGGCATAGATCGCGGGGGCGAGCAGCATTTTCAGCGTGTCGTGATCGCGCTCGTTGTAGGCGTCGATCACCATTTCGAAGGCCGCTTTGGCACCGCCCAGGAATTCGGGCGCGGTGAATTCGGGGTCGATCGCGCGCATCGCGGCGAACGGCTCGGCAAAGGGCGCGGGCTCGCTGGCGATGGTGGCGCGCTCCGCCACTTTCTGCCGCGCGGCTTCGCGCTCGGGCAGCTGGATGACGGGCTCAAGATCGGTCATGGGGCGACGCGTGAGATCGGGCGTGTCGCGGCCCGATTTTTCACCCAGCATCGCGCGGTAACGCAGGATGATGAACGCCGCGATGGCACCGATGACAATGATATCGCCGTAGGGAAAACCGCCTTCCACCATCACTCCTCTTGCGTTGGGCTCAACGGGTTTGATATAAACCCCCCAGCACAAAAAACAAGGAATTCAGACCATGAGCGACGTAGCACCCACCACCAACGCCCCCACCATGGCCCTGCGCGCCCAATACGTGAAAGACCTCTCGTTCGAGAACCCGCGCGCGCCCAAGGGGCTGTTCACGCCGAACCAGCCACCCGCGCTGGAGGTGAATCTGAACCTGCGCGCCAACGCCATCGAAGGGCCGCTGCATGAGCTGGAAATCCACATTGCGGTGACCGCGACGCAGGAAAGCGACGTGCTGTTCAAATGCGAACTGGTCTATGCCGGGGTGGTGGAATTGCGCAATTTGAGCAACGCCGACGCCGAGCGCGCCCTGTTTATTGCCGGTGCGAACCTGCTGTTCCCATTCGCCCGCCGCGTGGTGGCCGATGCAACGCGCGATGGCGGTTTCCCGCCCGTGCAGCTCGAGCCGATTGATTTCGCCGCGCTCTACGCCCACCGCCAGCAGGCCGAACAGGCCCCGGCGACCGGCAGCCACTAGCCGTTGGGTCGCGTTATTCCGTCGGCCAGAGCGGGCTTTTCAGCTTCGCCACCGCCGCTTTGTGCGCGGCCAGCTCATCGAGGCTGGGCGGAAACTGGCGGTGCGGAAGATCGGTGTGGCCGGAAAAACTCAGGCTGCCTTCGCTGCCGGTGGCGGCGATTTCGGCTTTCAGCCCAAGGCTCGATTGACGGCCGCCCATCAGCTCCAGATACACATCGGCTAGCAGCTCGGCATCGAGCAGCGCGCCGTGTTTGGTGCGGGCGCTGAGGTCGATGTTGAAGCGTTTGCACAGCGCATCGAGCGAGGCGGGCTGGCCGGGAAAGCGCTTGCGCGCCATCAGCACCGTGTCCAGCGCGCGCTCCATGGGGATGGTCGGCTTGTTCGCCACCGAGAGTTCGGCGTTCAGGAATTTCATGTCGAACGCGGCGTTGTGAATGACCAGCGTGGAATCGCCGATGAATTGCAGGAAACTGGCGGCCACTTCGGCGAAGCGCGGCTTGTCTTTCAGGAACGCTTCCGACAGGCCGTGCACGCGCTCGGCCTCCATCGGCATGTCGCGCTCGGGGTTCAGGTAGCAATGGAAATGGTTGCCGGTGCGCACATGGTTCACCAGCTCGACACACCCGATTTCGACCAGCCGGTGGCCGGAAAACGGATCAAGGCCGGTGGTTTCGGTATCAAGCACGATTTCACGCATGGCGCGATCTTACGGCAGCTGCCAGCCCGAGAGAAGCGCTTTTACCTGATTGTGCGTATCTTCCATGCTGCCGCCGGTGTCGATCACGTGGTCGGCGCGGGCGTTGCGCTCGGTGTCGCTCAGCTGACGGGCGATCAGGCCCGCCCATTTTTCTTCGGTCATGGCCGGGCGGGCAAAGGCGCGGGCTTTGCGGGTCTCCAGCGGCGCGCTTGCGGCAACGACCACGTCGCACAGCGCCTCGGCGCCGGTTTCAAACAGTAGGGGAATGTCGAGAATGACGGCGCGTTTTCCCGCGGCCCGCGCCTCGGCGATGGCCGCTTCTTCGGCGGCACGCACGCGCGGGTGCAATATGGATTCCAGCGTTTTAAGGTGATGGCCGTCGCGCGCGATGGCCTGCGCCAGCGCCACGCGCGAGATCATGCCACCCACCAGCGCTTCGGGGAAATGCTGGCCGATGGTGCGGATGGTGGCATGGTCGGTGGCCATGAGGTGGTGCACCAGCGCATCGGCATCGAGATGGGGGTAGCGGTCGCGGGCGATCAGTTTCGCCACCGTCGATTTGCCGGAGGCCATGCCGCCGGTGATGCCGATGATGCGCATTTCAGCCGCCATGCGCCAGCACTTTGTTGCGCAGCGCATCGTCGACCACGGGGGTGATGCCGTGCCAGATGGCGAAGGCTTTTTGCGCCTGGTAAAGCAGCATGCCAAGCCCGTCGACCGTGCGGCATCCGCGTGCGGCGGCGGCTTTCAGCAGGGTGGTTTCCAGCGGGTTGTAGACGATATCGTAAACGCAGGCGCGGGCGGGCAGGGATTGCAACGACAGGTTCAGTGCCGGTTGGCCCTTCATGCCGAGGCTGGTGGTGTTGACCAGCAAGGTGGCATCGCGAAGCACCGCGCCCGCCATGTCCCACGCGGTGGCGTGGCCGCCGAATTCGTCGGCCAGCTGCTGCGCGGTTTCGCTGGTGCGGTTCATGAGCGTGATGCGCCCGGCACCGGCCTGTTGCAATGCAACGATGGCCGCGCGCGCTGCGCCACCCGCACCCAGAATCACCGCATGCGACAGATCGGGCAGGCCGCCCGTCGCCAGTTGGGTGATGAACCCGTACGCATCGGTATTGTAGCCGTGCAATGCGCCATCTTTTACCTGCACCGTGTTAACGGCACCGATGGCGGTGGCGGCGGGATCGAGCGTTTCCATGAAGGGCAGCGCTTCTTCTTTGTGCGGCACGGTGATGTTAAAGCCCATGCCCTCTTTTTTGGCGAAGCGCAGCAGGGTTTGCCGCAACCGCGCGGGCGGGGTGGTGAAGAGTTTATACGCGCCTGCGATGCCGTGTTTTTCCAGCCAGTGCTGGTGAATGACGGGCGAAAGCGAATGCGAAACGGGGTAACCGATCAGGCCGGTTTGAATCATGCGTTGGTTCCTTTATCGGCGGGCGAGGCAGCCTGCCGGCGTTTTTCCACCTGCCGCTGGCGGTATTGAATCATGAGGGTGGCGGTTTCCTCGACCGAGCGGCGGGTCACGTCGATCACCGGCCAGCCCTGCTGGCGGAAGAATTTTTTGGCCGACTCGATTTCCTCGCGCACCCGTTCCTCGCGCACGTAATCGGTGTTGGTATCCTGATTCATGGCGGCCAGGCGCGAGGTGCGGATTTCGATCAGCCGTTCGTCGCTGATGGTGAGGCCAACCACCAGCGGCTGCTTCAGCCCGGCGATATTTTCCGGCAGGGAAATACCCGGCACATAGGGCACGTTGGCTGCTTTGTAGCCGCGGTAAGCAAGGTAGACGCAGGTCGGCGATTTGCTGGTACGCGAGGGGCCGACAATCACGATATCGGCCTGCTCGAGTTCCCATGTCGCCTGCCCGTCATCGTGTTCGAGCGCGTAATTGATCGCGTCGATGCGGGCGAAATAATCCTCGCTCAATTCGTATTGCTGGCCGGGGGCGCCGGTGGCTTCGACATCGAGGTAATTGGAAAGTTCACGCACCACATGACCGAGGATGGGAATGCAGGGCAGGCCACGCTTATTGGCCGCCTGCCGTAGCAATTCGCGCATCTGTGCATCCACCAGCGTGAACATCACCACACCGGGATGGCTATCGAGCGCGGCGATGACTTTTTCCAGTTGGCCTTTGGTGCGCACCAGCGGCCAGATATGCTCGACCGCTTCGACCCGGTCGAATTGCGCCATGCTGGCGCGCGCGACCGAGGAGACGGTTTCGCCGGTGGAGTCGGAGACAAGATGGAGATGGAACTGACGCATGTGTGTGGATAAATCGTGGGGTGTTTTCGCCCTTATCCACCACGCAGAGCAAAAGGTCAAAGTTACTCGTATCTATTCGATGCGCTCGCCCATGATTTCTCCCCAGACGGATAGATTCTGCCACGCCCATCCTGCGTTGGGGATTAAGCCATCGCCATCCATCCCTTTTATTTTTTTCTTTAAGGTGCTTAAGGCAATTATCCGTGGTATCGCCCACAGCCTTGCCTTTGGGAAAAACCATAGCACATGCATGGGGCTTGTGTGAATCCCCGATCTATGGTCAACCAACTAACAACTACTATAAATCTTTAATAAAAAGATAAGAAGAAGATGAGTGAGAGCAAACTGTTAATCCGTGCCCTGAAAGGCGAAGTGACCGAGCGTATCCCGTTCTGGTTCATGCGGCAGGCCGGACGGTACCTTCCTGAATACCGGGCGTTGCGTGCGACGTCGAACGGGTTTCTGGATTTGTGCTTCACTCCGGAAAAAGCGGCGGAAGTAACCCTGCAGCCCCTGCGCCGCTTTGGCATGGATGCCGCGATTTTATTTTCCGATATTCTCGTGGTGCCCTATGCGCTCGGGGTCGATGTGCGCTTTGCCGAAGGCGAGGGGCCGGTGGTGGAAACCACCGACAGCGCCGCGCGCATTGCGCAGCTCACCCTGCAGACGGTGGAAGAAAAAACCGCACCGGTGATGGAAACCATCCGGCTCGTGCGCAAGGGCTTGCCCGAAGGCGCGGCCCTGATCGGCTTTGCCGGTAGCCCGTGGACGGTGGCTTGCTACATGCTGCAGGGCGATCGCGGCAAAGCGGCCGTGAAAGAATTCGCCGCCGCACGCCGCTTCGCCTATGCACAGCCGGCGCTGATGCAGCAATTGATCGACACGCTGAGCGATGCCACCATCGCCTACCTGCGCGCGCAGATCGATGCCGGGGCCGAGGCGGTGCAATTGTTCGATAGCTGGGCGGGGCTGCTTACCCCAACCGAATTTGCGACATGGAGCATTGCGCCGACGAAGAAAATCGTCGCGGCGATCCGGCAGTCGCACCCGCATATTCCGGTGATTGGGTTTGCCAAAGGTGCCGCCACCAACCTGAGCGCTTATGCGGCGCAGACAGGGGTGGATTGCATCGGCATCGACCAGCAGACCGACCTTGCATGGGCGATGGCGCAACGCCATGGCAACCAGGCCGTGCAGGGCAATATCGACCCGTTACTGGTTGCGTCCGATCAGCCTGCCATGCTGGCGCAGGCCGAGCGGATTCTGGCAACGCTGGGGCAAACGCCCTGCGTGTTCAACCTCGGCCATGGGTTTGTGCCCGACACGCCGATTGCGCATGTGGAAGCGTTGAGCGCGTGCATCAAAAGCTATCGCCGATGAAAGCCATTTCGCCGCAACAGAAAACGGCCATTGTGCTGTTCAATCTCGGTGGGCCCGACAGTTTGCAGGCAGTGCAGCCGTTTTTGTTCAACCTGTTTTTCGATCCGGCGATTATTCGCCTGCCCCGGCCCTTGCGGTGGATGGTGGCCAAGCTGATCTCCAGCCGCCGCGCCCCGACCGCGCAAAAAATCTACGATGAGCTGGGCGGCAAATCGCCCATTTTAGAAAACACACTGGCGCAGGCCGAAGCGCTGCAAAAAACCCTCGCCCAGCATGGGCAGGTCGACGTGTTTACCGTGATGCGCTATTGGCACCCGCGCGCCGACGAAGTGGCCGCGCAAGTAAAAGCCTACGCCCCCGACCAGATCATCCTGCTGCCGCTTTACCCGCAATACTCGACCACCACCACGGCCTCATCGTTTGCGGAATGGGATCGCGCTGCCGCAAGTGTGGGCCTGAGCAAAACCCCGAGCTGGAAGCTCTGCTGCTACCCGACGCAGGCGCAGATCGTGCGAGCCCATGCGCAGCTCATTCGCACCTACTACAACGAAGCGGCGCAATACGGCACCCCGCGCATCCTGTTTTCGGCGCATGGCTTGCCCGAGAAAGTGGTGAAACGCGGCGACCCTTACCAGTGGCAGGTCGAGCAGATGACGAAAGCGGTGCTGGCCGAACTGGAACAGACGCCGGATTACGTGAATTGCTACCAGAGCCGCGTGGGGCCCATGAAATGGATCGGCCCGGCGACGGATGCGGAAATTTTGCGCGCGGCGCGGCAGAAAAAACCGATCGTGCTGGTGCCGATCGCGTTCGTGTCGGAACATTCCGAAACGCTGGTCGAGCTGGATATCGAATACGCCGCGCTGGCGCATGACAACGGCCTCGACCGCTATTACCGCGTACCCACCCTGTCGGTGAATGCGCAGTTCATTGCCGGGCTTGCCGATATCTGCCTCGGCCTGGAGGGCACGCCGCGGTGCGCGCCCCACACGGGCGCGCGCCTGTGCCCCAAAACATTCACCCAATGCGGAGCCGCGGCATGAACACCTACCTACTGGTCAAAGCCTTCCACATCATCGCTTTCACCAGCTGGATGGCGGGCATGTTTTACCTGCCGCGATTATTTGCCTACCATGCCGGCACGCAAGTGGGTTCGGAAAGCTCGGAGCTGCTGAAAATCATGGAGCGCCGCCTGCTGCGCATCATCATCAACCCGGCGATGATCCTGACGCTGGTGTTTGGTATCTGGCTCATCACCATCGTGCATCCCGAGAAGGCGGGCTGGTTCCATATCAAGGCAACCCTGCTGCTGGTGATGTTCGGCCTCCACGGGTTTTTTGCCAAAACCCGCCGTCGTTTCGCCCGCGACGAACGGCCAAAAACACCGAAATTCTATAAAATTATCAACGAAGCGGTGACGTTGGTGTTTATCGTCATCGTGTTGTTTGCGGTTACCAAACCATTTTAGTAACGAATGGCGAAAACCCGCTTTTTTGATGATAAATTTTTTTAGTTATGGCACATAATGGTATGCGCTTTTCTTCCCATGGTTGCCGACACTATCAGGCATTCAGCCTTATCGAACTGAGTCTCGTGCTGGTAATTCTCGGGCTGCTGACTGGCGGCATCCTCGCCGGGCAAAGCCTGATCCGGGCTTCGGAGATCCGCTCGGTGGCGAGTGATTACCAGCGCTTCATGACCGCCAATCAGACCTTCCGCGATAAATATTTTGCCTTGCCGGGCGACATGCGCAACGCCACAGCATTCTGGGATATTGCGTCTGGCACCACCGGGAATGACGCCGCGTGTTACGATTTCCCAAGCACCGATAAACGCACCTGCAACGGCGATGGCAACGGCTCCTTCGGTACCATGACCCAGATGCAAACCTACGAGGGCCACCGCTATTGGCAGCATTTGGCCAATGCCGGGTTGATCGAAGGAAGCTTCACCGGCACCGGCACCGCCGTCACCAACCGCAATTACGGTTCGGTCGTGGGAACCAATGCGCCCAAGCTAAAAATGGCCAACGTACTTTTCACGCCAATTTATGTGAAACATGTCAATGGACAGCAGAATCTTTACAATGCCAGCTACAGCGATGTTTATTACGTGGGGGTGAGTACGAATCCGCCGAACTCTGCTGTTTCCGGCCCATTCCTGAAACCCGAGGAAGCCTGGAATATCGATACCAAGCTGGACGATGGCAGGCCCGCGTTCGGTGTAGTGACGACCTTCCGAAGCGGCACGCCGGGCTATGCCACCATGAACGCCTGCGCGAACGATCCGGTCGAAGCCAACGCGGCCTATGATCTTGCCAATGCCACCATCGCCTGCGGGCTGATCCTCACGATTCAATAGACTGGCAATCGGTAGGCGGGCAGGGGGTGAGCGGGAGTTCATCGCTCTTTTTCCTTGACCCATAAAGAAAAAACGCTATTTTAGGGGCATCACTGCTCGGCAGCGCATTGTTGAAAATCGCGCCCCACAAAGAATCTTCCCCAGATTTTGAGCCCCTTTTCCCTCCTTAAAAAAAACACGTCACGAGAATATCCATGAAACTACAAGAACTGAAACGGCTCAAATCGCATGAGCTGCTGGCCAAAGCCGAAGAAGCGGGCGTGGAGAACGCCAGCTCGCTGCTGAAACAGGAGATGGTGTTTTCCATCCTGAAAAAGCGCGCGGAAAACGGTGAGGAAATCACCGGCGAAGGCACCATCGAAGTGCTGCAGGACGGCTTCGGCTTCCTACGCTACCCCGAGGCCAACTACCTCGCCGGGCCGGACGATATTTATGTGGCCCCGCCCATCGTGAAAAAACTCGGCCTGCGCACCGGCGACACGGTCGAAGGACCGATCCGTGCACCCAAGGAAGGCGAGCGCTATTTCGCGCTGAACGAAGCCAAGCGCGTGAATTTCGAGCCGGTCGAGAATTTGCGCCACCGCGTGAATTTCGACAACCTCACGCCGCTGTACCCCGAGTCGCGCCTAAAAATGGAATGGTACGACCCCGATAAGAAAAAAGAAGACCTCAGCAAGCGCGTGATCGACCTGATCGTGCCGCAGGGCAAGGGCCAGCGCACGCTGGTGGTCGCCCCGCCGCGCACCGGTAAAACGGTGATGATGCAGAACATCGCCCACTCGATCGAAAAGAACCACCCGGAATGCTACCTCATCGTGCTGCTGGTCGATGAGCGCCCCGAGGAGGTGACCGACATGAGCCGCAGCGTGAAGGGCGAAGTGGTGTCGAGCACCTTCGACGAGCCCGCCACCCGCCACGTGCAGCTCGCCGAAATGGTGATCGAAAAAGCCAAACGCCTGGTGGAGCACAAGAAGGACGTGATCATCCTGCTCGACTCGATCACCCGCCTGGCGCGCGCGTACAACACCGTGGTGCCAAGCTCCGGCAAGGTGCTGACCGGCGGGGTGGACGCTAACGCCCTGCAACGCCCGAAGCGCTTCTTCGGCGCGGCACGCAATATCGAATTCGGCGGATCGCTGACCATTATTTCCACCGCGCTGATCGAAACCGGCTCGCGCATGGACGAGGTGATCTTCGAGGAATTCAAAGGCACCGGCAACTCGGAGATCGTGCTTGACCGCAAGCTCTCCGACAAACGCGTGTACCCGGCGATCGACATTGCCAAATCCGGCACCCGCAAAGAAGACCTGCTCTACGATAAAGCCGAACTGATGAAAATCTGGATGCTGCGCAAAATCCTGAACCCGATGGGGCCGATGGACGCGATGGAATTCCTGCTCGACAAAATCAAAGACACCAAGAGCAACGACGAGTTCTTCGAACGCATGAACAAGTAAGCGCGGCGCTTAGCGCTCGCGTTCGCCCCAGCGGCGGCTGGGATCGTTCAGGATTTCGGTAAACGACACGGCGCCGTCGCGCTCGGCGGCATAGCGCATGCGCGCGCCGAGCTGGGCATGCCGGTCGCGCGACTCGCCAATGGCATCGCGCATGGCGTGATACAAAACCCCGAGCGCGTCGCTTACTTTCTGAACATCCGGAAACGGGCGATCATGCTTGCCCGTCGGTACCAGACTGCGCAGCATGACAAGGCAGCAGGTGATGTCGTTTTGGGCGCGTGTGTAGATGTTCACAAGGCCGTAGCATTCATTTTCATCCCCGATGACTTCGCGCCGGGCGCAGCGGGCGTAGGATTCGATCGCGTGGTTGAGCAGCCGCATGCCATCGCGCAATTGCCCGGCGGCGATGGGGTCATAATGCGGATTGGGGCGGCCATTGCTGAGCGTGGGTGCGCCGTAATAATCGAGGGCATATTCGGTGGCGCGCATCACTTGCGGCCACCACGGTTTGCGTGCGCCAGACAGCACCTGATGCCGCGCTGCATCGATGGCGGCCTTCACTGTCACATCTTCGCGATAGGGATCGCGCTTCGCCATCTTCGCCATGGCAACTACCGCTGCGGCCTGTTGCAGGATTGGCTGCGCGCCGCGGCGATGCTGGTTACAAAACTGTCTTTCGCCAGCTTTTGTGCGGCCCGCTCGAACCCATTTTCAATGGCGGGATACAGGCTGCCATGCAATTGGTCGCGCAAATTGGCGCTACCAAGCGCGGCGGTCGCATTCGGCATGATGGCCACCAGCGCTTCGATGGATTCAATCAGGCGGCTGTAGCTCGCTTCGATATCGTCGTGGGTCTGGCCGGGCATGTAATGCTGCGCCGCCATTTTGGCGAGATGGTCGATGGCTTGCTCGCACTCGCGTTTTAGCACCAGGGTGGATTGGAAACTGGGTGGCTTCGGCTGGTTTTTGGCATGGCTGCCAAGGAAGGACTGGCGATAGGTGGCCGCATTCGTGAGCTGTTTGTACCAGCTCATGCCGTCGCTATCGCGGCCGGGCAGCGCAATGCTGCAAAGCGCATCGCGAATGCCATGCTCGAGCGCCATCAACATGTGCGCATCCAGACTGGCGCGGTCGTGCAGCAGGGTTTCGGTGCAGGCCGCAAGCCGCGCCTGCTCGGTATTGGGGCGGGGTGCATCGGCCGGTGTTTCAGCGATTGTTTCGACGGGCTTTTCGGGAGCAGGCAACAGCAGCGTGGCGGGCGGAACCGCGATGCCCAGCGAACCCCCTTTCGCTGCCAGCATGTCGCGCAAATTGGCCTCTGCCAGCACTTCGCGGTGGGAGCGCATGGCGGGCAGTTGGGCACTCATTTCGTCGAGCAGCGTGCCAGTGAGGTGCATGAAATCCTCGGCGGAGCTGATATTGCCGTGCTTGCTGATCTCCTCCAGCAGTCTCGGTGTGCCGCTGGTTTGTGCGCACGCCACCAGTGTCGCATCCACATGGCCGCAGGCCTCGTACAGCGCGGCAAGGTCGCCCCGCAGGTAATTGAGCCGCTCATCCTGTGTGGTCGTGGGGGCGCAAAGCTGGTCGGCGCAGCTGGCGTAATTCTGGGCAAGGGTGGCAATGCGGTCGCGCAATAATTTGCGCAACGCAATGGTCAGGTTCTGGGTGGTGCCATAGCGCTCCGGCGCGCGCTCGATTTCGGCGAGGGCGCGAATACGGGTTTTTACCCAGGGCTGGTAAAAGAATGCATCCAGCACTTCGCGCTTCACATTGAGCGACGATAGCCGCAGATGGTCGTAGGGATGATGTTCCATGGCGTGCCTTGTTGTTTTTTGGCACCAATGTAACCAGCGTCGTGCCGCCGTGTGTGACGATTTGATGAAAATTTGGGCATGCACGGGTGGCAACGCTCCGTTTCAGGCGTGACTGCCGCTTAAACCTTGCCATCACCCGTGGGGTGTGGTTAAAACCGAGCCGATTTTTCGTTCTCAATTCCCCACTCGGAGGGTTTATGGCTTCTCGCAAAAAAATCGGTCTTGTTGGCGCTGGTAACATCGGCGGCACGCTGGCGCATCTGGCGGCACTCAAGCAGCTCGGCGACGTGGTGCTGTTCGACGTGGTGGAAGGCCTGCCGCAAGGCAAGGCGCTCGATATCAGCCAGAGCCTCGCCATCGAGAAAATCGATGCAAGCGTGAAGGGCACCAACGATTACAAGGACCTCGATGGCGCCGACGTGGTGATCGTGACCGCCGGCATCGCCCGCAAGCCGGGCATGAGCCGCGACGACCTCGTTGCCACCAACACCGGCATCATCAGCACGGTGGCCGAGAACCTGAAAAAATTCTGCCCGAACGCGTTCGTCATCGTCATCACCAACCCGCTCGATGCGATGGTGTGGGTGATGCAGCAGAAAACCGGCTTCGCCCCGAACAAGGTGGTGGGCATGGCAGGCGTGCTCGATTCGGCGCGCTTCAGCTACTTCCTCGCCGAAGCGCTGGGCACCAGCCAGCAGGATATCAGCACCTTCGTGCTGGGCGGCCATGGCGACACCATGGTGCCGGTGGTGAAATACTCGACCGTCGGCGGCATTCCGCTGCCGGACGTGGTGAAAATGGGCAAAATCTCGCAGGATGCGCTGGATAAAATGGTGCAGCGCACCCGCGACGGCGGTGCCGAAATCGTCGGCCTGCTGAAAACCGGCTCGGCGTTCTACGCCCCGGCCGCCGCCGCCATTCGCATGGCGACCAGCTACCTGAAAGACGAAAAACAACTGCTGCCCGCCGCCGCCTACCTGAACGGTCAATATGGCCAGAAGGACATTTACGTGGGCGTGCCCTGCGTGATTGGCGCCAAGGGTGTGGAGCAGATTGTTGAGATCGAACTGCCGGAAGAACAGAAGAAGCAGTTCGAACATTCGGTAGCCGCCGTGCGCGAGTTGGTAGCGGCCACCAAACTGGACAAAAAAGCAGCGTAACGGTTCCTATGCGTGGTGTTGATAATACACAGCTGGCTCAAATGGTTCGCGCGCAATTGGCAGAACTGCCGCCGGTGCGCTCCTCCTACAAAGTACCGCTGAATTTTACTATTATCGATACACATTCTGGGGGATTAAGAATTTCATATGAGCGCGATCTTTTGGGCGATGCTGAGATGAAAATGATTGCCGATGTGGTTGCACGCAACGTAAGTGCCGCGCATCAGGAAAAAATAGAAATTAAAGATTCCGGAGGCAAAATTCAAAATGTCGCCGCATTAGTAGCAGAGAGGACTATAAAATGAATATTCATGAATATCAGGCCAAAGCGGTCTTGGCGAAATATGGCGTGGCTGTGCCGCGTGGTGGCGTGGCCTATACCCCGGCGGAAGCCGAGCAGGTGGCCCAATCCCTCGGCGGCGCGCTGTGGGTGGTGAAAGCGCAAATCCATGCGGGTGGCCGCGGCAAAGCCGGTGGCGTGAAACTCGCCAAGTCGCTCGACGAAGTGAAGCGCCTGACCAAAGAAATGCTCGGCATGGTACTGGTGACCCACCAGACCGGCCCCGAGGGCAAAGAAGTCAAGCGCGTGTACATCGAAGAAGGCTCCGACATCGGTACGGAACTGTATCTCTCGGCGGTGCTCGACCGCGGCACCAGCCGCGTGACCTTCATGGGCAGCAAAGAAGGCGGCGTGGACATTGAAGAAGTGGCCGCTTCGCACCCGGAAAAAATCATCACCGTGCATATCGACCCGGCGGCTGGCTTCCAGCAGCATCATGCGCGCCAGCTTGCGTTCGGCATGGAAATCCCCGCCGAGCAGCAGGGCGCGTTCGGTAAAATGGTCGAGGGCATCTACAACGCCTTCGTCGGCACCGATGCGTCGCAGGTCGAGATCAACCCGCTGGTCATCACCAAGCAGGGCAAGCTGATCGCGCTCGATGCGAAATTCAACTTCGACGACAACGCCCTGTTCCGCCAGCCGGAAGTGGCCGAAATGCGCGACGAAAGCGAAGAAGAGCCGCTCGAGCTGCAAGCCGCCAAGTTCGGCCTCAGCTACGTGAAGATGGATGGCAACATTGGCTGCATGGTGAACGGCGCAGGCCTCGCCATGGCGACCATGGACATCATCAAGCTGTACGGTTCGGAGCCCGCCAACTTCCTCGATGTGGGCGGTGGCGCGAACAAGGAAAAAGTGACCGAAGCCTTCAAGCTGATTCTCAGCGACGCCAATGTGGAAGGCGTGCTGGTGAATATTTTCGGCGGCATCATGCGCTGCGACATCATCGCGGAAGGCATTATTGCGGCGGCGCGTGAAGTGTCGCTCAGCGTGCCGCTCGTGGTGCGCTTAGAGGGCACCAACGTGGAGCTGGGCAAGAAAATGCTCAGCACCTCGGGTCTGGCCATCATCCCCGCCGATAACCTGGCGGATGCGGCGGAGAAAATCACCGGTGCCGTTAAAGGCACGAAGGCTGCGTAAGGAGTTAGCACATGTCCATTCTGATTAATAAAAACACCAAAGTGATCTGCCAGGGCTTCACCGGCCGCGAAGGCACCTACCACAGCGAGCAGGCGATTGCCTACGGCACGCAGATGGTCGGCGGCGTGACCCCCGGTAAGGGCGGCAGCAAACATCTCGACCTGCCGGTCTTCAACAGCGTGCACGAAGCCCGCGCCAAAACCGGCGCGAACGCCAGCGTGATCTACGTGCCGCCGCGCTTCGCCGCCGACGCGATTTTGGAAGCCATTGATGCCGAAATCGAACTCGCGATCTGCATCACCGAGGGCATTCCGGTGCTCGACATGGTGAAGGTAAAGCGCGCGCTCTCGGGCAGCAAAACCCGCCTGATCGGGCCGAACTGTCCCGGCGTTATCACCCCCGGCGAATGCAAAATCGGCATCATGCCCGGCCACATCCACAAGAAAGGCCGCATCGGCATTCTCTCGCGTTCGGGCACGCTGACCTATGAAGCCGTGGCGCAAACCAGCGCGGTCGGTTTCGGCCAGAGCACCTGCGTGGGCATTGGCGGCGACCCGGTGAACGGCACCAACCACACCGACGTGCTGGAAATGTTCCTCGCCGACGACGACACCGACGCGATCATCATGATCGGTGAAATCGGTGGCGATGCGGAAGAAAACGCTGCCGCATTCCTGAAGCAGTCGAAAAAGAAAAAACCCGTGGTCGGCTTCATTGCGGGCCGCACGGCGCCTCCGGGCCGCCGCATGGGCCATGCCGGCGCCATCGTTTCCGGTGGCAAAGGTGGGGCGGACGACAAGATCGAGGCCATGAAATCGGCCGGGATCGTGGTCACCGAAAACCCCGCTTTCATGGGCCGGACCCTGAAAGAATTGCTGGGCTAATCCCGGCGCACGAAAAAAGGGCGTAAGGCGCATTGCCTTACGCCCTTTTTATATCCGCCGTATTATGGCTTCCCGGCGCTTCATTCACTCATCTGGAGTTTTCCATGCGTTACGCCCTCATGCTCACGGCAGCGCTGGGGTTGCTCGCTGCATGCGACCCCGTGCCCACCTCGATTAAAAACCACCCGGACAAAGCCATCGTGAACATCGATGACCACAAGATTTATGTGGTGAAGCAGGCTGGCAACCAATGGGTGGCCGCGGGCGGTGAAAAAGATCAGGACGGGTTTGTGGAATACCGCCAGAAACGCGCGATCGAAGTGCAGAGCAAATGCCGGGTGAACAAGGTGTTGTCGGCCAAGGGCGCGCCGTTGCTGCGCGCGAGCGTTCACCAGTGCCGCAAATAGCGATTTAGAACAGATAGGTGTAGCTGTTGCAGGCGATGGCGCTGTTGTTCAGTGCATAGCCGGAGGTATTCGGGTCGGTGCCGTCGGTGCAGTTGGGGGTAAAACCGCTGCCCATTTTATGGGTGCGCGTGTTGCCAAGGCCGGGTTTGCCATCATCCATCTTCATGTCGATATTCCACGCCTCTTCGGGCTTAATGGCGGGGGCTTCGGTGATGCCGCTGGTCGATGTGCCAAACATGATCAGGTTCCCGGTTTTTTGCGGGTACCAGTTGGCGTCTGAGCCCGCAAGGGTGGTCCAGAAGCTGAAGCCCGCATTGCTGATACGGCTGCGCGGCACGTTGGTGCCGGGGGTGGTGTTGTAGTTTGAATTCGGGCCGCGATAGCCGGTATAGGTGCCCTCGATTAACCCCGCATTCGCCATCTGTTTCCACGCATGGAAATTCTCGACGTTTGGGTTGTTGGAGGAAACGCTGGTGGCGATCCAATAGCCATCGCCATTGCCATCGCAGGTGCCGGGGCCGGTTTGCGATGCATCGTAGCAGGCGGCATCATTGCCCACGGTGCCGTTGGCAAACCCCCAGAATTTGGTGGCGTTGCGCAAGTCGCCGGGGACGCCGAAATATTTATCCTGAAAGGTGCGGTACGCGGTGTTGTAGCGGCTTATATCGGCCGCAATGCTGCGCAGTTCGGCGGCGCGGATGAGGCTTTGCCCGGCAAGAATGCCCCCCGTGAGCAGGCCGAGGATGACCAGGACGATGGAAAGCTCGATCAGTGAAAAGGCGCGGCGCATGGCGCAATCATAGCAGGAAATGCCATGCCATGCCAAGTGGCTGTTTGGCCGCCACGGCCCTGCGTATACCGCGCCGCAACACAGCATTTCCGCGAAATATGCTTGCAAGGGCGAGGGCGCACGCGTAGAACGCGCGGGAGCGTGCAGCCTTGCACGCACCCCCATTCTTGAGCGTGATATGAGCCGCGAAATACTTGAAAATTCTTTCCTTTACGGTGCCAACTCCACCTTTATCGAGGAGCTGTACAGCCGCTACCTCGCCAACCCGAACAGTGTCGATGCCAGCTGGCAGAAGTTTTTCGCCAGCCTGAGCGACCCGGCGCCCAAGCATCCGAGCTGGGAAAAGAAACCCTCGGCGGTGATCGGCCAGCCGGACATGGACGCGCCCCTGCCGAAAAAAGACGAAAAGGGCAAAGGCGGGCTCGACCCCAAAGCGGTGGAAGCCGCCGCGCTCGACGCGCTGCGCGCGCAGGCGCTCATTCGCGCCTACCGGGTGCGCGGCCACCTCGCCGCCACGCTCGACCCGCTGGGCATCGAAAAACCGCAAATGCACGCCGACCTCGACCCGGCGACCTATGGCTTCACCAGCAGCGACTATGAGCGCCCGATTTTCCTCGGCGGCCAGTTCGGCAAAGAACGCGCCACGCTGAGCGAAATCCTCGGCATTCTGCGCGAAACCTATTGCGGCACGCTGGGTGTGGAATTCATGCATATCCAGGACCCCGCGCAGCGCGAGTGGATCCAGCAGCGCGTGGAAGATGCGCGCGGCCACATGAACTTCACCGTTGAGCAAAAAAAGAACATTCTGCGCAGCCTGCTGGAAGTGGAAGGCTTCGAGGAATTCACCCAGCTGAAATATACCGGCATGAAGCGCTTTTCCATTCAGGGCGGCGACGCCATGGTGCCCGGCCTGCTTGCCGTGCTGGAAACCGCGAGCGCCGTGGGCGTGGAAGAGATTGTGATCGGCATGCCGCACCGCGGCCGCATGAACGTGCTCACCACCATCATGGGCAAGCCCTATTCCGAGCTGTTCTCGATCTTCAACGGTAATCTCGATTTCCCGGAAAGCGTGCATACGTCGGGCGACGTGAAATACCATCTCGGCGCCAGCCATGACCGGCCCATGCCGGGCGGCAAAGCGCTGCACCTCTCGCTCACCGCGAACCCCTCGCACCTCGAGGCGGTGAACCCGGTCGTGGTCGGCAAAGTGCGCGCCAAGCAAGACCAGCTGGGCGACGCCGACCGCAAAAAAGTGATGGCGCTGACGCTGCATGGCGACGCGGCATTTGCCGGCCAGGGCGTGGTCACCGAAACGCTGAGCATGGCCGATTTGCGCGGCTACCGCACCGGCGGCACCGTGCATGTGATCGTGAACAACCAGATCGGCTTCACCACCGCCCCGCGCTATTCGCGCTACACGCCGTACCCGAGCGATGTGGCCAAGGGCATCCAGTCGCCGATTTTCCACGTGAACGGCGACGACCCCGAAGCCGTGGTGTTCGCCTGCAAACTGGCGACGGAGTTCCGCCAGGAATTCGCGCGCGACACGGTGGTCGACATCATCTGCTTCCGCAAATACGGCCACAACGAAGGCGACGAGCCGATGTTCACCCAGCCGCTGATGTATAAAACCATCTCGGCCAAGCCGCTGCCGGCGAAAGTCTATGCCCAGCGACTGGTGAGTGAGGGCACCATGACCGAGGCCGATGTGGGCGAGGAAATGGAAACGCTCAACGCGCATTTCCAGAAGGAATACGACGCGGGCAAAGAATTTAAGCCGAACAAGGCCAACTGGCTGGAAGGCAAATGGGCGGGCTATGGCCGCGCCGAAGCGGGCCTCGGCCAGCAGCCGGATACGGGCGTGGACCTGAAAAAGCTCGCGACGCTCGGCCTGAACCTGACCAAGGTGCCGGAAGGGTTCAACCTGAACCGCAAAATCGAACGCCAGCTGAAGCAGAAAGAAGAAATGCTGAATAGCGGCGAAGGGCTCGACTGGTCGATGGGCGAGGCGCTGGCCTTTGCTTCGCTGGTGGCCGGCGGCACGCCGGTGCGCATCACCGGGCAGGATAGCCAGCGCGGCACGTTCAGCCACCGCCACTCGGTGCTGATCGATCAGGAAAGCGAAGAGCGCTACACCCCGCTGAACAACATTGCCGACGGTCAGGCGCATTACGAAGTGCATGATTCGTCGCTGTCGGAATACGCGGTGATGGGCTTTGAATATGGCTACTCGCTGGCCGAGCCGAACGCGCTCGTGCTGTGGGAAGGCCAGTTCGGCGATTTCGCCAACGGCGCGCAGATCATGATCGACCAGTTCATCGCCAGCGGCGAGATCAAATGGCTGCGCATGAGCGGCCTCGTGCTGCTGCTGCCGCACGGCTATGAGGGGCAGGGCCCCGAGCACAGCTCGGCGCGCCTCGAGCGCTTCCTGCAGCTTTGCGGCGACGACAACATGCAGGTGGTGAACTGCACCACCCCGGCCAACTTCTTCCACGCCCTGCGCCGTCAGGTGGTGGGCCGCAAGTTCCGCAAGCCGATGATCGTGATGTCGCCCAAATCGCTGCTGCGCCACAAGCTTTGCATCAGCACGCTGGCCGAATTCGGCCCCGGCACCAGCTTCAAGCCGGTGATTACGGAAGTGGACGGCCTCGCCAAGGACGCCGCGATCAAGCGCGTGATCTTCTGCAGCGGCAAAGTCTATTACGACCTGCTGGAAGCCCGCCGCGAAAAAGCGATCGAGGATATTGCCATCGTGCGGGTCGAGCAGATGTACCCGTTCCCGGCGGTCGATGTGGAAGCGCAGCTCAAGCGCTACCCGAACGCCGAGGTCATGTGGTGCCAGGAAGAGCCCGAGAATATGGGCGCGTACCGCTTCCTGCAGCCGAAGATCGAAGCGATCCTCGACGCGCTGGACCGCGACCAGTACCGCCTGCGCTATGTGGGCCGCCCGGAAGCGGCATCGCCCGCGGCCGGCTACCTGAAAATCCACACCCGCGAACAGCAGGGGCTGGTTGAGCAGGCGCTCACCCTGCCGAAAGCAGAAATCGTGAAACAAAAGAAAAAAGCCTAAGCACTGGAGAATTACATGGCTGATATTATCGTTCCCACCCTCGGCGAATCCGTTTCTGAAGCGACCATCGCCAAATGGTTCAAAAAACCCGGCGACGCCGTGAAGGCCGACGAGCCGCTCGTTGAGCTCGAAACTGACAAAGTGACCGTGGAAGTGCCGAGCCCGGCAGCGGGCGTCTTGTCGTCGATCGCGGTGGAAGAAGGCGCGACCGTGGAAGTGGGCGCGCTGCTTGGTAAGGTGGAAGCGGGCAAAGCCGGTGCTGCCGCTGCCCCGGCCAAAGAAGAAAAGAAAGCCGAGGCGCCGAAGAAGGAAGAGGCCAAACCCGCCGCTGCCGCCCCCGCCGCCGAAGGCAAAAAGAACGGCCCAGCTGCTGAGAAAATGCTGGCCGAGAACCCGCAGGTGAAAGTGGCCCAGGGCTCCGGCAAAGATGGCCGCGTGACCAAAGGCGACGTGATCGAAGCGCTGGAAGGCGATGGCCTGAGCGCGGCTCCCGCCGCCGGCCCGCGCGAAGAACGCGTGAAGATGACCAAGCTGCGCGCGACCATCGCCCGCCGCCTGAAAGAGTCGCAGAACACGGCGGCCATTCTCACCACCTTCAACGAAATCGACATGACCAACGTCATGGCGCTGCGGGCGGAATACAAAGACGAGTTCGAGAAGAAATACGGCGTGCGCCTTGGCTTCATGGGCTTCTTCATCAAGGCCGTGGTCAGCGCGCTGAAGCAGATCCCGGCGGTGAACGCCGAGATCGACGGCGATTCGGTGATCTACAAAAACTACTACGATATCGGCGTGGCCGTGGGCGGCGCGCAGGGTCTTGTGGTGCCGGTGATCCGCGATTGCGACAAGAAGTCGATCATGCAGATCGAAGCCGACATTGCCGCCGCCGCCGAAAAAGCCCGCAACGGCACCCTCACCATGGCCGACATGACCGGCGGCACCTTCACCGTTTCCAACGGTGGCGTGTATGGCTCGCTGATGAGCACGCCGATCATCAACCCGCCGCAATCGGGCATTCTCGGCATGCACAAAACCGAAGAACGCCCGGTGGTGGTAAACGGCCAGATCGTGATCCGCCCGATGATGTACGTGGCGCTGAGCTACGATCACCGCATCATCGACGGCCGCGAGAGCGTGACCTTCCTCGTTGGCGTGAAAAAGGCGATCGAAGATCCCCGCCGCCTGCTGTTGGGTCTGTAATTGTTATCGCTCATCCCTGCGAAAGCAGGGATCCCCGTGAAGGAGATTCCCGCGTGCGCGGGAATGGCAATGGTTAGGAGAATAAAATGACTGAGAATTTCGACGTAGTAGTAATCGGTGGTGGCCCGGGTGGCTATGTGGCGGCCATTCGTGCGGCGCAGCTGGGGCTGAAAACCGCCTGCGTGGAAAAACGTGGCGCACTGGGCGGCACCTGCCTGAACGTGGGCTGCATTCCCTCGAAAGTGCTGCTGGAATCGAGCGAGAAATTCGCCGACGTGAACCACGAATTCGCCAAGCACGGCATCGACGTGACCGGCGTGAAGCTGAACCTTGGCCAGATGATGGCGCGCAAGACCGAAGTCGTGACCAGCTTCACCAAAGGCATCGAAGGCCTGTTCAAGAAAAACAAGGTAACCTACCTGCAGGGCTGGGGCAGCATCTCGGGCAAGAACGAAGTGACGGTTGAAGGCAAAAAATACGCCGCGAAAAACATCATCATCGCGACCGGTTCCGATGTGATGAGCCTGCCGGGCATCGACATCGACGAGAAGAAAATCGTGAGCAGCACCGGCGCGCTGGAGCTGGCCGAAGTGCCGAAAAAACTGATCGTGATCGGCGCGGGCGTGATCGGTCTTGAGCTGGGCTCGGTGTGGAGCCGCCTCGGCGCGGAAGTGACCGTCGTGGAATATCTCGACCGCATCACCCCGGGGCTGGACGCGGAAGTGGCCAAGCAATTCCAGAAAACGCTCGAGAAGCAGGGCTTCAAGTTCCTGCTCGGCAAAAAAGTGACCGGCGCGAAGGCGGGTAAAGCAGGCGTTGAGCTTAGCTTTGAAGATGCTAAGGGCGGCAACGCCGAAACGCTGAAAGCCGATATCGTGCTGGTGGCGGTGGGCCGCAAAGCCTACACGGAAAAGCTTGGCCTGGAGAGCGTTGGCATTAAAACCGATAACCGTGGGCGCGTGGAAGTGGATGCACATCTGCAAACCAGCGTTGCGGGCATCTACGCCATCGGCGACGTGATTGCTGGCCCCATGCTGGCGCACAAAGCCGAAGAAGAAGGCGTGTATGTGGCGGAAACCATTGCCGGCCAGAAACCGCACGTGAACTATGATGCGATTCCCGGTGTGATTTATACCTGGCCGGAAGTGGGCACGGTGGGCAAGACCGAGGAAGAGCTGAAAGAAGCGGGCCGCGAATACAAGGCCGGCAAATTCCCGTTCATGGCCAACAGCCGCGCGCGCGCGGCGGGCATGAGCGAGGGCTTCGTGAAGATCCTGGCCGACAAGAAAACCGACGAAGTGCTCGGCGTGCATATCATCGGCCCGTTTGCGGGCACGATGATTGCGGAAGCCGTGCTGGCCATGGAATTCGGCGCCAGCGCCGAGGATATCGCCCGCACCTGCCACGCCCACCCCACGCACAACGAGGCCGTGAAAGAAGCCGCCCTCGCCGTGGATGGCCGCGCGATTCATATCTAAAGAGAGAGTCTAGAGTTTAGAGTCTGAGTGATTGGACTCTGAACTCTTAGACTCTAACCACTCCTATTGCACTGCACGTATATGACGCGCTGCAGCGACGATTTCACGCGAAAATCGCGGGGAATTCTGCTATAAAGAAACTGAGGATTGTTGCGGGTTTCGGGCCATTTCCCGAAGCCTTCGATGCAGCCGCGGCATGTGAGGCCGGGGCCGCCACCGCGAAACGGTGAAGGGTGCAGGGCCCATGTTGGGCATGCGCCAGCCAATGATGGTCCTCGCTAGAAGGTTTGTGGTTATGAAACTGATCCATGTATTGTCGTTGTTTCTGGTCGTGATCGGCGGGTTGCATTTCGCGCTCTCCGGTATCGGTATTGACCTGTTGGGTACCCTGTTCGGCACCCACCTGACGACGCTTTACGTGATTATGGGGATCTCGACGCTTTACCACGTCGTGCCCATGCTCACGACCAAACTGAATACCCTTTAACCCTGAGGAGGGCAGGGTGACCCCTGCCCAACAAATACCGGCCCCGGCGGCAACTGCCCCGGGGCTTTTTTCGTGGCGCGTTCGGTGAAATTTACGCCGCCAGTTTCGCGGCCACAGCGTCGATAAACTCACCGGTGGTGAGGTATTTCTGTTGCGGGCCAACCAGCAGGGCGAGGTCTTTGGTCATGTGCCCAGCCTCGACGGTTTCGACCACCACCTGCTCCAGCTTCTTGGCGAAATGCTCGAGCGGCAGATTGCCGTCGAAGCGTGCGCGGTAGGCGAGGCCCTGCGTCCATGCAAAAATGCTGGCGATGGGGTTGGTGCTGGTGGCATTCCCCTTCTGATGTTCGCGGTAATGGCGGGTGACGGTGCCGTGGGCGGCTTCGGTTTCCACCGTTTTGCCGTCGGGCGTGATGAGGATGCTGGTCATGAGGCCGAGCGAGCCGAAGCCCTGCGCCACCACGTCGGACTGCACGTCGCCATCGTAGTTTTTGCAGGCCCACACGAAGCCACCATTGCTCTTGATGGCGAAGGCCACGAGATCGTCGATCAGGCGGTGTTCGTACCAGATGCCGGCGGTGGTGAACTGGGTTTTGAATTCCGCGTCGTAGATGCGCTGGAAAATGTCTTTGAAGCGCCCATCGTATTTCTTCAGGATGGTGTTCTTGGTGCTCATCAGCAGCGGCACGTTCTGCGTCAGCGCATAGGTGAAGCAGGCGCGGGCGAAGCCCTCGATCGAGGCATCGAGGTTATACATGCCCATGGCCACGCCGGGCTGCTTGAATTCGTAGACCGTGTGCTCGACCGGGGCGCTGCCATCCGCCGGGGTGAAGGTGAGTTTCAGCGTGCCCGGCGCGTCGATCACGAGGTCGGTGGCGCGGTACTGGTCGCCAAACGCATGGCGGCCCACGATGATGGGCTTTTCCCAGCCCTGCACATAGCGCGGGATGTTTTTGCAGATGATCGGCGCACGGAAAATGGTGCCGTCGAGGATGTTGCGGATGGTGCCGTTGGGCGAACGGTACATGGATTTCAGGTTGAATTCCTTCACGCGCGCCTCGTCGGGGGTGATGGTCGCGCATTTGATGCCCACGCCATATTGCTTGATGGCCTGGGCGGCATCGACGGTTACCTGATCGTTCGTCGCATCGCGATGCTCGATGCCGAGGTCGAAATATTTCAGGTCGATGTCCAGGTAGGGAAGGATGAGCTTGTCTTTGATCATCGCCCAGATGATGCGGGTCATCTCGTCGCCATCGAGTTCGACAACGGGGGTGGTGACTTTGATTTTGCTCATGGGATACCTGCCTTCGTGATGGCAGGTTAGTTAGTCACCCCGTGCCGGGGATGCAAGTTTTTGTGTTGCTGCACTGCGGCGCGCGGCGATCACCGCCGAGAATTCGACCCCGAGCAGGAACAGCATGGCCGAGACATGCAGGAACAGCAGTGTCAGCATCACCCCGCCGAGGCTGCCATAGGTGCGCGTGTAGCTGCCCGACTGGCTGAGGTAAAACGAGAACAGGCTGGCGAGCGCAATCCAGAGGGCGGCGGCAAGCACCGCGCCGGGCCAGACTTTTTGCCACGCGAGCGGCCGGGGCGGCAAATAGCGGTAGCTGAGCGCAAACAGGCCGCTAAGCAGCAGCATGGCCAGCGATAGGCGCAGCAGCGTGGCAATGGGCACAAACAGGGCAGGCAGCGGGGTGATGGCCTGCAGGGAATGCATGAGCAACGGGGCGATGACCACCAGCGCACTGGCGGCCAGCGCGCCGAGCGCGCCAAACCCCACAAAGAGCAGGCCGATCAGGCGTTTTTTCCAGAAAGGCCGTGTTTCGCGGATTTCAAACCCCCGCATGACCCCAAGCCGCAACGCTTCCACGCCGGCCGACGTGACCCATAGCGTGCCGAAAATACCGAAGGTGATGAGGCCCGGCTGGCGATGCAGGAAGATTTCCTCGATGATGGGCTGCAGCGTGCCGGCCACTTCGTCGGGCAGGAACTCAAAGGCGGTGTGGGTGATGGTCTGGGCAGTTTCCACCGTGCCCAGGAACCCGGCCAGCGAAAACAGGAAAATGATGAAGGGAAAGAGCGAAACCAGCCCGGTATAGGCGATAAATCCCGCGATTTCGACGCCATCATGGGCCAGCAGGCGTTGGACAGCCAGCCATAGGGGGCGAACGGGGCGAAGGAAACGGCGAACAACAGACACGGCAACTCCCGGCGACGAATGGGTTATTGATTCCTAAATCATTACGATCAGACCTCAAGAATCGATTGGAAGCACTATGCCATCACCAACCACGCGCCCCCTTTGGCGGCGCATCGCGAAATGGGCCATCCTTGCCCTTGCCATCCTGATGCTGGGACTGGTGCTGTTCGTGTTGGCGTTCGATCTCAGCGGCAGCGTGGCACGCATGGCGGGCAAAAATACCGGGCGCGAAGTGACCCTCGACGGGAAACCGAAAATCGATTGGGGGCTGAAGCCGCGGGTGACGCTGTCGGGTATTGCGGTCGGCAACATGGTCGGCCTGCCGGAACCGCTCATGGCCAGTGCCAGGAAAATCAGCGTAACGGTGGATGCCAAACATTTGTTGCGTGGGCGGGTGGTGATTCCCGAACTGGTTTTAGAGAACCCAGATATTATCTTGGAAAAAGATAAGGATGGTAATGCGAACTGGAAGTTCGGCAGCAACCCGGAAGGGCAGGCAGTGGGTGCCGTCACGCCGGATTCGCGGAGTGAAATTCCGGCCATTGGCCGATTATTGATCCATGATGGCCGCTTGCGCTACCGCGATGCGCAGCAAGGGGTGGATATCGACGCCAAGCTCGGCACCATCGAAGGCAACATGGATCGCCGCGAATCGGTGCAGATCGAAGGAAGCGGCATCTTTCAGGGTAAGCCATTGAAATTCAGTTTTACCGGTGCGTCGGTGCTAAGTTTGCAGGATACCAGCGAGCCTTACCCGTTGAAGGTGGAACTGAGCGTGGGCGATACCCATGCCACGTTAGAAGGAACGGTCATGGACCCGCTACAACTCAAAGGGTTAGACCTTAATCTGACCGTGCGCGGTAAAGACGCGGCCGACCTTTATGCGCTGACCGGGATTGCCTTGCCCCACACCCCGCCTTACCGGCTGCAGGGCCAGTTGGGGCTGGAGGAACAGGTCTGGAAATTCACGGATTTCAAAGGAAAAATGGGCAGCAGCGACCTGAATGGCCGCCTGAGCTGGGACACACGGCCTACCCGCCCGCTTTTCATCGCCGATTTTACCAGCAAGCGGCTGGATTTTGCCGATCTCGGCGGGCTGATCGGGGCCACCCCCGACATTCAGGCCGATTCCTCGGCCACACAGAAACAGCAGGCCGCCACCGCCGAAGCCGATCCGCGCGTCATTCCTGATATGCCCCTGGATATCAGCCGCCTGAGCGCGATGGATGCGCAGGTGCGCTTTACCGGCACGCAGATTATCGCCACCGACCTGCCACTCGATAATTTTCTCATGAACCTGCAGCTGGACGATCGCCTGCTACTGCTTAAGCCATTGAAATTCGGTACGGCAAGCGGCGATGTGGCGGCGGATGTGACCATCAATGCCCGCACTGAGCCGGTGAAAATCGCGGCGGATGTGGATGTGCGGCGGCTGGCCCTGTCGCGCCTGTTCGCCGGGCTGGAGAAAACCTTGAACGCTGCGCCCTCGCGCGGCTATATCGGCGGGCGGGCGAAACTGACCGGCAGCGGCAAATCGCTGCGCGCCATGCTGGCCAGCAGCAATGGCACGATCGGGCTGGGCATGGAAGGCGGCCGCCTGAGCAACCTGATCATTGAGCTGCTGGGGCTGGATGTGGCGCAAAGCCTTGGGCTGGTGCTGACCGGCGACCAGCCGGTGGCGGTGCGTTGCGTGATCGCCGATTTTGGCGTGAAGAATGGGCTGATGCAGTCGAATGCGCTGGTGATCGACACCAGCGACACGCAATTGCGCGGCAAAGGCAGCCTGAACCTGAACGACGAGGCGCTCGACCTGGTGCTGCGGGCAGAGCCGAAAGACGCCACGCTTATTTCGGCGCGCACGCCGATTACGGTGGGTGGCACGCTGAAGAAGCCGGACGTGGGTGTGAAGGGGCGTAACCTGCTGGTACGCGGCGGCGCGGCAGCAGGGCTGGCCATTTTATTCCCACCCGCGGCGCTGGTTGCCTTCATCGAACCTGCGCTGGGGAAGGATAGCGAATGCGCCACCCTCATTCGCACCATGAACGCGCGGGCGGGCAGCAAGGCGCTGGTGCCGAAAAACAAATAAAAAGGATTAAGCGGCGACGCGATCGGCGGTGAATTTCAGCAGCTTGTCGCGCAGTTCTTCCACGTCGAACGGCTTGCTGATGTAATCGTCCATCCCGGCATCGAGGCAGCGTTCGCGGTCGCCCGCCAGCGCATGCGCCGTCATGGCGATGATGGGCAGGCGGCTGCGCGCCTGATCCTGCTCCCAGCTTCGCACGCGCCGGGTGGTTTCAAACCCGCACAGCACATCGCCCAGCTCGACATCCATCAGGGCGGCGTTGAACTGGCTTTGCTGGATTTTGCGGATGGCTTCCTCGCCCGAGGTGGCAACCTCGTAGCTGTAGCCGAAATCTTCCAGCAGGGTGGTGGCAACCAGCACGTTGGCGGGGTAATCTTCAACAAGGAGAATATGTTTGGCGGAGCCCATGGCGATCAATCCTATCGTGATGCATGCCATTCATCAGTAAAAGGCATGTCGGCGTGTGGAATTCAGCACATCGACGAGCTTCCTCTGGCTCTTCATTACTTCCCGATGCCACCGGAATTTCTATGATTCCTTGTGTGGGCCAGCATTACTCTCTTCGCCGCCCAAAAGATAGGAAATTTATCCGCCAGAATATTAATAATCGACGGTATATTGCGCCGCACACCGGGGGGTGACTTCCTTCTCTCTTCACGGAATTTTTATGGGATGGCAGCCCATCGCATACGGCAGTTTGACCCGATTTCCCGTTGATTGACGGGATGAAAAATTCCCTCGCTTCTCAGAACGGGCCTTTGATGGCAGGCATGGTGGCCTTCCACGCAGCGGTGTTAGTGGCCGTGCCGCTACTGGCGCCCGCGCTTGCCGTACTGCTGCTGGGATTGCTGCCGCTCAGCGTGGTGCAGTGGGGGCTTATCCATGAGGCGATCCACAAGCATTTGCATGATGATGCGGCCATGAACGACCGGCAGGGGCGGCTGCTTGGCATCTGCCTTGGCGCGTCGTTCCATGTGCTGCGCTTCGGCCATCTCATGCATCACCGCATGAACCGCCACTGGCATGGCGAACATCAACGCCGGCCGGGGCTGGGCGGGGCGCTGTATTATTATGCCAATCTCTGTTTCGGGCTGTATCTGGGCGAGGTCATCACCAGCCTGCTGCTGACCTTCCTGCCGCGGCCATGGTTCCTGCGGGTGGCGCGCGCCACCTTCCTGCGCGGGTATGCCGATGTGGCGGTGGCGGGCGAGCGCTTCTTCTACCAGCGCCGGCATGTGCGCATGGTGCGCTGGGATATGCTCGCGAGCCTGGCGCTGTACGCGCTCGCTTTTGCCCTGTATGGCACGGCTGCGTGGTGGCTTGCCACCTGCCTGGCCGGGCGGGCCATGGTCATTTCCTTCCTCGATAATATGTACCACTACGCGACCCCGGCCGATAACAGCAAAGCAGGCAAGGAACTGCAATTGCCGCCGCTGGTTTCTGCGCTGCTACTGCACAGCAATTACCATGAAACGCACCATTTGAACCCCGATGTACCATGGCGCGCATTACCGCAGCTGCATGCGCAGCAGGGGCGCGCGTTCGATGGGGCGTGGCTGTGCCATGCGTTCATGCAATGGCGCGTACCGCCCCTGCAGGCGGCGGCGCACCCGGCGGCCTAGGGCTGCGCGTCGCGCTGTTTTTTAGCGGCGGCGAAGCCGTGCATGCCCATATGCCATTGCAGGCCGACCACCGCGCCTTTTACGCGCGGCAGCAGGAAATAGGTGAGCCAGCAGGCGGCGGGCAGCCACAGCGCGGCATGCACCCACATGGGCGGCGAATACCGCAATTCCACCTCGACCAGCAGCGGAATCAGCACATGGCCGAGAATCACGATGACGATATAGGCGGGCAGGTCGTCGGCGCGGTGGTGGTGGAAATCCTCGCCGCAGGCGGTGCAGGCGGGCGCCACTTTTAAATAGCGCGCAAACAGGGTGCGGGCTTCGCATTGCGGGCAACGTCCGCGCGCGCCACGCCACATATCCTGCAAAAGGGAGCGTTCATTCATGCGCCCTCTTAATCACGAAATGCACCCCACGGCAAGTGGTGGTCCCGATGTGATTCGAACACACGACCTAGCGTTTAGGAACGGGATTTAGCACTCCCCTCCCTGACCCTCTCCTTAGCAGAAATGGATTGTCGAACAAGCACTTATTGGGAATGATTCCCCTCGTAACCCCGCTGTGTCCCTCTCCTTGAACGGTTCGCATACGGTTCGCAAGGGAGTGGATACACGGTTCGCTAACGTAACGAGAGAACCATGACCAAACACGCACCCACCCGCCTGACCGAAGCCTTCGTGCAGAAGGTGCAATACAAGGAAAAGCTCGCGGTGATCCGCGACACGAAAGTAACGGGCCTGATGCTCGTCGTGAATAAGTGCAGCAAGTCCTACAAAATCCAGCGCGACCTCTGGGCAGGCCACCGTGGTCGTCGCCGCTTGGTGAAGACCGTGCGCTACACGCTGGGCACCACCGAGGATATGTCGTTGGAGGAAGCCCGTATCCGCGCCGAGGAAATGCTCTCGCAGATCAAGCGGGGCGTTGACCCTAACGCCAAGCCCACCATCGCCGCCGAGCGCTGGACGGTAGAGAAGCTGTACGAGGAATACGGCCACGACCTTCGCACCCGCGACCGCAGCGAACGTACTTTCGAGGACATGAAGGCGCGGCTGAAGCGCTATCTGCCCAAGTGGAAGACCATGCCGATCAACGAGATCAAGCGCAGCTTCGCCCGCGAGGAGCATAAGCGCATCACGAACGACCATGGCCCGGTAGTGGCGAACCAGTCGCTTCGGGATTTCCGCGCTTGTTACAATTTCGCGCTCAAGGTGGTGGACGACCCCGATTCGTTACCGCCTAATCCCATCGTCGCCGTGACCTTCAACAAGGAGCGCGCCAGCAACCGCGTCCTGATGCCGGACTACCTGCCGGAGTGGTGGGCGAAGGTGCAGGCCATCCCCAATCCCATCCGCCGCGACATGCACACGCTGGGTATCCTCTCCGGCCTCCGTCCCGGTACGCTAGTTTCGCTGCGCCGGGAGTGGGTAAATCTCAAGGAGAAGGCCATCTCCATCCCGCGCATGAAGTCCGGGCGCTCCTTCGATCTGCCGCTGTCCGATTACATGGTGACGCTGGTGCAGCGGGTGATGGACACGTGCGACGTGCTCTATCCCGGTTCGCCGTGGCTGTTTCCTACACGCAGCACTAAGACACGCGGCATCATCGTCACGCAGGTATGGAAGGAGAAGTGCTTGCCCAGCGAAACGGGCCATATCCTGCGCCACACCTATCGCACCATTGCCCAGAGGGCCTGCATCGACAAAATCGAGGCGCGCCTGCTGCTCGACCACAAGGTGCAGGGCATCGACGGGGTGTATATTCACGAGAAGGCGCTGTTCGATAAACTCGTCGCCACGCAGAACGTAATGACCGCCGCGATTCTCCAAATCTGCAATGCTACTTAGTCTTTTGCAGACTTATCCTGCGCAAGAAGCGCATGCTCTGGCTTGAGGACACCGGTCCTCATTAGGTCATCGAGGCTTCTTTGGATGAGATAGGCTGCCACTTCGGTGCGGTTCTTCCCATACCCTATTTTGACCAAATGCTGAAAATAACCCATCGCTTGCACCGTTATTGTCGGATGCACTTTTCGGCTTTCGTTGTCGTTTTTACTGCGTGGTTTTGTTGGCATAGGGAAGGATTAGTAGCATTATCCACACAACCTAACTAGCATCTAATTAGGTATTGACGTAAACCTAATACTTCCTTAAGAATTGCGGTGTTATTCTTTCGGGAATGACAAAAGAAAAAGGGGCGACTACAAGAGCCGCCCCTGGAAGTGGTGGAGATAGTGGGACTTGCACCCACCGGGACTAGTTTTGGAGACCGGCCCGGCTAACTTGCTACCCCCACCTGCAGTGGACGCCTCGCTCATTGAGCGGGGCGTTGCCTTTTTTAAGGCAATGCGCATTCATGCAGATGTTAGTGGCAGATACAAGATGTATTATGGTGTTTTCCACAACCCATTATTTTTCAACCATTCTTGATTTTCGCCCCTCACTAGATCTTGTGGTGCTTAAATTGATTATCGGTGGTGCAAGGATGGGCTAGAGGTAACGAGAGGCTAATAACCAGCAGCGGGTGACGGGACGTCCCGACCGACTGGGATCGCTCTGAGCAGGAGCGAGGGCTAACCCGAACGACAAGCGGCTACGCTTGTGAAGCCCGCCATCTAACGACCGGCTCTCGTCATAAGGGCAGGCTACACGGTCGCTTTGATGTGCAGGTTATTATGATATCCTCAAATCCCCTTGATACGATCGTTCCCGAATACATTACCGCTCCGCAAGCCGCGAAGCTCACAGGCTTTAGCCTCCGGGCGCTAGAATCCATGCGCGCCAAGCGCACTGGCCCCGCCTATGTGAAGGTGGGAATGGCGAAGAACAGCCCCATTCGCTATCGGCTGAAAGACATCCACAATTGGATGAACCAGCATAAGCAGCAGATGGATTAGCATATGCTTATTTAGACTCGACTTGACTCGACCTGACTTGACTTGGTTTGGGGCAAGTCGAGTCCACTTTTCGCTAGGAAAACCCAAGGCTAAATCGACTTAGACTTAACTTACTTAACTTAAAAAGAAGATTAATAAAGAAAAGGGGTAAAACCCCGAGAACAAAAATAGGGTAAGTAAGTCGAGCAAGTTAAGTCTAACGATGTTTTATTTATAAATAGCAGAATCTTAGCCGGATTGACCTGCTTTTTTCAAGTCGAGTCTAGGTTAAGTCTAGTCGAGCCATTACGTCCCTACTGGGCTTGCCCACAAGGTGATCGCCCCCTCCTCACATGTAAGATGCGGTTGCGGAGACCGCAGGTCTATCGCCCAGAGAGGTTGCAATTATAGGAGGATAGAAAATCCTGTCCGGTCAGCGAACCGTGTCGCGAACCTTCTCTATCCACTTCGGGCCACGTTCGCACCGCCATTACCCGCTAGGTTACCTCGCGCGTCCGCGCATGTGAGGAACCGTAAATATGCGAAATTAGCCACCGCCCTCTCGCGCGCCTACGCGCGCATGAGGAACACCAAATATACCAAATATGCGCCGTAAACTTTCTGTATAACGTCACGACATTTTGGGCTAAGCTCAGACACAACAATTGCTGATGAGGGTGCAGGTTAACGATGCGAGTGAAGCCACTGATAAAATATATTGGCAATAAACATCGCTCTGCGCCCTTTATTATCTCATCTTTCCCCGCCGACTATAAAACCTATTATGAGCCATTCGCTGGTAGCCTCGCGGTATTAGGGCACCTACAGCCCAAGCGATCCGTTGTTTGCGACATACAGGCCCCGCTAATCGACATGTGGAAATTGGTGCAAAGCCAGCCCCATGCACTGGTGGAGAGCTACACGGAGAATTGGCAGGCATACAGTAAGGACAAGCTAGCGGCATATGAAGCGACAAAGGCCCGTTACAACAGCAATCCCAACCCTCACGATTTCCTGTTTATTGCCCGCACCTGCTATGGCGGCGTTATGCGATTTCGGAAAAAGGATGGTTATATAAGCACCCCGCTTGGCCCGCATGATGCGATTCGCCCGGAAGAATTTGCGGCACGTGTGAAAGTGTGGAACCAAATCGTAAAAAACACTGAATTTGTGTGCGGAGATTTCGCTGCGGTTGTAGGCCGTGCCGGAAGCGGGGACATCCTGTATTGCGATCCGCCCTATGTCGATAGCCAGAAAATACTGTATGGCGCTCAGGATTTCTCACTTTCGCGTTTGTATGATTCGCTCGCGGATGCGAAAGAACGGGGAGCCTTTGTTGCTCTCTCCATCGACGGCACGAAGAAATCCGGTCTTAAAACCGTGGCCGTCCATCCCCCTATCGACCTGTTCGAGGCAGAGTCCTACGTTTGCCAAGGCGGCTCGATGCTTAAACGATTCTGGCGAGATGGTATGGATGTATTGGATGAGGGTGTAAAAGATCGGCTACTGCTTTCGAGTCCCAGCGATGTTCCGCAAGAGGAATTAGACGCGGTAGCCTAGGGATTCCCTGCCAGCGAGCGCAGCGTGTGTTCCCACTCGGTCAGCACCTCTCGACCGAAAAATATCTCATCCACATGGCCGGTATGCAGCATATCCACCATACGGCATAGGTAGGAGCGCCCACAATCCCACCATGTAAAACGGTCGTCGATGAACAGGTAATGCTTTACCTCCTGCCCAAGGGCGCGGCGCGCTTCCTCGATCTCGAATCCATCGAGCAGGGTTTCATAAACGCCATCCGCTACCCGGCTGCCG
>JBIISI010000115.1:0-3400 GCA_044341105.1 Rickettsiales bacterium | reverse complement strand
CGACCACCACGCTAAGCAGGCCGAAACCAAGGCTGGAGAACAGGAAAAGCCCGATGAAAAAGCCACCAACGATGAGGAGGATGAGCTGTTTCAGATCATGTTGGTAGCCCGCCTGCAGCCCGGCCTGATAGAGCGGTTGCATGAAGCCGAGGCTGAACACGGCCCGCACCAGCGGCGGCTCGTCGCGCAGCTGGTCGCGCAGCACCGACGCCTGTTCGCGTTCGTGCGAGCGGTTTTCTTCGTAAATGCGGTCGAGCGCCTGGCGCATATGGTCGCCGCTCTCTTCGGGCAGGGCTTTGGGAAACATGAAAACAAACGCGAAATAACTCACGATGCCCACGCCCAATGCTGCCAGTAGAATGCTCATGCGCGAAACCTTAGGTGGCGGGAGGGAAACATGCAAGCATTGCCTCGCCCACGCCGTAATACTGGGCTTGCTCGATGCAATGGGGCCGCACCGGGTGCGCCACGAAATGGCCTTCCAGCGCACCCTGCGCATTCATGCCGGTGGTCTGGTAGGAAAACAGCGTCTGGGTGGCGATCTGGGCACCGTCGAAGCCGAGGATTTCCTCGACCTGCACGATGCGGCGCTTGCCGTCGCGCATGCGGGCGATCTGCACAATCAGGTTCACGGCGCTGGCGATCTGGTAGCGCAGCGAGCTTGCCTGCACCTGCACGCTCGACATGGCGACGAGGTTCTCGATGCGGCTCAGGCAATCGCGCGGGCTGTTGGCGTGGATGGTCGCCATCGAGCCGTCATGGCCGGTATTCATGGCGGAAAGCACGTCGATCACCTCCTCGCCGCGCATCTCGCCGAGGATGATGCGGTCGGGGCGCATGCGCAGGGCGTTGCGCACCAGCTGGCGCTGGGTGATCTCGCCCTTGCCCTCGGTCGAGGCGGGGCGCGATTCCAGCCGCAGGATATGCGGCTGGTGCAATTGCAGCTCCGCCGCGTCCTCGATCGTCACGATGCGCTCGTTCGGGTCGATATGGCCGGAAAGCGCGTTGAGCAGCGTGGTTTTACCCGAACCGGTGCCGCCGGAGATAATGACGTTGAGGCGGATCGCCCCGGCCAGCGACAGGAACTGCACCATCGCCGGGCTCATCGAGTCGTAGGCGAGGTAGTCGGACAGCGGCATTTTGTTTTTCTTGAATTTGCGGATCGACACCAGGCAGCCATCGAGCGCCAGCGGCGGCACGATGGCGTTGAAGCGCGAACCGTCGGGCATGCGGGCATCGACCATCGGGTTCGCCTCGTCGATGCGGCGACCCACGCGGCTGACGATGCGCTGCACCACGCCGATGAGATGCTGCTCGCTGCCGAACGTGATGTCGGTGAGCAGGATTTTGCCGTTTTTCTCGATGAACACGCGCTTGGCGGTGTTGATCATGATGTCGTTCACGTCCGGGTCGGCGAGCAGCGGCTCGATGGGGCCAAAGCCGGTAATTTCGTCGGCCGCCTGTTTTTTGATGCGCGTGATCTGCGGCGCGGTCAGCGGCACGGCGATGGAGGGCAGCACCTTATCGACGGCGCTGTTGATGCGGTCGCGTTTTTGCTCGGGCTGCAGTTTTTCCAGCAGCTGGAAATCCAGCTGGTCGAGCAGCTCGAGGATCAGCTGGCTGCGCGCGTCGCGGTAGGCGTTGGTTTCGAGATGCGCATCGAGGTAGCGGGCGATGCCGTCGGGGCTGGTCGAGGCGCTGGCGCTCACCGCACCGGCGGGCAGGCCGCCGAAGCTGGGATGGTCATCGCTCGATTTTTTGCCGAACATGCTATTTCCCAAACCGGGCGAGCAGGCCGCCGCTTTTCACGGGCGCGCTTTCCTGCGCGGGCAGGCCGGCGAGTGCGCGCGCCAGCCGGTCGATATCGTGCGACAGCGCGCTGGCATCCATCTCCATCACGGTGCGGGCGGCGGCTTCGGCGGCGACGATGGTTTTAATGTCGTTGCTGAGCGTGTGGCGCACGGCATTGCCGGTCACGCGCTCGAAATCCCGCAGGTCGATCGCTTCCTTGAATTTCGCGCCCGAACGGTTGATGACGCTGGTGACGCGCTCGATCGGCACGTTCATGTCGCGGAAGGCACGCATCATGCGCGCGGCGTGGCTCACCGATTTCAGCCAGAGCTGCGCGACCAGCACGACCTGCGTCGATTGCTGCACGGTGCTGGCCACCCATGGCAGCCACACATGCGGCAGATCGAGAATGATGGTGTCGTAGCTTTGTTTCAGCGTGCTGATGAGCTCGCGCACCGCTTCGGCGCTCACGCTCGGCAGGTAGCGCAGCTCCGCCGGGGCGGTGATGACGTGCAGCTTGTCGTAGCTCGCCACCATGCGCTTGATCAGCGTGGCGTCGATGCCGCGCTCGGGGTGGTCGAACAGGTCGCGGATGCCGTATTGGTTCTGCAGGGCAAGGTGCTTGGCCACCATGCCGTATTGGTAGTCCATGTCGACCAGCACGGTGGAGCCGTTGAAATACTGGCTGAAGGCATAGGCGCTGTTTAGGGCGGCGGTCGAGGCGCCATCGCCCGAGGCGGCGCTCAGGAAGGTGATGACGCGCTTTTCCTTGCCGCCGGTGGGGGCAGCGGGCGCGGCCGCCGGGGCAAGCGGGGCGGGGGCTGCATTGCCGCCACTGCGCAGGGCCTGCACCACATCGGGCGCGGGGGCGGGCATGGGCAGGTAATCGATCACGCCGCGGGCGATCAGGCCGCGATAGAGCTGCACGTCGTTGGTGTCGCCCACCACGATGACGCGGGTGCCCGGCTCGCATTGCTGGGCGAGCAGGTCGATCTCGGGGAGAATGTCTTGCCCCGCCGGGCCGATATCGAGCACGATATGCGAGGGGGAAAGCTGCTGGGTGGCGAGGAATTGCGCCGCGCTGGCGGGGGCGCCGACGAACTGCTGGTGCGGTGGGTTACCGCTGGCGCCAATGAGCGCTTCGGCCCATGGCTGGCGGCTGGGGTCGGATAAAACGATGAACAATGCGCGCATGCAACCTCACTGCGGAATGCCATTAGATATAACGGCTTACGTGGCAACACGCAACGACGAGCGCGCCGTTCGCGCGATTAATTGCTGCGGGCCTTCCCGGTGAGGGATTGTTCCACCTGATACGCCGGGCGAGCGGTGTAGGGGATGTAGGCGCGGTTATACGACTGGATGGCCGTGCGTGCACCCGGGATATCGCCGAGGTTCGGGTTGATGAATTGCTGCTTGTTCGACACTTGCTGCACAATGTTGCCCGACAGCGAGCAACCGAAGGCCGCATGGTTGGTGTTCCACGGATTGGAGCTGTTATCGACATAGCGCTGGCTGCAGTCGCGGGCAAGGACGCGCTCATAGATGAGCGTCACGCTGGCCTGATTGGAGGTCACCATCATGCTCGGCACGCCATGCAGGTCGAGCA
>JBIISI010000112.1:0-3435 GCA_044341105.1 Rickettsiales bacterium | reverse complement strand
AGCCTCGCATTACTATGCCAGCTTCGTGTTCGTCCTCAGCGTCATCGCGGTGGTGTATACCTCGCTTGTCGCGCTGGTGCAGGAGGACATGAAAAAGCTTATCGCCTATTCGTCGGTCGCGCATATGGGCTTTGTCACGCTCGGCATTTTCAGCTTCACCCAGCAAGGGGTGGAAGGCGCTTACTTCCAGATGATCTCGCACGGCGTGGTCTCCGGCGCGCTGTTCCTGTGCGTCGGCGTGGTCTATGACCGGCTGCATACCCGCGAAATCTCGCAGTATGGCGGGGTGACCAACATCATGCCCTATTTCGCCGCGTTCTTCATGGTGTTCACCATGGCTTCGGCCGGGCTTCCCGCCACGTCGGGCTTCGTGGGCGAGATCCTCGTCATCGTGGGCGTGTATCAGGCCGCGACATGGGCCGCCGTGGGGGCTGCAACCGGCCTTATTCTCGGTGCCGCCTACATGCTGCTGCTGTACCGCCGGGTGATGTTCGGTGAAGTGACCAATCCCGAAGTCGCGAAAATGCCGGATGTGAGCCTGCGCGAATGCCTGATTTTCGTACCGCTCATTATCATGACGCTGTGGCTTGGCATTCACCCGACCAGCATGACGCGTTCGGTGTCGCCGAGCATTGAGGCGCTGCTGACCACCATGGATCGCCCGCTGCCGGGCGAGGCACCGGCCACCTCGGAAACCGTGGTGCCGAGCGATGTGCCGGACACTGACACGAATGATGACGAAGTGATTCCCGAAGACGATGCGGGAACGCAAGAAGAGGAAGATGCCGAATGAAAACGCTCTGCTTTGATTGCCTTGGCCTGAGCATGTTAACGCCGGAGCTGATCCTGGCGGCAGGTGCGCTGCTGCTATTGGTGTACGGTGCCTTCCGCGGTGCGCGCGCCACTGGCGGCATCACGTTGCTGGCCATCCTTGTCCTCGGGTTCGCGGCCTATGACTTGTTCCCGCTCAATATCTCCGCCGAACTCGGCATGAACGACCTGATCGTGAACGACAGTTTCAGCCAGTTCATCAAGCTGGTGATTCTGGTGAGCTCGGCGCTGGTGCTTGGCATGAGCTTCGACTGGCTGGCGCAGGAAGAACACAAGAAATTCGAGTTCCCGATTCTGGTGGTGCTCTCCACCATCGGCATGCTGGTCATGGTGTCGTCGAACGACCTGCTCACCCTGTATCTGGGGCTGGAGCTGTCGTCGCTGGCGCTGTATGTGCTCGCCGCCTACGATCGCGATAACAGCCTGAGCGCCGAGGCGGGGCTTAAATATTTCGCGCTGGGCGCGCTGGCTTCGGGCCTCATGCTGTTCGGCGCGTCGCTGGTGTATGGCTATACCGGCACCACCAACTTTACCGCCATGGCGAACCTGCTGGGCGCAACGGGCGAGGCGCAGACCGCCGTCGCCTATGGCGCGGTGGTGGGCATGGTGCTGCTGGTCATCGGTTTCAGCTTCAAGATTTCGGCTGTGCCGTTCCATATGTGGACGCCGGACGTGTATCAGGGCTCGCCCACGCCGGTAACGATGCTGTTCGCCACCGCACCGAAGCTGGCGGCCATGGCGGTGTTCATTCGCCTGCTCATGCAGCCGTTCGCCGATTTGCTGCCCGACTGGCAGGATATCCTCGCGATCGTATCGGTCGCGTCGATGGCGGTGGGGGCGTTTGGCGCGCTCACGCAAACCAATATCAAGCGCCTGCTGGCCTATGGTTCGATCGGCCATATCGGCTACACGCTGCTCGGGGTCACGGCGGGTACGCCCGAAGGCATTAAAGCCGTGCTGATTTACCTGACGCTGTATGCGTTCATGAGCGTGGGCACGTTTGGTTTTGTGCTATTTATGCGCCGCGCGGGCATGCAGGTCGAATCGCTTGACGATTTGAAGGGCCTGAGCAAAACCCACCAGCGCGCTGCGTTTTTCATGCTGATCATGATGTTCAGCATGGCTGGCGTGCCGCCCTTCGCCGGGTTCTACGGGAAAATGTTCGTGTTTATGGCCGCCATGCAGGCTGAGCTCTACACGCTGGCGGTGATCGGTGTGCTGACCAGTGTGGTGGCTGCGTTCTACTACCTCAAGATCGTGAAACTCATGTATTTCGATGAGCCGACGCAGGGGCTGGAGCGCCGGGTGCCGTTTGTGTCGCAACTGGTGCTCACCATTTGCGCCCTTGTGACCGCGTTATTCTTCCTTTATCCTTCGGTGCTTCTGGATGCTGCAGAAACCGCCGCAGGAGTGTTCGCTTGAAGAAAAAACACGCAGAAAGCAACCTGCTGAACGATTATCACCTGCTTTCCTATGACCTGCTCGATTCGACGAACGAGGAGGCCAAACGCCTCGCCGGTGGCGGGGCAAGCCATGGTGCGGTCATCTGGGCCAAGCGTCAGAGCGCCGGGCGGGGCCGCATGGGGCGCGAGTGGGTATCGGCGGAAGGCAACCTGTTTGTTTCCGTGCTGCTGCAGCCCGAATGTGATCTTGCCACCTGCTCGCAGCTTTCGTTCGTCGCGGCCGTGGCCGTGGCCGAAACGTTAAAAGGCATTGTGGGTGCGCAGGCCGACATTGCCTGCAAATGGCCGAATGACATTTTGCTAAACGGCCGCAAGCTCGGCGGCATTCTGCTGGAATCCTTTACCCTGCCGAATGCGCTGGGCATTGAGAAACAATGGGTGATCGTGGGCGTCGGCATCAATGTCGAGAGCTACCCGGAACATGTATTGTACCCCGCCACCTGCCTGCGCGATTCGGGGGTCGAGATCATCAGCGCGAAAATCGTGCTATCGCGCTTCGTTTCCAATTTCATTGCGGCGTATGATAGCTGGGCCAGCAAAGGCTTTAAACCCGTGCAGAAAGCGTGGATGGAGCAGGCCTACCGCCTTGGACACGCGACCGAGGTGCTGATGGGCGATAAAAAAATCGAAGGCGTGTTCGATGGCATTGACCCTTCGGGGCGCCTGCTGCTGCGCAGCGCTTCGGGGGCAGTCACGGGCATTAGCGCCGGTGATGTGCTATTCAAGGAATAGCCGTGCTGCTCGCGATCGACATCGGCAATACCAATATCTGTTTCGCGCTGTGCGGCGATCCGGGCCAGCGCCAATGGCGCATTAAAACCGATGTGCACCGCACCGCCGATGAATATGCGGTATGGCTGTTTGCACTGCTGCGCGAACATGGGGTGGAACCCACGCAAATCCGCGAGGCGATTATTTCTTCGGTAGTGCCGGATGCGATTTTTTCGATTAAAAGCTTCGTGCGCAGCTACCTGCATTGCGAACCGATGCTGATTGCCGGGGGCGAGGCGGATCTGGGCATGCCTGTGCTGATCGATAACCCACGCGAGCTTGGCTCTGACCGGCTAATCAACGCCTTCGCCGCATGGACGGAGCATCGGCAGGCGCTGGTAGTGATTGATTTCGGTACGGCGACGACGTT
>JBIISI010000060.1:0-12387 GCA_044341105.1 Rickettsiales bacterium | reverse complement strand
TGATCTGCTCCGCCGTATAGCGCTTCCTCGCCATAAATATCCTCCCTATCAATGGTTCCTATACTCCCAGTTGTAACTCTAGAAGTGGACCTATTTATAGGGGGCGGGTCAGTAGAGCTGATCTTCAGCCATAGCGGCTGGCAACGTGTTAGTGTGGTGGGCGATGGGCTTAAAACAACCGATATAGAGCTACTACTACCGGTAACTGGTGAGCGAGCCATGGTGCAGGTAAAATCTCAAACATCGCAGGCACAGCTGGATGATTATATTGCAGCATTCACACGCTGGGACATGCAGCGATTATTCTACGTGTATCATACCTTGAATGATGCCATGGCACTTGATGCGGAAGACCCGCGCGTGACACTGATTGGACCAGAGAAACTCTGCACCATGGTGCTGCGTGCAGGGCTGGTAGAGTGGCTCATGAGCAAGGTGGGCTAAAAAAAGCTTTTCATGCTTTTTTGATTTGTTTATATTAAGCCTTACAAGGCAGTTGGTATTGTGTTCGGAAGCTGGTTTTAGTGGTTTTTAGCGCTGTTTTGTTTTTTGGAAGGTAGATTGGCACATTGCGTGCGAGCAGCGAGGCTTGAAGGCCATCCTGAGTAATCACCTGGATTGATTCGAATAAACGGTTTGAAGCGTGGCGTTGTGCTGCGCGGCTGTTTGTTTGTGTTTCCAGACAAGGATTATCAAGATGGAAAACTCAAGTCATGGTGACATTGTTCACCGCCCCATTTCTTCACTTAAACCCAACCCCCGTAATGCGCGTACGCATAGTAAGCGCCAGATTCGCAAGATCGCGAGTAGCATCGATGCTTTCGGGTTCATCGGTCATATCCTGATCGATACGGAAGGCACCATCATTGCCGGTCATGGTCGCCTTGAAGCGGCGAAGCTGCTCAAGATGGAAACGGTGCCCACGCTCTGCATTTCACACCTGACCCCGGAGCAGATTCGTGCGTACATGATCGCGGATAACCGCCTTGCCGAGCTGGCAGGCTGGGACGACGGTATCCTGGCGATTGAGTTTCAGGATCTGATGAGCCCGGACCTGCAGTTCGACGTGCTGCAGACGGGCTTCGAAGCCCCGCAGATCGATATGATCATCATGAAGCAACGCGCAGCGGAGGATGAAGAATACGACGATCAGGTGATCATGGATGAAGATGAGCCGATCGTGAGTCGCCCTGACGATCTTTGGCTGGCCGAGGGTCACCGCATCTACTGCGGCAATGCGCTCGAACCGGAGTCCTTTGTCCACCTCATGCAGGGGGACGTGGCAGACGTCGTGTTCACGGATTATCCGTATAACGTTAAAATTTCAGGCAACGTGTCCGGCCTCGGCAAGCATAAACATGGCGAGTTCGCGATGGGCTCGGGCGAGATGGATGATCCTCAATTCGTCGATTTCATGCGCACCGCGTCTACACGCCTCACCGAGAATGCGCGTGATGGTAGCGTGCATTTCCAGTGCATGGACTGGCGCGGCGCCGATAAACTGCAGTTGGCTAATAAAGGCCTCTACAGCAAGCTGCTGAATGTTTGCGTCTGGAACAAGGATAAGGGCGGCATGGGCGCGCTCTACCGCTCGAAGCATGAGTTTGTCTTTGTTTACAAGCAGGGCGATGCGCCGCACGTGAATAACATCGAGCTTGGACGCCATGGACGGAACCGCACCAATGTGTGGGATTATCCGAGTGCCAATAGCATGATGAACCGCGATGGCGGCATGCTCACCAAGCACCCTACGCCCAAGCCTGTGGCAATGGTGGCCGATGCAATCCGTGATTGCTCGAATCAGCGCGATATCGTGCTCGATCCCTTCGGTGGTGGCGGCAGCACCCTAATGGCGGCCGAGCGCACGGGGCGCATTGCACGCATCATGGAAATCGAGCCGCGTTACGTGGATGTGATGATCCGCCGCTGGGCTCAAAAGACCGGCAATCAGGTGACCCTTGCCGCAAGCGGGATGCCGTTCCTGGCTGTGGCTGCGGCGCGCGCTGCCGATGCGGGCAAGGAGGCGATCCATGGCTAAAGATTACACCATCGGCCGCGGCAAGCCGCCTGCGGATAAGCAGTTCAAGCCAGGCCAGTCGGGAAATCCGGCTGGCCGCCCCAAGGGCAGCAAAAACTTCAAAACCGATTTCATGGAAGAAATGCAGGTGAAGATTGAAATTGCCGAGTCTGGCGCCAAGCAAACCGTGACCAAGCAACGGGCTCTCATCAAGCGCATGATCAATGCGGCGCTGGGTGGCGATGCCAAGCACGCCGACATGGTGGCAAAGCTGACCCTGAGCTTTACGGAAGCGGAAGACGCAAAAGGCAACGAGCAGATGAGTGATGAAGACCTTGCGCTGCTCGAGGCCTTCATCAAGGGGCAGCGTGGAGGTGAGCATGGCTAGCGTTCATCATCTGCCTGCCGAGTTCAAGCGCAAGGCCCTCAATTGGGCCTTGCGTGAGGATTTTCGTGTGTTCCTGCGCAAAGCATTTCACGATGTGCACGGGGTCCAGCTTGATTGGAATTGGCACCATGAGGTTATCTGCGATGATTTGATGGCTGCCCATCGCGGTGAAAAGCGACGCCTCATTATCAACGTGCCACCACGCTCGCTTAAATCCTTCATTTGTAGCGTCGCGTTTCCGGCATGGTTGATGGGGCGTAACCCGCGCATGAAAATCATCGGGGTCAGCTACGCGCAGGATTTGGCCAGCAAGTTTTCACGTGAGCAGCGCATGCTGATGATGCGCCCCTGGTATCAGGAGGCGTTCCCTGATGCGCGGATCAACCCCAAAAAGGCGGGTGAGGCTGAGTTTGAGTTGCTGGGCGGTGGTTTCCGCTTAGCAACCTCCACTGGCGGCATTCTCACCGGTCGTGGGGCCGATCTGATCATTATCGATGATCCTATTAAGCCGCAGGATGCGCTTTCCGAAGTTACACGCAATAATGCCAATAACTGGGTGGACAGCACACTGATGACCCGCCTGGATGATAAGCAGCGCGGGCAGATGGTGCTCATCATGCAGCGACTGCATGAAGAAGATACCACAGGCTACCTTCTTGAAAAAGGTGGGTGGGCACATCGCAGCTTTCCGGCCATCGCGCTAGATGACGAGCGCTGGGAGCTTAGGGATGGCGGCATTTACACGCGCAAGGCCGGCGAATTGCTGCACTCCGTGCGTGAACCCCAACAGGTGCTCGATGAGTTACGTCGTGACCTGGGACAAATGAATTTCAGCGCCCAGTACCAGCAAATGCCGATCCCATTTGGCGGCAATATTCTGAAGAAAGACTGGTTACAGTATTACGAAGGGGTTGCGCCGCTAAATAAGCGCCGACCGGTCATGAGCATCGATACGGCGATGAAAGATGGGGCGAACAACGATTGGACGGTCATCACAGTTTGGCACATTATCAATCACACATATTACCTGGCCCATTTGACGCGGAAGAAGATGGATTTCCCGACGTTGCATCAAACCGTGAAATACCTGCAGCATACGTGCAATGTGGGCACTATCCTGATTGAAGACGCGGGCTCTGGCACTGCGCTCATTCAACAGCTTCAGCATGAAATGATTTATTGCCGGGGAGTAAAGCCAGTTGGCGATAAAACGGAGCGTTTTGCTTCGGCCAGCATCGCTTTCGAGCAGGGGCGTGTTTTTCTGCCCGCAAATGCCTCTTGGCTGCCCGAGCTTGAGCGTGAATTGCTGGGTTTCCCAGCGACAAAACACGATGACCAGGTCGATAGCGTTAGCCAGTTCTTAAACTGGGCCCTAACCGAAGGGCGCAATACTGTCCGGAACGGCCGTGTAATTGGCACTTACTAGCAGAATCCATTCGACTTGCTTCGGAAAGGAAGCATTCGTGGTCGTAGGAGGTTGATATGGACACAGGCTTACATAAACAGCTTACAGCACTTGCCGCGATGGATCGTGAGGCGCTGCTGGTAGAATGGCCACGCCACTGCAAAACACCGCCTCGCAGTACCCGCCGCGATTATCTGCTGGCAGAGATCAGCTATCACCTGCAGGCACGTGTGCTGGGGGGTATCAGCACCACTATTAAAAACAAACTCGAGCGCATGGCCTTTGGTGGGCAGTTGCAGCATCAGGGTAAATTCACGATGCAGCAAGGCAGCCAATTGGTGCGGGAGTGGAATGGCCGCGCCCATACCGTCATCGTGCATGCGGATGGGTATGAATATGAGGGTGCGCGTTACCGCAGCCTCTCCAAGGTGGCCACTGCCATCACGGGTGCCCACTGGTCAGGGCCACTGTTCTTTGGAATCAAAAAGCAGAAAGGATCCCATGAAAAAGCTGCCTAAGATTCGCTGCGCCATCTACACTCGCAAATCCCATGAGGAAGGGCTGGAGCAGGAATTTAACAGCCTGGACGCCCAGCGCGTTGCCGCCGAGGCTTACATCCAAAGCCAGATGCATGAAGGCTGGGAAGCATTGCCCACCCTCTATGATGATGGTGGATATAGCGGTGGCACCCTGGATCGCCCAGCACTGCAACGGCTGCTAGCGGACATTAAGCGAGGTGAGATCGATGTGATTGTCGTCTATAAAGTGGACCGGCTCTCGCGCTCGCTGCTGGATTTCTCCAAGCTGGTGGAAACATTCGATGCGCACAACGTATCGTTTGTATCGGTCACCCAGCAGTTCAATACCACCAACTCTATGGGCAGGCTGACACTTAATATCCTGCTCAGTTTTGCGCAATTCGAGCGCGAAGTAACGGGTGAGCGCATCCGGGACAAATTCGCCGCCTCTAAAAAGAAGGGCATGTGGATGGGTGGTCCCATACCGCTGGGATATGATGTGCTGCACCGCAAATTACTGGTGAACGAACCGGAAGCCGAGCAAGTGCGCTTTATTTACCAGAAATACCTGGAGCTAAAATCCCTACATGCAGTGAAGGATTATCTGAATACCCACGGCCATCGCCCTAAGCATTGGGTCACCCCATCAGGCAAGGAAGCTGGGCCAAAACGCTATTGCCTGCAGAGCGTACGCACCATCCTGTCCAACCCCATCTATGTCGGCAAAATCAAGCATAAGGAGAAAATCTATGACGGCGAGCACCAGCCCATTCTTGATCCGGCACTCTGGCAGGCAGCGCAGCATGTAATGCAAACCAATTCGGTGGCACGCCGATCGCCCCGTAATCATGACCATGCTATTTTATTCAAGGGCAAGGTCTTTGATGCAGCCGGGCAGCTATTCAGTACGACCTACACAGGTCGCGGCACCAAGCGCTATCATTACTACCTCAACAAAGTAACCAAGGCCCGCATCAGTATCGGCGAGCTGAATGGCATCGTTAGCAATGCCATCCACGGCTTCGATATTACGGCGGCAATGCTTAGCGTCCCCGGCATCAGTCATCTTGAACTTGCTGGGCGCTATCAGGGGTCAGTTGACACAATCCTGACCAAGGCCGTAGAGCGCGTCGTGCTGCACGAGGCATCCGTGAACATCCTCATCAGCAAACAGCAGCTTATCTCTATCCTGCAGCAGGCCGCATCCCACGCCGGCAATGCAAATCCATCCGCCATGCCGACCGCCATGATCGATCACCCAGAAACCATTGAGCTTACTGTCGATGTGGCCTTCCGCAGCTATGCCGGGCGCAAGATTGCCTTCAGCGCAAAGCGTGGAGTGGTTAATATTCACCATACTAACCATGACCAGTCTCTGGTGACCGCAATCGTGCGATCATACAAGTGGAACAAGATGATTGAAGCCGGCGAGCTGGAATCAGCCGCCGATATTGCTCTCAAGGAAAAGGTCGAGCGCACCTATGCTGGGGATGTGCTTCGCCTCAAATACCTGGCCCCTGAAATCGTGACCATGATCATGAATGGCAGTCAGCCACGCACCCTGAAAGTCAGCCAACTGCTACGCCAGCAGCTTCCGCTGGATTGGGAAGCTCAGAAGCGGCTTCTTAACATCGCCTAAATCCCATCGATTTTAACCCCATCAAAGCAAAGTATGGGGGCAGCCAAATTTCGGGTTTGAGAGAATCGGGCAAACCGGCTCCTAAAATGCCAAAAATCCCATCTCTGTGCCCCCATAGTCTGGAGGCATGAGTCGCTGAGGCCCGCAGAACGTGCGCATTGTCATGAATGTGGGTGGAGATAGGGGAATCTAACTTTGGAAATTGGTGGAGCTTAGCGGAGTCGAACCGCTGACCTCTTGCATGCCATGCAAGCGCTCTACCAGCTGAGCTAAAGCCCCATCCTTGATGGTCATCCCGAAAGAACGGAGCGCTTGTTTAGCAGGTTTATTTCGAGATGCAAGTGCTGCGTTGCGGCTTGTAAAACGAGCAGAACCTGCCATATAAACCTCCCACCAAAACGGAAGGACTGCGGTTTCATGGAATGGGCTCATCAGGCGGTGGCGTGGCTGGTCGATACGGTACACCATCTCGGTTATTTCGGCATTTTCATGATGACCTTCGTGGAATCGACCTTCGTGCCGATCCCGGCGGAAGTGACGATGATTCCCGCGGGCTACCTGGTGCAGCAGGGCAAGATGGCGTTTATTCCGGTGCTGTTGGCAAGCATCGCCGGCACGGTGGCCGGGGCCTATTTCAATTACTGGCTGGCCAAGAAATATGGCCGCGACCTGTTTATTCGCTACGGCAAATACCTGATGATGACGGATGCCAAGCTGCTCAAGCTGGAGCGGTTTTTCCATAGCCACGGCGCGATCTCGACCTTCACCGGGCGCCTCATTCCGGGCATTCGCCATTATATCTCGTTTCCCGCCGGGCTTGCGCGCATGGAAGTGCGGAAGTTCCTTGGCTACACCGCGCTCGGTGGCGCTATCTGGATGACGGTGCTGGTGACGCTGGGCTATTTCATTGGCCAGAACGAAGCGCTGGCGACCAAATACCTGCCGCGCGTGAAGCTGGTGATTATTCTGGTGCTGGCATTGGCGGCGTATCTGTATTTCCGCAGCGCCAAGCGCAAAGCGGCGCGGGAAAAAGCGGCGAGCGAAAAGCCCCCCACCATTCATTAAGCTACCAACGCACCGCTAACTGGTAGGTGGCGAAGCTGGCGATATAGGCCAGCGCCATGAGGTAGGCGAAGGCAATCCACATGATGCGCGCGCTGTTGCTCTCGCGCTTGAGCACGGCGAGGGTGGAGATGCATTGCGGCGCGAAGATGTACCACACGAGGAATGACAGGGCGGCGGGCAGTGTCCACGCCGCGCTGAGGGTGTGGACGAGGGTGGCCTCGCTCTGGCCGCCCACGGCGTAGACGGTGCCGAGCACGGCGACAGCCACTTCGCGCGCCGCCATGCCGGGAATGAGCGCGATGACCATTTGCCAGGTGAAGCCGATGGGCGCGAACAGCGGTGCGAGCGCTTTGCCGAGCTGGCCGGCGAAGCTGTAATGGATGGGGTTTTCGACCCCGGCGGGCGCTTGCGGGAAGGTGCAGAGAACCCAGATCACCACCATGACGCAGAAGATGATGCCGCCCGCGCGCTTAAGGAAGATGCGCGCGCGCTCATACAGCCCCAGCAGCAGGTTGTGGGCTGAGGGAAGCTTGTAGGTGGGCAGTTCCATCACGAAACTATCGACCTGCGCGCGGAAAACGACGTGCTTGAGGATGAACGCCACCAACAGGCCGAAGCCAAGCCCCGCCATGTAGAGCGCGAACATGACCACGCCCTGCAGGTTGAAGCCGCCCAGCACGGGCCGCGCCGGAATGAATGCGGCGATGAGCAGGGTGTAGACTGGCAGGCGTGCCGAGCAGGTCATGAGTGGCGCGATGAGCATGGTGGTGAGGCGGTCGTGTCGGTGCTCGATCGTGCGGGTGGCCATGATGCCCGGCACCGCGCAGGCGAACGAGGATAGCAGCGGGATGAAGGCTTTGCCGTGCAGCCCCACGCCGCCCATCAGCCGGTCGAGCAGGAAGGCGGCGCGCGCCATGTAGCCCGAATCTTCGAGCAGCAGGATGAAGAAATACAGCACGAGGATCTGTGGCAGGAAGATGACCACGCTACCGATCCCGGCGATCACGCCATCGACGAGGAAACTTTTTAGCAGGGTGTCGGGCAGATGGGTGCTGGCCGCTGCCCCCAGCCAGCCCGCCGCTTCATCGATGCGATCCATGGGCCAGGCGCTCCAGCTGAACACGGCCTGGAACATGAAGAACATGATGGCGACCAGAATGAGCAGCCCGGCAACGGGGTGCAGCAGCAGCCGGTCGATTTTGTAGGTGGTCACCGGCGGGGTGCCATAGGCGATGCCGGCTTCATCGAGGATGTGCAGGGCGGTGCGGGTGAGGTCGCGTAGCTCGCTGCTGGTAAGGGCATGCCAGTAGCCTTCCGTGGCGGCGGGGCGATGCGCGGGCAGGGTGGGCAACTCGTGGGTGATGAGGTCGAGCAGCGCGTCGAGCTTGCCGCCGCGCACGGCGACGGTGGGCACCACCGGCATGCCCAGCAATTTCGAGAGTTTGGTGCAGTCGATCTGGAAGCCGCGATGCTCGGCGAGGTCGAACATGTTGAGCGCGAGGATGATGGGCATGCCCAGCTGTTTTAGTTCGAGCGCAAAGCGCAAATGCAGTTTCAGGTTGGTGGCATCGGCCACGCAGACGATCAGGTCGGGGCGGGTGGCCTCGCCCTTGCGGCCGAGCAGCACGTCGCGGGTCACTGCCTCATCGGGGCTGCGCGCGCGCAGGGAATAGGCGCCGGGCAGGTCGAGCACGCGAAACGGCTCGCCCTCGCGCGTGGCGGCGATGCCTTCTTTGCGCTCCACGGTCACGCCCGCATAGTTTGCCACTTTCTGGCGGCTGCCGGTGAGGCGGTTGAACAGGGCGGATTTTCCGGCATTCGGGCAGCCGGCGAGGGCGATCAGCTTCATACCGGCTCGACACTGATATGCCCGGCATCGCGCTTGCGCAGGGCAATGATGCGGTCGCTGAGGCGAATGGCGAGCGGATCGCCGCCGATCGGGCCACGATGCAGGATGCAGATTTCCATGCCTTCCATCATGCCCATCTCATCCAGCTTGCCCGCCAGCCGGTCATCGCCGGTGATGGTGTGGATGCGGGCCGGTTGGCCGTTTTTTAAGCGGTGAAGCGGAATCGGGCTCATGGGGTGCGAAGTACTGCAATTGCGAACTATTTGCAAGGCTGGCGGCGGAAACAGCCTGAAGCCCAGAAAAAACGGGGGCCCCGCAAGAGGCCCCCGAAGCGATACACGTCATGAACACCTAAATGGGGATGCATTCAATGGATTTACCCTACGCCATGGATGGTTACGGGAAGGTGGCGGGCAGATTACAAGTTGGTTAGGATTCTGGCCGGGCTTAAAGCGTGACGGTGACGGCGAGGCCCTGCGGGCTGTTATCGTGCAGCTGGATGATGCCGCTATGCAGCTTGATGATGGCGGCAACGAGGCTGAGGCCAAGGCCGGAACCGGGCAGGCGGCGGCTGTGCTCGACCCGGTAAAAGCGGCGGAAGACGCGGTCTTTGTGCTCGTCGCTCACCCCCAGCCCGGTATCGCGAATGACCACGCGCGCGCCTTTTTCCTGCGGCTGCATGGCAACGGTGACGATGCCTTCGGTGGGGGTGTATTTGATGGCGTTGTCGATGAGGTTGGTGAAAGCCTGGAACAGCAGGTCTTTGTCGCCCACCACCTGGGCGTTGAGGGGCAGGAACTGCAGGGTGATGTTTTTATCGGCGGCGACGGGCTCGTAGAGTTCGACCACATCCTGCATCAGCTTGGTGAAATCCATGGCTTTGAAGCCGGAGCTGCGCTTGCCGGATTCGATGTTGGAAATGCGCAGCAGCGCCTGGAAGGTGGTAAGCAGCGCGTCGCATTCAAGCGTCAATTCCCCAAGTTTCTGTTGGAGTTCGGTATTGTCGGGCGAATCCTTGCGCATGGATTCGATGCGGTTGCGCAGGCGGGTGAGGGGGTGGCGCAAATCATGGGCGATGTTGTCGGACAGGGTGCGGATGCCGCTGACCAGCTGTTCGATTTCCTCGAGCATGGTGTTGAGGGTGAGGGCCAGTTTGCTGAGATCGTCCCAGCGCGCATCGAGGGGAATGCGCTGCGACAGATCGCTGGTGTTGATGATGCGTGTGGCCGTCTGCGCGATAACGTTGATGCGTTTGGTGACGTAGAAACTCACGAAAAACAGGCTGCCGCTGACGAGGATGATAAGCACCAGCACGAAACGTGAATAGATGGGATGAATGCTCTCATCGTGGGTGAGGGCGTACATCTCGACGCCGAGCAGCACCGCCGCAAAGGCCAGCAGGCCACTGAACAGCAGCGCAAGCTTGGTGGAGGAGGATTCGACATGGCGAATACGGCGCATGCTGTGAGCATAGAGTGGCTAGTGGCTAGTGGCTAGTGGCTAGTGGCTAGTGGCTAGTGGCTAGTGGCTAGTGGCTAGTGGCTAGTGGCTAGTGGCTAGTGGCTAGTGGGGGAAGCCTGCTGGCTAACTATTTCATGAGAAGAGTGGTGCACCTGAGAACCCCTCCCCCTTACAAGGGGGGAGGGTGCTGGGGCTTGCGGCTCCGGCCCTAGCCCTAGACCCCAGCCCCTAGCCCTAGAAAAGAAAAACCCACCCCGAAGGGTGGGTTAGAAAGACAAGCTATAGGGTGACTATGCCACCGATTGGTAAAGGTTCCGTTAACGGCACCCGATTTTTTTAGCGCCCATGGCTGTCGCGCCCGGCGGGGCGCTGGGCCTGCGCCAGCGCGGCGGCAGGCGGGGCATCGCTGCTGGGCGCTTCGCCCATGGCCGCGAAAATTTTCTGCGCACGCGCCACGACCGAATCGCTGCCCGCTTCCTTGGCGAGTTTGCGCAGGGAATCTTCGGTGCTCATGCCGCTGGCCACCTGCACGGTGTGTTTCTGGTCGAGGGCACCGGCATAGGCCGCGCGCTCATCGGGTTCCACCACGCCGTCGCCGTTCAGGTCGATTTTGCGACCAATGGCTTGTTGCAGGCGCAGGTTGCGGGTCATCTCCTGCACCAGTGCGACACCGCCTTTGGCGAAACTTGCTTCCTGCTGTTCGGTAAGATGGCCGTTTTGCACCGACACGTTAAAGCGCGCCAGATTGCCGAATACCTCGCCGGGAATGGCATTGGTGATGGCGACCATGCTGGCGAGCATGGGCGATTCCGTGGTGAGCGAGCTGAGGCGCTGCTGGGTTTCGATGTAGCGGTTATCAAGGCCGGTTTTAATGATATCGGCTTTGATGAAGGCGATGTCGGCATCGTCGCCTGCGCTGCTGGCCGTGGCCGCTTTCTTCGGGGCTTTGGGGGCTGCCTTTGCGGCGGGTGCGGCTTTCGCGCGCTTGGGGGCGGGGGCGGCCTCTTCTTTAATCGGGCCAAAATCGCCGCCGACGGCGCGTATTTCATCGGGCGTCAATTCTTCCGGCAGGTGATCCCGGTATCCATTATTCTCGGCCATAACTACTCCTTGTGATGTCATGAGCATCCCACAAGAAGTTAAAGAAAAGGTTAAGCCACGGCGCTGGCGGGGTCGGAGATGGTGTAGCCCGCCCCGCGGATGGTGGTAATGAGCGAGCGGCTGGGGTCGGTGTCGATTTTCTGGCGCAGGCGCGAGATATGCACGTCGATCACGTTGGTCTGCGGGTCGAAATGGTATTCCCACACATGCTCGAGCAGCATGGTGCGCGTGACGACCTGATTCTTGTGGCGCAGCAGGAATTCCAGCAATTTGAATTCGCGCGCCTGCAGGGGAATGGATTCGCTGCCGCGGCTGACCTTGCGGGCCAGCACGTCCATCACCAGATCGCCGGCCTGAAGCACAATGTCGCTGACATGGCTTGGCTGGCCGCGGCGGCCCAGCGCTTCCAGCCGCGCCAGCAATTCAACGAATGCGAAGGGTTTCACCAGATAATCATCGCCACCGGATTTCAGGCCCTCCACGCGGTCATCCACCTCGCCCAGCGCGCTGAGGATGAGCACCGGCGTGGCGTTCTCCGTCGAGCGCAGGGTTTTGAGGATCTTCAGCCCATCGACTTCCGGCAGCATGCGGTCGAGCAGGATCACGTCGTACGGCTCGGTGGTGGCGAGGAACAGGCCGTCTTTGCCGTTATCGGCGGTATCGACCGTGTGGCCGTGCTCGCGCAGGCCCTTGGCGATGTAGCTGTTCACTTCCGGGTCGTCTTCCACCACGAGAATGCGCATGGGGCCGGAGGCGGTGGGGTACAGGGTGTTCATGAACATAGCTAAAGCACAAAGAGGTGGCGGCTGCATATTAACATTAGTTTAGGATAAAGGGGCGATTAGGGAGTGGTTAGTGGTTAGTGGTTAGTGGTTAGTGGTTAGTGGTTAGTGGTTAGTGGTTAGTGGTTAGTGGTTAGTGGTTAGTGGTTAGTGGTTAGTGGT
>JBIISI010000118.1:0-3244 GCA_044341105.1 Rickettsiales bacterium | reverse complement strand
TAGGTTTCCATGATGTGCTGGCGCACGAATTCCGACACGGCGATGATACGGTCGCTACGCGTCATCACGCTGTTGTAGTGGTGTTTGAACAGGCCTTCCGTGCCATACACCCCGTGGAAGGTGGTGACGAAAGGAATGCCGGTCGATTGCGCGGCGAGGTAGGCCGACCAGCCCGGTGCGCGCGACCGCGCATGGATCAGCGCCACCCCGCGCTCGCGGATGATGCGATCCAGCTTCCAGCTGTTCTGCTTCATCACCAGCGGGTTTTTGCTGTCGAGCTTGAGGGTGATGTGTTCGCCGCCCGCGTGGGTAATGTGTGGCACCATAGCCCCGCCGGCACTTGCCACCAGTGGCAGCATGCCGGCAGCTTTAATCGCCTGCGTGATTTCCACCGTGCCGCGCTCCACCCCGCCCGATTGCAGGCGTGGCAGCACTTGGAGGATGGTCGTGGGTGTGGTGTTCATGCGGCAAGCAATAGAGATTGATCGCGGGCCTGCAACGATTATCCGTATTTTTTCCTCATTCGTCGTTGCGAGGAGCGAAGCGACGTGGCAATCCAGAACCCCGAGTAGGCGGATGCTTCTGGATTGCTTCGGGGCGCTCGCAATGACAATGTTGATGGAATGACGCTTTTTTTCACCACCCCAACCGGCGAGCACATCGCCTACCGCCAGCAGCTTGGCCGCGCAGGCGTGGGGGTTGTCTTCCTGCATGGCTACCGCTCGGACATGCAATCGGGCAAGGCGCTGGCGCTGGGCGAATGGTGCGCGGGGCAAGGCATCACCTTCACCGCGCTCGATTGTTTTGCCCATGGCGAATCGAGCGGCGATTTCATGGATTTCACCATTGGCCGCGCCATCGAAAGTGCGTTGCATATTCTGGATGAAGTATGTGTGGGGCCGCAGTTGCTGGTCGGTTCCAGCATGGGCGGCTGGGTGGCGCTGCATGTGGCGCTGCAACGCCGTGAAAAAATCGCCGGGCTGGTCGGCATCGCCGCCGCACCGGATTTTACCGACCGCATGCGCCCCATGATGACCAGCGCGCAGCAGGCCGAACTCGACCGCGAGGGCGTGGTCTGGGCGCCCGGCGATTTCGGGCCGGATTACCCCATCACCCAGCATTTCCTCGATGACGGGCGGGCGCATTGCCTGCTCACGGACCGCATTCCGCTCGATATCCCGGTGCAGCTGATTCAGGGCATGCGCGACGATGCGGTGCCATGGGAAACCGCGTTGGCCATCAGCGAAAAACTGACCAGCGCGGATGTCGCGATTACGCTCATCAAAGACGGTGAGCACCGCCTGAACCGCGAGGGCGACCTGGCGGCCATCAAAGACGCGGTTGGAAAACTGGTGGGGGGATGAAAAAAAACCTCACCCCCGAAAGGGTGAGGAAGCAAGGACTATCGCTGTAAGCACCAATGCGATGAGTACAACGATATTTGATGTTTTTACTAATTCTTCTGGCGGTACTGCTTGTTTCAGAAGTTTGCGTGCCGACTCTTTTGCTTTAGCGGGGGCATGCGGGTCGTTAAGCGTCTTTTGCATGCTTTGTTTAGCGAATTCATTTAGAATTCTGATGGCTTCTACCAAAATGGCCATCAGCCAGAAAAAGATGCTCAAAAATGCCATAGGATTCCTCCTATAAAAGCCCGAAGGCTAGGGAATGCGGTGCGAAGTCTCTTTTTTCTTCAAGGCAAAGCCAAGAATGATGAGGGCAAAGCCCAAACCCAGCATGCATGCGCCGCTGAGTAACATAATGACGGGCATGAGCCCTTCATCGTCGGCCCCCATAAACATGAGGAACGCACCGATCACGAACAAAATAAAACCAGGTCCTTTCATGGTATACTCCGTTACTTGTCGCCAGATAAACCAGCACACAGCCAATGGGGTTGGCACCCAACATCATATGGCTTCAACCTCATGGATATGAGATTGAAAGCATAAATAGTCGCTAGCAGTATAATGCCTGCCGGTTGCCATGTTTGTGAAGATTGCGTGACGGCGACAGCGTTGACAGGGGCGGCGTTCCCTCTTACCAGTGTCATCCCCGGCTACGCCGCCAACGCCCTTTTGAAAACAGGAACCCTGCCATGACCAAACCCGCCGCCAAACCGCATAATCCCTGCTTTTCTTCCGGCCCCTGCGCCAAGCGGCCCGGCTGGAGCCTGAGTGCACTGGAAGGCGCGTTCCTTGGCCGCTCGCACCGCGCAAAAGGCGGCAAAGCCAAGTTGAAAGAAGTGATCGACCGCAGCAAGGCGCTGCTTGGCATTCCGGATGATTACGTGCTGGGCCTCGTGCCCGCTTCCGACACCGGGGCGATTGAAATGGCGCTGTGGAGCCTGCTGGGCGCGCGCGGGGTCGATGTGCTGCATTGGGAAAGCTTCGGCAAAACCTGGTTCGGCGACTGCAAAAAACAACTGAAACTCACCGAACTGCGCGAGTTGAAAGCCGATTACGGCAAGATCATCGACCTCGCTGCGGTTGATTGGTCGCGCGACGTGGTGTTCACCTGGAACGGCACCACCAGCGGCGTGCGCGTGCCGAACGCCGATTGGATTCCCGATACCCGCGAAGGCCTCGCCATTTGCGATGCCACCTCGGCGGTGTTCGCCATGGATGTGCCCTTCGCCAAGCTCGATGTGGTGACGTGGAGCTGGCAGAAAGTGCTTGGCGGCGAGGGCGCGCATGGCATGATTGCCCTGTCGCCGCGCGCGGTGGCCCGCCTGCAAAGCTTCGCGCCGGATCGCCCGCTGCCGAAAATTTTTCAGATGACCAAAGACGGCAAACTGATCGACGGCATTTTTGTCGGCGAAACCATCAACACCCCCAGCATGCTCTGCGTGGAAGATGCGCTCGATGGGCTGAAATGGGCTGAAGGTATTGGCGGATTGCCCAAACTCATCGCCCGCGCAGAGGAAAACCTCGCCACCCTCACCAAATGGGTGGCCGAAGCGGGCTGGGCGGATTTCCTGTGCGACGACGCCGCCGTGCGCTCCTGCACCAGCATCACCCTGAAAATTACCGACGACTGGTACCAGTCGCTCGACGCCGAGGCGCAGGCCAAAGCCGCGAAAGACCTCGTGGCCCTGCTCGATAAAGAAGGCGTCGCGTTCGATATCGGTGCCTACCGCGATGCGCCGGCGGGCCTGCGCATCTGGGGCGGTGCAACCGTCGAACCCAGCGACATGCGCGCACTCACCCCGTGGCTCGATTGGGCATGGGGCGAAATTAAAGGGCAG
>JBIISI010000011.1:0-41934 GCA_044341105.1 Rickettsiales bacterium | reverse complement strand
CACGGCCTTGCCTGCGATCCAGCAGGCGAATGGCGAGGCTGTATAGCTCGCGGACGAGGATGCGCGCGTACGATTCATCTTCCTGCTCGGCCAGCGCGTCGGCGATCAGCGATAAATGCGCGTCGAAATTGGCGCGGTGCGTGCCGTGCTGGCATGCATGCGCGCATAGCGCATCGTAATGATGGGTGCGCAGGTAGGCCTGAATCTGGTCGGCGCGCTCCTGCAAATCCGGCGCAAGGCCTTGCTGGGAAGCATAGATAAATACCCGGTTGGCGCAGCTGGATTCGGCAATGCTTTGCATGCCGCGCACCAGCCCCGCATCGTCAATCTGCAGCCGATGTTTTTTCTCGATGCCAGCCAACGTCATCGCCAGCCCCAGCAGCGAGGTTTGCATCACGAGGAAATCATCGTCGAACGGGCTTATGCCATCCGGGCGGGGCAGGATACTCGCATTTGGTGCGGTTGGGTCGCATGCCGGGTCGTGCTGCGGCATGGTTTCGTTATGCGGGGTGTTGGCGGTGGGCAGGTAACAGTCGATCTCGCGGGCATCGAACTGCAGCGCCTGCAACAGGCTGCGCAATTCATCGCGGCGCATGGCTTGCAGCATCTCGATGCCGCCCGCCATGATGCTATCGGGCGCGTGTTCTGGTGGCAGCGGGGGTGTTCGATCCATCGCTTGACCTTTCCCGGTGGTTGCCGCTAAGGCATAGCCACCCAATATTGCCGTTTTATGACGGTTTTCACTTTTTCTGAAAAGAGCCCCTCATGTCCGCACCGAAAGTCCTTATTTCCGATAAACTCAGCCCGCAGGCGATTGATATCTTCAAAGCGCGCGGCGTGGTGGTCGATGTGAAAACCGGCCTGTCGGAAGAAGAGCTGCTCAAGATCATCGGCGAGTATGACGGGCTGGCCATTCGCTCGGCGACCAAAGTGACGCCAGCAGTGCTGGCCGCCGCCACCCGGCTGAAAGTGGTCGGCCGCGCCGGTATTGGGGTCGATAACGTGGACGTGAAAGCCGCCACCCAGCATGGCGTGGTCGTGATGAACACGCCGTTTGGCAACTCGGTAACCACGGCTGAGCACAGCATTTCGCTGATGATGGCGCTCGCCCGCCAGATTCCCGCCGCGTCGCAAAGCACGCATGAAGGCAAATGGGAAAAGAACAAATTCATGGGCGTGGAACTGGCGGGCAAAACCCTCGGCCTCATCGGCTGCGGCAATATCGGCTCCATCGTGGCCGACCGCGCGCAGGGCCTGAAAATGAAAGTGATTGCGTTCGATCCGTTCCTCTCCGCCGACCGCGCCGCGGCGATCAATGTTGAGAAGGTCGAGCTGGAAGATATCTATGCCCGCGCCGATTTCATTTCGCTGCACACCCCGCTCACCGACACGACGCGCCACCTGCTGAACAAAGACACGCTCGCCAAATGCAAAAAAGGCGTGCGCATCATCAATTGCGCGCGCGGCGGGCTGGTGGTGGAAGCCGATTTGAAAGCGGCAATCGAAGCGGGCCATGTGGCCGGTGCCGCGCTCGATGTGTTCGAAGAGGAACCCGCCAAAACCAACCCGCTCTTTGGCATGGAGCAGGTGGTCGCCACTCCGCATCTGGGCGCCAGCACCAGCGAAGCGCAGGAAAACGTGGCCATTCAGGTGGCCGAGCAAATGGCCGAATACCTCACCGTCGGCACTGTCACGAACGCGCTCAACATGCCGAGCGTGTCGGCGGAAGACGCGGCGAAGCTGCAGCCCTATATCGACCTCGCGAGCCGCCTCGGCAGCTTCGCGGGGCAGATGACCACTGGCGGCCTGACCAAAATCAGCATCGAATACGAAGGCAAAGTCACCGAGCTGAACACCAAGCCGCTCACCGCCTCGGCGCTGAACGGCCTGCTCAGCCCGCTGATGGAAGGCGTGAACATGGTGAATGCCCCGGTCGTGGCGAAAGAGCGCAACATTGAAGTGAGCGAAGTGCGCCATGAGCGCACCGCGCACTACAAAACCCTCATGCGCGTGACCGTCACGTTCGATGGCGGCAGTTTCAGCGTGAGCGGCACGCTGTTCGGCGACAAGCCGCGCGTGGTGGCGGTGAACGATGTGGTGCTCGAAGGCTCGCTCGGCAACCGCATGATCCTGATCAAAAACGAAGACAAGCCCGGCCTGATTGGCGGGGTGGGGCAGGTGCTTGGCGATGCGAAAGTGAACATCGCCAACTTCCATCTGGGCCGCAACCCGGAAGCCACCACCGCCGTGGCGCTGATCGAGGTGGATTCCGACGTGAACGGTGTGATCCTCGAGAAGATCGGCGCGCTGCCAAGCGTGCAGGCCGTGCGCGCGCTGAAGTTTGCGTAGGAGTTCAGGATTCGGGATTTAAGATTTAGGACTTTTAGATTTTAGAGAAGGTTGGGGGCACTCGCCATCCTTTTGGAATCGTCCTTAGTCTAAAATCTAAAATCCCTCCATCACAACCCGTGGTAAAAATGATTCACGTGAAACAATCGTGAGTTGTCTTTGTTGTAGCATAAATGCACTGGCTTGGATTAATTTGTGGTAATGTTGCCACAAAATTGCATTTTCTGCTGGAAAAAATCGGCGATTACACAACTATAGAGGGCAGAAGGCGCACGCACCGCCTCGGCAGACACTTCATCGAAACACCCATGGGTACTTCCCGGTGCCTTTAACAAACCTTTAACTTCCGTGTGGTAGGTTCAAGCCACAGGAGAACAGAGATGCACATGACAAACCTCAGCAAAAAGACCATTTCCCGCCGCGCAGTTAAATATTCCGCGCTCAGCAGCGGCACCGTGAGTGCTGTGTGGTACGATGAAGACCACGCGCAAAAATCGGCCGCCAAGCGCCAGAACCGCATCGTGCTCCAGCGCGAAAAGGCCGAAAAGCCCGCGACGCCGCATTACGACGCCTAAGCAACCGAAACCCGGCACAAAAAAGGCCGCATGCCGGTTGGCGTGCGGCCTTTTTCTATAGTTCGTCATCAAATTGTCATCCCCCACTGCTAATGTTCAGGTTCTTCTCCGTTTTATTTCCTGCATATTCGATGCTGGAAGAGCGGTTTAGACGCGCGACTGCCAATCGCGTGCCTTACCAGTGCTAAGGAGCACGAACATGACACCAAAACGTCGTCGGTTATTTGTTAGCCAGTGCCTTGCCTTTGCAAAAATGAGCTGGGTTGCTGGACTTCGACTTCCGGTCGGTGATCAGTTCGGGAGTACGATCCATTTTTTCGATGGTGCCTTCCGATTCGGATTCTCTATCGACCAGAAGAAAGACGAATGGGTATTGATCGGTTGGTTTGCTGACCGGCCATTGGAACGAATGTCCAATCGCGGTTTTTATGCGATTGGGCTTGATCGACCTGTTCTTGACGAAATGGTGCGGGATATTATTCGAAAACTGCATCTATCGCGTCAGCAGCCTAAGAATGGGAAGCCTCGTATCGCTGCCTAAAACTTAGAAAATGGTCATTGTCATGGATGAAGGCTTCCCGCTTAGTACGGGAAGCCTTCATTGTTTATTCCATGTGCTGCCCGCCATTCACCGACAGCGTTTCGCCGGTGATGAAGCCGGATTGGTCGGCCGCGAGGAAGCACACCGCGCGAGCGATTTCTTCGGGCTGGCCGAGGCGACCGACGGGGATTTTTTCGATGATTTTTTCCAGCACCGGCTGCGGCACGGCTTTCACCATGTCGGTTTCGATATAGCCAGGGGCGATGGTGTTGACCGTCACGCCCTTATTGGCGCTTTCGCGCGCGAGGGCTTTGCTGAAGCCGATCACACCCGCTTTGGCCGCCGAATAGTTGGCCTGGCCGACCTGGCCCAGCTGGCCATTCACCGAGCTGATATTGATGATGCGGCCAAAACCACGGGCGCGCATGCCTTCGATCACCACGCGGCACATGTTGAACAGCGAGGTGAGGTTGGTTTCGATCACCGCGTTCCAGCTTTCCACGCCCATTTTATGCATGAACCCGTCGCGCGTGATGCCCGCATTGTTCACCAGAATGTCGATATTGCCGACCTCGGCTTCGATGCGCTTCACGGCATGCGAGCACTGGTCGAAATCGGCCACGTCGAAGCGGATCACTTCGATGCCCGTTTCGCGACGGAAAGCCGCTGCCGCGTCGTCGTTGCCATGGTAGGTGGCAACCACTTTGCAGCCTGCTTTTTTCAGGTCTTTCGCAATGGCTGCGCCGATGCCACGCGTGCCGCCCGTAACAAGGGCGATGCGGCCTTTCATGCTTCCGTCTTTCGTGCTCATTCTTTGTAGTCCCCTCTAAATAATACGATGTGATTTTGTGATCCCCGCGAAAGCAGGGATCACAACGCTAGTGGTTATGCCGCTTCCACGCACATGGCGATGCCCATGCCGCCGCCGATGCACAGCGTGGCGAGGCCTTTTTTGCCGCCGCTGCGCTTGAGTTCGTGCAGCAGCGTGGTGAGGATGCGCGCGCCCGATGCGCCGATCGGGTGGCCGATGGCGATCGCGCCGCCGTTCACGTTGACTTTGCTGGTGTCGAACCCAACGCCGCTATTCACGCACAGCGCCTGCGATGCGAAGGCTTCGTTGGCTTCCACGCGGTCGAGGTCGCCCACGCTCCAGCCTGCTTTTTCGAGCGCCTTTTTCGAGGCGGGGATGGGGCCGGTGCCCATGATTTTGGGGTCAACGCCAACCGTCGCCCAGCTTTTGATGCTGGCCAGCGGTTTCAGGCCGCGCTTATCCGCTTCCGCGCGGGTCATGAGCAGTACGGCGGCGGCGCCATCGTTCAGGGTGCTGGCATTGCCGGCGGTCACGCTGCCATCGGCCTTGAAGGCCGGGCGCAGTTTGGCGAGCGCTTCGGCGGTGCTTTCGGCGCGGATGCCTTCGTCTTTATCGACCACCGTATCACCCTTTTTGCCCTTCACGGTGATGGGCAGGATCTCGTCGGAAAATTTGCCGTCGGCTTGTGCTTTGGCGGCTTTCTGTTGGCTGGCGGCGGCGAATGCATCTTGCGCGGCGCGGTTGATGTTGAATTCCGTCGCGATGTTCTCGGCGGTGATGCCCATATGGTAGTTGTTGAACGCTTCCCACAGCCCGTCGACGATCATCGTGTCCTGCAATTTGGCATCGCCGAATTTGATGCCGCCGCGCGCCTGCATGGCGTGGGGCGATTGGCTCATGCTTTCCTGACCGCCGGCGATGACGATGCTCGCATCGCCGTTGCGGATGGATTTCATGCCCTCGGCCACGGCGCGCAGGCCCGAGCCACACACCTGGTTGATGGTGATGGCGGGGGTGGTTTTGTCGATGCCGGCATGGATCATGGCCTGCCGGGCGGGGTTCTGGCCCGCAAGGCCGGTGAGCACCTGGCCCATAATGACTTCGTTCACGTCGCCTGCCGCCAGTTTGTTGCGCGCGAGCAGGGCTTTGATGACTTCTGCGCCCAGTTGCGCCGCGGTGAAGCTGGCAAGCCCCCCAAGAAACGCCCCAACCGGGGTGCGAATGGCGTCTACGATTACAATATCATCTTGTTGGGGCATTTTTTTCTCCGTGTGCGAGGTTGCAGAGGTTGTAGGCAGCGATGCCTGCATTGTAAACCCGCCCATGCTGCGCTGCGGCATGGCGTGGGGATTAACGAATTGTTAAGTAGAAATATGGCATGATCGCGATGAATCAAGGAGATGCTATGTCGGAGAGGCCACTCGCCAATAATATCGCCCCGGGCGAACATGATTGGATGAAGGATATGCCGGAATATAATTTCGGTGAACAGAGTGTCATTACCGGTCGCGCACGCGAGAGCGCGCTGGCTGGTTTTATCGAAGGGCTGAAAAAGGCCAGCGAAGCAGCTGAGCGCAGTGAAAGCTATGAACCCACTTCGCGCATCGGGAAATTATTGAAAGCAGTCTTTAACAAATCAGGTGATCCGCACACGGGGCTGTCGAGCGATTCGGATAAAAGCAATGAGACGATTGTAAAAGATGAAATACCGCGCGGCCCGGATGGGCGACCAATTTATCATGTAAGTCACGATCAAATGTTAGGGCTGCATAAATTGAAGGGGGCTGAAGAGCAGCATACTGGCCGCCTTGGCGCGATGATAAAGGAGCGCCAGGCAGAGCAAAGCCCGCTTGATCGACTAGCGAGCGATTTGCAGAAAGAAGGCGTAAGCGGGCAGACATTTATTGCGGTGATGGGAAATTTAACTCCCACCGATACGATGCAGACGGTGGCGCACAAACTTGGCGTTGATGCACAGCAGTTGGAAGCCGTTGCGGCGAAGAACCATCTGTCGATTGAAGGTGGAGTGCTTACGTTTCGGGAAACAAAAGCGGTGCCGCCTGCAAGCCAGAAGGGCGAGCCGGAAGGGGTTATTTGCAAGGCGGATTTTGAAGCGCTGGTGAACAAGGACGTGATTAAAAATCTCGGCCTTTCGGTAGTCGATTGCGACACGCATGGCGCGCCTTCCTCGGCCCGTGGCGAAGCGAAGGCCCCGCAGCTTGACGGCGCGCACCGCTAACTAGAATTTCTTCTTCAGCCAGCTGACCAGCGGTTGCCACATTTCTTCTTCGGCGCGACGGCCCACCATCATGCTGACATGCCCGGCATCGGGCATCAGCACGTTGCAGCGTGGCAGCGATTCGGTGAGGGGAATGGCGGTGCCGGTGGGGGTGATGCGGTCGTGTTGCGGCAGGATGGCAAGCGTGGGGCACTGGATGCTCGCCGGTTCGATCCAGCGGCGGCCCACCTTCCATTGATGGGTGGCAAGGATGTTGCCCTGCGGCCAGTCGACAAACACTTCTTCCGCGACTTTTTGCGACAGCGGCACGCCATCGTTCGCCCAATGCTCGATGGCGAGGAAATGCTGTTTTTCTTCGCCGCTTAGCATGGGGAACCGGCTGTAGCGGCGCTGGATGTGGAACGGGTCGATGAGGTGAAAAATGGTTTGCGTGACCATGGGGGGCACGGGGGAAAAGCTGTGAATCCACTGGCGGAACATGGCGCGGGCGGTGGGCTCCAGCAGCACACGCGGCGTGTCGGGGGCGGAAAAATCCCACGGGGTGGAAAGCAGCACCAGCGCATCGACGAACAGTGGCGCGAGCTGTGCCATGGCGAGGGTGAAAATGCCGCCCATGCAATAGCCGAGCAGGGTGATGGGGCCTTCGTGATGGTCGCGCAGGGTTTGCAGCGCATCGAGCGCGTAGGCGGTGATGTAGTCGGCGGTGGTGAAGGTTTGTTCTTCGTCGCCGGGCTGGCCCCAATCGAGAATGAGCGGGCGGAAGCCCTGCGCTTTCAGGTGCTGCACCAGCGAGCGCTCGGGCGTGAGGTCTAGCACGCGGGCGGTGTTGATGAGCGACGGCACGCAGAGGATGGCCACGCCGTCGGTCGCTTCGGGCGCAAGGTCGAGCAGGCGGGCGGTGCCGCGTTGCCACAGCACGGGGTAGTCCATCGGCGCGGGGCGGTAGTCGCTGGCCATGTAGGCGTGCAGGCCATCGAAAAACTGCTGGGCCTGCGCGGTGGTTTGTGCGCTCAGCGATTCCATGAAATCGTTCATGCCCTGCATGGCGATGCCGGCAAAGCTGGGAAGATCTTTTTTCGCCGTTGAAGGTTGCTGCAGGAAGGGCAGGAAAGAAAACGCGCTAGCGCTTTCGCTTGGCGGCGGGTTTTGCTTTGGGCTTAGCCACTGCTGGCTTGCCTCGCTTAGTTGCTGGCTTACCTGTTGCCACGCGCTTGACCACTGGTCGACGCTTTGTTCGAGCGGGCTTTTCGGGCGAAGCCATTCCGGCAAGAAGGGCTGCCAGGGATTGTTCGAGCCGCTCCACGCGCTGGGCGAGATGCCGGATTGCATCATCAGCAGCATGAGGTGCAGGGGCAGGGCTTCGGGGGCTGGCATCATGGGGGGCTCCGTAAAACTGGCGCATGGCGGCAAACATGGCGTTGGCGGTGGTGGGGTCGTTCAGCGACTGGGTCAGTTGTTTCTGCCACAGTTGCATGAATTGCCGGGCCATTTCGGCGGGATCGGGGGTCGCACAGACCATTCGTCACTCCTAGAACTTGCCATTGCGTGCGCCGGATGCTAGGGCATGAATCCCGTGATTCAAAGCATTTATCGAGGCGTCCATGAACAAAAAGCCGCAAGTTGAACCGATCGTTATCAAAAAATACGCAAACCGCCGTCTGTACAACACCGACACCAGCAGCTATGTGACGCTGGAAGATCTGTGCGACATGGTGAAGGAAGGTTCGGAATTCATCGTGTACGATGCGAAATCCGGCGAAGACCTGACCCGCCCGATCCTCACCCAGATTATTTTCGAGCAGGAAGCCAAGGGCGAAAACCTGCTGCCGGTGAATTTCCTGCGCCAGCTGATCGGCTTCTACGACAATTCGCTGAAGGATTTCGTGCCGCACTACCTGGAAACCACCATGCAGACCTTCACCAAAAACCAGGAGAAAATGCGCGAGATGATGGGCCTTGGCGGCGCAATCGGCAGCTTCGGCCAGTTCAGCCAGCAACTGGAAGAGATTGGCAAGCAGAACATGGAGCTGTTCACCAAAGCGTTCAGCATGTTCACGCCGTTCAGCGACAAAAAGAAATAGGGCTAGGACTAGAGGCTAGTGAAAAAAAGGGCCCCGGAAGGGGCCCTTATGGTTTCAGGAGAGAAAAGCGTTAGCGGCCGAGGCTTTGGCCGGGCTTGTTCGCCGGGATGGCCTGTGGGGCGCGCTCGGGCGCAGGCTCGGGCTTCAGGAAATCGCTCAGGAATTTGAGGATCTCGGGATTTTTGCTACCACCGGCGGTAATTTCGCTGCCGCGCTTAAAGGTGTATTCCAGCGCTGCGCTGTGCTGTGCCGCGATGGCATTCAGTTCCGTAGCAATGGTTTGCTTCAGTTCGTCGGTCAGTGGATTGGGACGAATGATGGTCATGCGAGGGGCTCACAGGTTGGGGTTTTTGCTTACTTAACGAATAGCATAGTTTTGTTACGGTTCTGTGACGGCGGCGGTGAATTTTTATGACAATTTGAAGTCGTGCTATTTTCGCCACGGGCGCTTAGCGCACGGGGTGGCCAAGGGTTGCATCCAGCTCGGCGCGCTCGTGATTGAGCGCCTCGGTGAAGGCCGCGTCACGCGGGGCGACGGTGGGGGCTGCCGGTGCTGCGGCGTGCACGGCTTCGGCATGGCTGCCGGTGCTTTGCAGTGCGTGGCTGTAGTTGCTGCCATGGCTGGTGCGCTCGGCCCATTTGCTTTGGCTTTGCAGGCCTTGCGCCAGCGCCGTGCGCGAACGCTGGTGGGGGGCAGCTTCTTCCGGCGCATCCGGGGCATCGGCGATTTCGGTGGTTTCTTCGCTATGTGCCGCATGATGCGCGATTTTGCTGGCGGTGCTGGTGGCTTTCTGGGCCATCATTTCGTCGGTGACATTGTGGCTATCATGGCCGGTATCGGCCTGGCTGGCATGCTCGGCCAGTACGGATTTTTTGGCGGCGAGGGTGGCACTGTGGCCGCCATCTTCGAGCCCGGTGGGTGCGGGCGGGGTGGAAACCACCGTTTGGGTGACGTGGTCGACCATGGGGGTGGAAAGCACGGCTTTTGCCATGGGCGCAGCCGCGGCGGCAATGCCACCGGCAGCAAGCGCACCCACGCCGGTGCTGATCGCCCCGGTATTGGCGGCCAGTGTGGTGGTAGTGGCGGCGGTGGCGGTGCCTGCGCCGAACAGGCCCGAGAACAGGCCGGAGACAAAACCACCAATGCTGGTGAGGCCTGCTTCGGCGGCGCCGGCGAGGCTGGTGCCCACGCTGCTGATGGTGCTGGTGGTGGCGGCAAGCGCACCACCGGCGGCGGCGCTGGCACCAAGGCTGGTGAGCGCACTGCCGACAAAGCCGGCCACAATGCCTGCACCCACGATGGCGACGACGGCAACGGCGGTGACGACGAGCGCCCCTTTCACGATGCCGCCCCAGTTCACACGGCTGACCGTGCGGGTGGAAACCTGCGGCGTGGGGGCGCGGTAAGGGGTCGGGGTATTGGCCTGCGTGGGCGTGGCGGGGCGCTCGCTGACCACCTGCGCGCGCGGACGGGTCGCGGCGCGGAATTCGGGCGGCGGCGGGGCATTGCGCGCGCCCTGATTGATGGTGATATTGGTGTCGGCATTCGCCGCATCGAGGGCGGATGCGGTGTCGGCAATATCAGCAATGTCGCGGTCGGTGGCCACTTGTTACATTTCCAGAGTATTTCACCCTGAAGTGTAGCAGTTGGGGCGCAAAGTTTTGTGACAGTTCTGTGAAGTTAGGCGTTGCCGTAGGCCATGCTATCGAGGCGCTGCACGCGGGTGTAGAGGTCGCGCGAGCGGTCGGAGAGGTAATTCAGGTAATAGGGCATGTGGTCGAGCAGCTCGGCGGCGTCGTGCAGCGCGATTTCGCCACCTTCGAGGCGGTATTCGTCTTTGGCCTTGCGCTCGTCGATACGGCCCGCATGGATGGCGCGGCGCACCATGATCCACGCCATGACCGAGGTTAGGCGCATGGTTACGCGGCTCATTTCCGAAGCGTAGGCGGCGCGGTCCTGCCCGGTGAGGGTCGATTGCTCCTCGATCCCGCGCGACTGGAAATAATGGTGGGCATCGAACAGCAGGGCCAAGGTTTCGTTGAACACCCCCGGCAAAAAGAGTAGCTGGTTATCTGATTCGCTGACGCGAGCGACCTGGCGCATGATTTTCTTCCCCATCCGAGTTGGGAGCGATCTATGCCGCTCTTAGGTTCAGGCTAGCGCAAAGCGGTTAACATCCGGTTAAGAAAAAGGCAGAAATCCGCCCGTGAGCAGCGCTAACCCTTTGAAACGCGACATCGCGCCAGCCATGGCATCGCAATGGATCAGCGCCAATGCGGGCAGCGGCAAAACCTATGCGCTGACGCGGCAGGTGGTGAAGCTGCTGCTGCACGGCGTGCCGCCCGAGCGCATTTGCTGCATCACCTATACCAAGGCGGCGGCGGGCGAAATGCGCGCGCGCATCACGCAATTGCTTCGCCGCCTGCTGCTGTTGCCCGAAGCCGAGTGCCGCGCCGAGCTGCGCCGCATCCTCGAGGAGGAGCCCAGCGACGCCATGATGCAGCGCGCACGGTTGCTGTTCGGCATGGTGGTCGATAGCGCGAGCGGTGGCATCCAGCTCACCACGATTCATGGGTTCTGCCAGCAATTATTGCGCGCTTTTCCGCTGGAGGCGCAGCTTTCGCCGCATTTCACCGTGGCCGACGAAGCCGAAACCGCGCAGCTGGTGGCCCAGGTTAAGCACCGGCTGCTGGGCGGCGGCGCGGCCATCCACGGGCCGCTGGCCGAGGCGATTGCACTGCTCGCTGCCCGCAGCGGCGAAATGCGGTTCGATGCGCTGGTGAAAGCGATTCTCGCCGACCGCGAGCGCTGGCGCGACGCATGGCGCGGCCAAACCGAGGCCAGCTACCGCGCGCGGCTGTTCGCCATGGCCGGGGCCGAAGAAAATGTCACGCCCGAAGGGCTTACCAATCAGGCGATGGGGTATGTGGGCGAGGCCGACATGGCACATCTGCGTGGGTGCCTGCCCGGGATGCTGGCGGAGAAAACGCAATATAAGCGCACGCTGGGCGAGGGGCTGAGCTATTGGCTGGCGCTGCCGCGCGAGGCGTGGGGCGCGTGGGCCGATGGCTGGCGCAATTTGTGGTACACGGATGGCGGCTGGGGCACGCCGCGTTCGTTCCTCACCAAATGGCGCGATGGCATGACGGATGCGACTCTTGCCGCGTTTATCACCCGCTCGATGGAGCAGGTGGCGTGGCTGAACGATCGGCTTTCAGCGCTGGCGCTGGCCGAGGAATCGTTCGCGCTGGCGGTGCTGGCGCAGCAGCTGATCGCACTTTACGACCAGTTGAAGGCCGAGCGCGGCCTGCTCGATTACGCCGACCTGATTACCCACACGCGCCGCCTGCTGACCACCGGCAGCATGGTGGGCTGGGTGATGAGCAAACTCGACCACCGCATCGACCATCTGCTGATCGACGAAGCGCAGGATACCTCGGCCGAGCAATGGGCCATCGCGCAGGCGCTGGTCGAGGAGTTGGTGGCGACCACCGGCGGCATGGGCAGCGGCAGCCTGCCGCGCAGCCTGTTCGTGGTGGGCGATGAAAAACAATCCATCTTCAGCTTTCAGGGGGCCGACCCGGCGCTGTATGCCAGTCGGCAGGCGCATTTCGCCGGGCTGCTGGAACACACCGCCGCGCCGCTTGCGCCGCGCGCGCTGCTTGCTTCCTACCGCTCGGCCCCGGCGATTCTGGCGCTGGCCGATGCGCTGGCGCAGGAAGAACCCATCGCCCGCAGCCTGAGCGCGGCGGGCGGGCCCACCACACATGAGGTGGCGCGCAAAGCGGCGCAGGGGGTGCTTGCCGGGCAGGTGGTGCTGCACCCGCCTTTGCCCGCGCCCGAGAAAATCGCCGCCGAAGCGTTTGTGATGCCGACCGCCTACAGCATCACCCGCAGCGCGGCGCAATTGCTGGCCGAGCAGGTGGCAACGCAGGTCGCGGCGTGGATTGCGCAAGGCACATGGGCAGCGGGCGATATCCTGATTCTCACGCGCAACCGTTACCCCATCGTGCTGCCGCTGCTGCGCGCGTTGCAGCGGGCGGGGGTGGCGGTGGCGGGCATCGACCGGCTGGTGCTTTCCGACCATCTCGCGGTGCGCGATGTGCTGGCGCTGATGCAGTGGATCGCCGCCCCGCACGACGACCTTGCGCTGGCGCAGGTGCTGCGCTCGCCGCTGATGGGCTGGAGCGAGGAACGGCTCTATGCGCTGGCCCAGCCGCGCGGCGGGGTATCGCTGTGGCTGGCGTTGCAGGAAGCGGGCGAAGCCAGCGCGCTGGCCGCCCACGCGGCGCATGCCAGCGCCACGCCCTATGATTTCCTCACCCAACTGCTGGAGGTGGGCGGCGCGCGCGTGCGCTTCGCCGAGCGCTTCGGCGAGGAAGTGCATGAAATTCTCGACGAGCTGAAAGAACAGGCGGCGAACCTGCCCGCCACCATGGCACCCACGCTGGCCAATTTTTCGCGGTTCATCGGCGAATCCGACCGGCAGATCAAACGCGAAATGGAGCAGGAAGGCGCGCAGGTGCGGGTGATGACGGTGCATGGCTCGAAGGGGCTCGAAGCACCGCTGGTGCTGCTGGTCGACACCGCATCCATGCCCAATCCCGGCAAGGAATTGCTGCTGGGCGCGCGCGACGGGCAGGGCCAGCCATTCCCGCTCATCGCCCTGTCGGACGAGGCGCGGGTGGCCGCCTGCTGGCAGCGCGCGTGCGAGGCGCAGGGCGCCGCCCAGCTGGCCGAACATTACCGCCTGCTTTATGTGGCGGCGACCCGCCCGCGCGACGCGCTGCATGTGTTCGCCGCCCCCAGCGCCCGCGCCATGGCGGAGGGCTGCTGGTACGAAGCGCTGCGCCGCGCCATGCAACGCCTTGGTGCCACCGAGTGCGATGGTGCGCTGGTGTATGAGGATGCCGGGTTCGCCGCGCAGGCAAGCCACGCACCCGAAGCGCCGCCCACCGCCATGCCACCATGGCTCAGCCCCGTGGCGGGCCGCGCGGCGGTGGCGACGCTTTCGCCTTCGCGCCTGCAGGAACATGCGCTGGAGCCGTTTCGCGCCCCACGCGGCGGCGCGGCGCGCGAACGCGGCGTGCGCATTCACCGCGTGCTGCAATTCCTGCGGGCCGATAGCACGCGCGAGGAAGTGGCCGGCCTGCTCGCCCATTACGCGCCGGACTGGAACGACACGCAGCGCGCGCAGGTGCTGGATGAGATATGGGCGCTGTTCAGCCAGCATGGCTGGTTGTGGCAGCACACGCGCCTGAGCGAGGTGAATGTGAGCGGCACGGTAGTGATGCATGGCACGCCCCAGCCGGTCTTCGGCCAAATTGACCTGCTGGTGGAAACGCCGGATTTTGTGGCCGTGATTGATTACAAAACAGGGCGCGATGTGCCTGAAAAACCATCGGAAACAAGCCCTGCTTACCTGTTGCAGTTGAAGCTGTATTGCGCGCTGCTGGAAACACTCTATCCCGGCAAAACGGTGCGCCCGGCCATTGTATGGACCCACCGGGCTGCATTACATTGGTTGGACGCAGAGGTTGCATCTATCCACTGGGGTGACACCCAGCCTTGACGCAACCGACGCGGCGGCTTATTTAGCCGCAACGACTTAGTGAAAGTGAGAGAGCCATGGCAACGAAACATGTATCCGACGATGAATTTGAAGGCACCGTGCTGGGCAGCTCTGCCCCCGTGCTGGTGGATTTCTGGGCCGAATGGTGTGGCCCGTGCAAACAACTCTCGCCCGTGCTCGACGAGCTCGCGAAGGAATTCGACGGCAAAGTGACCGTGGCGAAGGTCAATATCGACCAGAACCCCGAAGCGCCGCAAAAATACGGTGTGCGTGGCATCCCGACGCTGATCCTGTTCAAGGACGGCAAGCCGGTGGCCACCAAAGTGGGCAGCCTGCCCAAAGGCCAACTGGCCGAGTGGCTGAGCGGCCTCGTCGCCTAAGCGGCGCGTGACCCGAATGCATGATGCGCCACAGCTTTCGTTGTGGCGCATCTTTTTTTGCCTCGTTACGATAATGCCATGCAGCCATTGATCGAAGCCCTGCAAACGGAATACGGCCTCGCGCCTGTGATGGCGGCGGAGATCGAATGCTACGTGCTGCTGGATGGCGACGACGACGCGGCGCTCGATGCGTTCTGGCAGCCGGTGGACGCGCAATTGCGCGAGGCCGGGGTGGCGCTATTGCGCATCGAGAAAGAGCGTGGCGACCACCAGTATGAGCTGGTGACACAGGTCACCACCGCGCCGATGCTGGCTTTGTGGCTTGCCACGATCAAAGCCACGATCCTGGCACAGGCGGCGCGGGCCGATGTGCGCGCCACGTTCGATGCCAAACCGTTTGAAGACCAGCCCAGCAGCGGCTTGCATTTGCACCTGCATTTGGCCGATGGCGAAGGGCTGAATGCCTACCACAAAACCGAGGAATGGACGAGCGACCTGCTGCGCTGGAGCCTTGGCGGGCTGCTGGCCGACCTGCCGCGTGCGCTGCCCACCTTCTGCCCCGGCACCTACTCGATGTGGCGGTTCGACGATGCCGACCATGTGCCCAAAGTGGCCGGGTGGGGGGTGAATAACCGCTATTGCGCGCTGCGCATCCCGTCGATCGAAGACCCGTACCACAAGCGCATCGAACACCGCGTGCCGGGGGCCGATGCCGCGCCCGAGGAGGCGATTACCGCCATGCTGTATGGGGTGGTGCTGGGCCTGCGCGGCCGCATGGAGCCGCCCGCGCAGGAGCATGGCAAACCGACCGTGGGGTTATTGGAAAGCCTAGCGGCGGCAACCCGCAGCGAGGGCGGCGACGAAACTGCGCAGCGCGGCTAGATCGCCGTTGGTTTCTTCAATCTTTTTGACGATGGCCGAACCGACGACCACGCCATCGGCGCGGTTGAAACGGGCGACATCTTCCGGCGTTTTGATGCCAAAGCCGACGCACACCGGCAGGTCGGTCGCCGCGTGAATCTGGGCCATCGCGGCATCGACGCTCTGGCTGCTTGCCGCCCCCGCGCCGGTGATGCCGGTGACGGAAACGTAATACAGGTAGCCGCTTGCCCCCTGCGCCAGCAGTGGCAGGCGCGCGGGCACCGAAGTGGGGGCAATGAGCCGCACCAGCGCGATGCCGTAGCGCGAGAGAATGGGTTCCAGCTCGGCCGCTTCCTCGGGGGGTAAGTCGACGAGGATAATGCCATCGACCCCGGCTGCCTGCGCATCGCGCGCGAAGGCTTCGTAGCCGTAGATATAGACGGGGTTGAGGTAGCCCATGAGCACCAGCGGCGTGGCATCGTGCGCCGCGCGGAAACTGGCCGCTTGCGCGAGAATGGTTTTCAGCGTGGCCCCGGCGCGCAGCGCACGCAGGCCGGCGGCCTGAATCACCGGGCCATCGGCCATGGGGTCGGAGAAGGGAATACCGAGCTCCACAATGTCGGCCCCGGCTTCGGGCAAGGCGTTCAGCAGGGCTTGCGCGGTGGCGGCATCGGGGTCGCCGCCCATGAGGAACGGAATAAACGCCGCGCGGTTTTCCTGCGCGCAACGGGCGAACGCGGCAGCGATGCGGCTCATAGGGTGACTCCCAGCGCGTCGGCGACGGTGAAGATGTCTTTATCGCCGCGGCCGCAGAGATTCATTACCAGCAGGTGGTCGTGCGGCAGGGCGGGCGCGCGCTTGATGACTTCGGCCAGTGCGTGGCTCGGCTCCAGCGCGGGCAGGATGCCCTCGCATTCGGCCAGCACTTTGAACGCGGCTAGCGCCTCGTCGTCGGTAATGCTGGCATATTCCACGCGGCCCGAATCTTTCAGCCAGGCATGTTCGGGGCCGATGCCGGGGTAATCCAGCCCGGCGGAAATGGAATGGGCTTCCTGCACTTGCCCGTCGTCGGTCTGCAGCAGGTAGCTGCGGCAGCCATGCAGCACACCGGGGCTGCCTTTGGTGAGCGAGGCGGCGTGTTCGTATGTGTCGAGCCCCTTGCCGGAGGCTTCCACGCCCACCATGCGCACCGCCGCATCGTTCAGCATGGGGTGGAACAGGCCGATCGCGTTGCTGCCACCGCCGATGGCGGCGATGAGTGTATCCGGCAAGCGGCCTTCGCGCGCGAGCATCTCACTGCGCACCTCGGTGCCGATGACCGATTGAAAATCGCGCACCATGGCGGGGAAGGGGTGCGGCCCGGCCGCCGTGCCGATGAGGTAATAGGTGTCGGCCACGTTGGTGACCCAGTCGCGCAGGGCTTCGTTCATCGCGTCTTTCAGCGAGCGCGAGCCGGATTCGACCGGAATTACCTCGGCGCCCAGCAGCTTCATGCGGAACACGTTGGGCTTCTGGCGCTCCATGTCTTTTGCGCCCATATAGACCACGCATTGCAGGCCAAAACGCGCGCAGACGGTGGCGGTGGCCACGCCATGCTGGCCCGCGCCGGTTTCGGCGATGATGCGTTTTTTGCCCATGCGCAGCGCCAGCAGCGCCTGCCCGATGCAATTATTGATCTTGTGCGCGCCGGTGTGGTTCAGCTCGTCGCGCTTGAAATAGATTTTGGCACCGCCCAGTTTTTCGGTGAGGCGCTCGGCGTAGTAAAGCGGGCTTGGGCGGCCCACGTAATGTTTCATGAGGTCGTCGAACTGCGCGGCGAAGGCGTGGTCGACTTTCATGGCGTTGTAGGCGGCTTCCACTTCGAGGATGAGCGGCATGAGCGTTTCCGCCACATAGCGCCCGCCATAGATGCCGAAATGCCCGTGTTCGTCGGGCTGGTGCTGGTAGTCGTTTTTCATGCCTGTGCGTGTAGCACGGCGGCGTTAAACGCCGCAATCTTTTCCAGCGATTTACTGCCGGGCTTGTCTTCGATGCCACTGCTCACATCGACCATGGGGGCGTGGGTGGCGCGCAGCGCATCCGCCACGTTTGCGGGATTCAGGCCGCCGGCGAGGACCCATGGTTTCTTCACCTCCATCAGCCGCAGCAGCGACCAGTCGAACACGCTGCCCGAGCCGCCTTCCTGATGGGGGTGGTAGGCATCGAACAGCACATGCGCGCTGGCGTCTTCCAGCTCGCGGGCGCTGGTGAGCGAGTTGCGGTCGCGCACCGAAATGCCGGTGATGACCGGGATGCCGGTATGCTCGGCAATCACGCGCACGCGCTCGGGGCTGTTCACGCGGTGCAGCTGCCAGAAATGCGGGCGAATGGCACCGAGTAACTCGTCGAGCAGCTCAAGCGAGGGATCGACCAGCACCACCACCTGTTGCAAGGATTCAGGTGTTTTTGCGCTCAGGCTGGTGAGGTTTTCCAGCGTGAGGTGCCGCGGGCTGGCGAGGTGATGCACGAACCCGACAAACGATGCGCCGGTTTTCGCCGCCTGATGGATGGCGGCGGTGGTTTTCAGGCCGCAATTTTTGATGAGGGTCATACGGACGTTGCCGCGCGTTCTTTTTCCAGCTGGCTGATGGCGCGCTGGGCGCGGGCCAGTTTGCGGCGCATGGAAAGCCACAAGGTGGCGCTGTGCAGCAGGCCGATGAGCAGGCCAAGGGCAAACAGGGCCGATAGCGCAATGTAGAGCGGCAGTTCGGCCGCCGTGCCGAAAGGGAAGAGGTCGATGCTGACCGCCTCGCGGTTGCTGAAAATGAAGGCGAGGATCACAATCGTTAGCAGCGCATAAACCAGCATGCCGACGATGCGAAACAGCAGCATGAAGCGCCGTTATTCTTTGGGGATCACGTTGGTGATGCGTTCGCGCAGCTCTTTGCCGGTGCGGAAATAGATGGCGTGGCGGGTGCCGACGCTAACCATGGCACCGTTTTTCGGGTTGCGCGCGGCGCGGGCTTCACGCTCGCGCACCGAGAAGGCACCAAAACCGCGCAGCTCCACGCGATTGCCGGTGGCGAGCGCCTTGGTAATCTCGTCGAACATGGTGTTGACCAGCACTTCAATGTCGCGCAGGTACAGATGCGGGTAGCGCTTGCTTAGGCGTTGGATGAGTTCTGACTTCGTCATTTCTCTAGCCTTATCATGGTGTTATTGCACGGGTGAAGCCTGCCAGATGCTGGTGAGCCCGTCAAGCCCAATCGCACTGCGCCCGAAAATTTTTATTCCAGTCCATTGGCTTAGATGGGCGAGCAGGGGCGGAAGCTCGGATTTTTCATCCATCGGGCGAATTTCCAGTTTGGGGTCGAGTTTCTTATTCTTGGCCAGCCAATCCCTGGCTTCTTCGATGCCGCCAATCCCGTCGATCAGCTTCAGCGGCACGGCCTGGCGGCCCGTATAGACCCGCCCATCGGCCAGTTGCAGCACTTGCTCGCGCGGCATGGCACGGCGGGCCACGATCATGTCCACGAACTGTTCGTAGGCATCGCGCACGACCTGGCTCACGATGTCGCGCTGTTCGGGGGTGAAGGGCGCGGTGAAGGACGGCACGTCTTTGTACGGGCCCGAGGTGATGGTGATGGGGGTGATGCCCAGCTTGTCGGCAAGGCGGCTGACCTCGACCGATTGCAGCAGCACGCCGATGGAGCCGGTGAGGGTGGAATCGCGCGCAATGACGTGGTCGGTGCCTAAGCTCGCCATGTAGCAGGCGCTGGCGCAGAGCGTGCGCATCACGCCCACGACGGGCTTTTTCTCGCGGATTTTCTGCAGTTGCAGTTTGAGTTCCTCGCCGCCGAGCGTGGTGCCGCCGGGCGAGTCGAATTTCACCAGCAGGGCTTTGGCGTTTTTATCGTCGGCAATGTCCTGAAGAATCTCGCGGCGCTCTTCGTCGTCGCTGATGATGCCATCGACCGTGATCTGCGCGATATAGGCACGGCCAACGGGCGATTTCTTGGCGCCCGTGTAGAATTGCGCGACCCCGGCAAGGAACAGCACCACAGCCAGCACGGCCAACGTGCGCCACAGTGTGAGCCCGCGTTTCAGGCGTTTGCGGTCGGCCAATAAATCACCCTGCGACATGGAATGCTCCTAAAGAAAAACCCCGGCAGGTTGCCCTGCCGGGGTTGATCTCGTCAAGCGGGAAGGATTACTTCTTCGCTTTTTTCGGCTTGGCGGCGGCTTCTTCAAGCGCAGCGCCGAGGATGTTGCCAAGCGTGGCACCCGAGTCGCTCGAGCCGTACTCGTCGATGGCGCGCTTGTGCTCGTCCTGCTCCAGCACCTTGATCGACACGCCCACTTTCTGGGTGCGCTTGTCGACGGTGGTCACTTTCGCATCCACGCGGTCGCCCACGGCGAAGCGCTCGGGGCGCTGGTCCTGGCGGTCGCGCGAGAGGTCGGACTTCTTGATGTAGCTGGTCACGCCTTCGGCGAGTTCTACTTCAATGCCGTCTTTCTCAACGGTGATGACTTTGCAGGTCACCACATCGCCTTTTTTGTAGGCGCTGGTGGTGTCGCCGGCGGGGTTTTCCTCGAGCTGCTTGATGCCGAGCGAAATGCGCTCTTTCTCAATGTCGATCACGAGGATGCGGGCTTTCACCTTGTCGCCTTTTTTGTATGCTTTGATGGCTTCTTCGCCCGGCTCGCCATAGCTCAGGTCGCTATGGTGCACGAGGCCGTCGATCTCACCTTCCAGACCCACGAACAGGCCGAAATCGGTGATGTTGCGCACTTCGCCTTCCACGATATCGCCTTCGGCGTTATTGGCGGCAAAGTTGCTCCACGGATTGTCGATCACCTGCTTCATGCCGAGGCTGATGCGGTGCTTGTTGGCATCCACGTCGAGCACCTGAACGTCCACTTCCTGGCCGGTCTGCACCAGCTTGGAGGGGTGAACGTTTTTCTTGGTCCAGCTCATCTCGGAGACGTGCACGAGGCCTTCGATGCCCGATTCCAGCTCCACGAACGCACCGTAATCGGTGATGTTGGTGATTTTGCCTTTCATGCGGGCGCCCGGGGTGAATTTGTGCACCACGCCTTCCCACGGGTTTTTCTCAAGCTGCTTCATGCCGAGGCTGATGCGCTTGGTATCGGGGTCGAACTTGGTCACGATCACGCGCACGCCGTCGCCGATGCTGAACACTTCGCTCGGGTGGTTGATGCGCTTCCACGAGATATCGGTTACGTGCAGCAGGCCGTCGACACCGCCCATATCAATGAAGGCACCGTAATCGGTGATGTTCTTCACGATACCGTCGAGGATCTGGCCCTCGGCGATTTTGTCGAGCAGCTGGCCGCGTGCTTCGGCGCGCGACTCTTCCATGATGGCGCGGCGCGACACCACGATGTTGCCACGGCGGCGATCCATTTTCAGGATCAGGAACGGCTGCGGGATGTTCATGAGCGGGGTCACGTCCTTGATCGGACGGATATCGACCTGCGAACCCGGCAGGAACGCCACGGCGCCCTGAATATCCACGGTGAAACCACCTTTGACGCGACCGAAGATGGTGCCTTCGATGCGGGTCTGGTTCTTGTGGAATTCTTCGAGCTTCACCCACGATTCTTCGCGCAGGGCTTTCTCGCGGCTGAGCTGCGCTTCGCCATGGCGGTTTTCAATGCGCTCGATGTAGACGTCGATCTGGTCGCCTACGCGCACGTCGGCGGCGGCGTTGCCGAATTCTTTCAGTTCGATGCGGCCTTCGCTTTTCAGCCCAACGTCAACGATGACGAGGCCTTTTTCGATGCCAACGATGGTGCCTTTCACCACGCTGCCTTCGGTCAGTTTGCCCGAGGCGCTGTTCTCGAACAGGTCGGCGAAGTTTTCACCGGTCGAGAAGGCGGGTTCTTTTTCTGCTTGGATTTCGTCTTGCTCGTCGTCGTATGCGCGAGCTTTCGCGGCTGATGCCATGGGTAAGTCCAGTTCTGCTAAGGTTGCTTTCTCGCACCGGCACCATTGCCAGCGCGCCCGCCCGCACCCGCGAGGGGGACGGGTTTCATACGCCGGAATGCAGGAAATGCAAGGGTTTTATGCAAAAATGGCGCTAACTTTTTCTTCATCTTCACGTTATAAAATCGGCGTTATGGATGAAAAACCCAGAGAAAACCCGTTCGATGCCGCAATCCATGCGGCAGTGGCGGCCCAGCCCGATCCGGGCAAGGCCCTGCAAAGCTGCGGGGTGAGGGGTGATCCCGCCCACAGCAAGTCGGCTCATATCGATATGGTCGATGGTGTCGGAAAAAGTCCCGCAATTGCCTGTGGCTATGAGTCGCTTGCCGAAAAAGAGGGGCTTCAGGTGAAGGCGCGCGGGCCCAAAAGCGCCAGGATCACTTTTACGTCGCGGTTTTAGCGCGTTACTTTAGGCGCTCATTCACAATTTCGAGCACTTTTTCATAGACTTCCTGCGCATTCAGGGCGCTGGTGTCGATGGTGATCGCATCCGCCGCAGGGGTGAGGGGGGCGATGGTACGGCTGGCATCGCGCATATCGCGGGCTTTGATGTCGGCCAGCACCGTGTCGTAGGATACCTGAACGCCAAATTCTACCAGTTGCTTGTAGCGGCGCTCGGCGCGGGCTTCGTAGCTGGCGGTGATGAAAATTTTAATCGGCGCGTTGGGGCAGATGACCGTGCCGATATCGCGGCCATCGAGCACCGCGCCCGTTGGTTTGGCCGCAAATTCGCGCTGGTATTCGAGCAGGGCCGCGCGCACCTGCGGCATGGCCGAAACGATGCTGGCGGCCTGCCCGATATGCTCGCTGCGAATGGCCGGGTCGATGAGGTCGGCCGGTTGAAGGCTTTGGGCGGCCTGCGTGGCGGCGGCCGTGTCGGCCGGCTCGTTGCCCGAGCGGATGACACGCATAGCGGTGGCGCGGTACAGGCTGCCGGTATCAAGGTGCGGCAGGCTGAAATGCTGGGCCAGATGCTGGGCAAGTGTGCCCTTGCCGCTGGCGGCCGGGCCGTCAACGGCGATGACTAAGCGTTGCATGCGGGTTCTCCGGTGATTGATGCTCCAAGCCCATGCATTAGCGGCATGAAATTCGGAAAGCTAGTGGCGATTGCGCGGCTGTCATCGACCGCAACCGCCGCGGCGCTGATAAAGCCGAGAATGAGGAAGCTCATGGCGATGCGGTGGTCGTAATGGGTGGTGACGGTGGCGCCGCCCGGCACCGCGCCGCCGGTCACGACCATGCTGTCGCCGTCTTCGTGGGCATCGACGCCGCATGCCTTCAGGCCCGTCACAATGGCGGCCAGCCGGTCGCTTTCCTTGACGCGCAGTTCCGACAGACCTTGCATGCGGGTGGTGCCGGTGGCCACAGCGGCGGCCATGGCGAGGATGGGGAATTCGTCGATCATGCTCGGTGCGCGCCCGGCGGGCACGGTGACGCCGTGCAAAGCGCTATGGCGCGCAGTAATATCGCCCACCGTTTCGCCGCCCACTTCGCGCTGGTTTCCAATGGCAAGGTCGGCCCCCATTTCGCGCAGCGTGTCGAACAGGCCGGTGCGGGTAGGGTTAAGGCACACATTGCGCACGGTCACTTCCGAGCCGGGCACCAGCAGGGCCGCCACCACGGGGAAGGCGGCGGAAGACGGGTCGGCGGGAACGGTGAAATCGCGATCCTGCGCCTGTTGTGCCGGCTGGCCGGTGACGGTGATGCGCGTGCCCTGCGCGCTGGGTGTTTCGTGCACTTCGACCCCGAAGAAGCGCAACATGCGCTCGGTATGGTCGCGGGTGGGCTCGGCCTCGACCACGCTGGTCTGGCCGGGGGTGTTGAGGCCCGCCAGCAGCACCGCCGATTTCACCTGCGCCGAGGCTACCGGCAGCATGTATTCCACCGGCAGCGGGTGCGCGGTGCCATGCATGGTAAGCGGCATGCGGTCGCCTTCGCTGGTGTCGAAGCGCGCGCCGAATTGTTCCAGCGGGGCGATGACCCGGCGCATGGGGCGCTTGCTGAGGCTTGCATCGCCCACGAAGCGGGTGGCAAACGGGTAGGGCGCGAGCAGGCCCATGAGCAGCCGTGCGGCGGTGCCGGCATTGCCCATGTCGAGCGGGTCGGTGGGGGCATTCAGCCCGCCAATGCCCACGCCGCGAATCACCCACGCATCGCCGGTTTTTTCGATGGAGACGCCGCATTGGCGCAAGGCTCCGGCGGTGGAAAGCACGTCTTCGCCTTCCAGCAGGCCATGCACCGTGGTGGTGCCCAGCGCCTGGCTGGCGAACATGAGCGCGCGGTGGGAAATGGATTTATCGCCCGGCACGGTGATGGTGCCGCGCAGGGGCGCGCCGCGATGGCCGGTGGCGGGAAGTGGATTGTTCGTGGAGGAGCCCATGAAAGTGATTGCGTTTTGTTTGGATGTGATTCTTAGTGAATGGGTGGCTGCATAATCCAACTGCGCTGCCACATCAATAGTTTACGGAGCCTTCTTGCATGACTGCCCATCTCGGAACCAAGCGCCAATGCCCTAAATGCGCAGCGAAGTTCTATGATTTCGGGGCGATAACCCCGATCACCTGCCCCAAATGCGGCAAAAGCTGGACGGAACAGGCCGCTGCGCCCTCTAAGCCGGTGAAGCCGAAAAAGGAAGCGCCGCTGCCGAAGAAGAAAAAGGCTAGCGAATACGACGACCAGCTGCCCGAGGACATGCCCGACGTCGATGACGATAGCGGCCTGGAGGAGCTGGAGCCGATGGAGGAAGAGGAAGTGGAAATGACCTCCCTCGAAGAAGTTGAGGAGCATGAGGACGAAGAACGCGATCCCAATTCCGACGATGCCGACGATGAAATGTTCACCGACATGGTGGGCGAAGAAAAGCTGGTTGATGATCTGGATGAATATATCGAAACCGATGAAGACCACGAAGACGAAGAAGAATAGCCCAGCGCTCACGCGGGGGTGATGGATTAGCTGTCAGGAGCATAGTACAGCATGCGCATTGTCGATAAAGAGCCGGAAGCCCATTTGATTGAGCTGCTGAACCTGGTTCAGGAAAACCGCAATGGCTGGCAGGCGGTGGCGTTCCATTTCTCGCGCCTGCTGGAGCATTACCGCAGCGAATACCAGGTGAAAATCGCCACCAACCTGATGAACGACCTGCTGGGCGACCGCGATGGCGCGATCTATCTGTGTGAGGATGCGAATATCTATGTGATGGTGCGCAACCTGCCCAAGCCGGTCATGGACAAAATGGTATTCCAGCTGCGCTATTTGTTCATGGACGATCCGCTTGCCTACCACAACGATGGCGAAGAGAATGGTGAGTTCTGCCAGCTCTACGAGATCGAGCGCGAGTGGGATGCGTTCATGGATTTGTGCAAGCGCCGGTTGGTGCTGCGCGTGCGCAAGAACCACAGCGAACAGCGCATGCCCGCCCCGGCTGCCAAAGCGGCGCTGGCGCAGGCGGGCATTGCGCCCATTCCGTTCCCGCGGGTGGAAATGCGCTATTTCACCGCCAGCAGCCTTGCCGCGCTGGAGGGTACGCTCAAGGATACCGACATCACCAATTCGGTGCGCCGCCAGCCGATCGTCGCGATTTTGCAAGACGGGCAAGTGCGCACGGTGTTCGATGAAATCTACATGAACATCAACGCGCTGCGCCAGAGTCTGCATACCGAAATCGATTTGCTGAGTAATCGTTGGCTGTTTAAATACCTGACCCAGCGATTGGATGAACGTATGCTCGATGCCATCCAGAAAAACCCGATGCGGTATTTGACCAACCCGATCAGCCTGAACCTGAATGTGCCGACGCTGCTTTCCAGCCATTTCACGGAATTCGACGCCAGCATCAAGCCCAGCACCAAAGTCTCGCTCGTGATCGAATTGCAGGTGGCGGATGTGTTCTCGGATATGTCGGCCTTCCTGCTGGCAAAAGACACGGTCCAGAAGCTGGGCTACCGCGTCTGCCTCGATGGGGTGACGGATCTCAGCTTCCCGCAGATCGACCGGCAGCGCCTCGGCTTCGACCTGATTAAGCTGCAATGGAACGGCGACGAACTGCCCGATATTGATTCCGAGAAAAACCGGCAACTGGCCGAAGCGATCCGCCGTTGCGGCACGAACCGCGTGATCCTCACGCGCTGCGACAACGACCATGCCGTGCAATATGGGCGGGCGATGGGGCTCACCATGTTCCAGGGCCGCCACCTCGATGCGATGGTGCACCCTGCGAAAGAAACGAAGAACTAATGGCGTGGATCGCCGCGCATCAGGCCCTGCTGATTGGACTGGTGTTCATGGCGGTGCTTGGCCCGGCGGTGGGCAATTATGCCTGCTCGGTGGTGTTTCGCCTGCCGCGCGGCCAGACACCGTTTGAGCGCCACCCCTATTGCGGCTCTTGCGGGGCCAATTTGCAGCCGCGCGATTTGTTTCCCATCCTGTCATGGCTTTCCACCCGTGGCCGCTGCCGTTATTGCGCCATGCCGGTGCCGGGCATCTACACGCTGATCGAGCTTGGCTGCGGCGTGGTGTTCGTCGTGTATTTCCTGCGGTTCGGCATGGGCGAGGCCTTCCTGCTCAGCGCGGCGTATGGGGTGTTTGTTATCACACTCGCCGCCATTCAGTGGCAGCAGGGCTGGATCGCTGCGAGCGTCTATGGCTACGCCTTCACCGCGCTGGCGCTGCTGCGCAGCCTGCAGGAAGGCACGATTTACGGCTGGGCGGGCAGTGCGTTTTGCATGCTGGTGCTGGCGGTGGCGGCCCAGCGCCTGCATGGCTGGCTGAACCGCCTGCCCACCCGCCCGTTTGACGCGCCATGGATCTGGTGGATGGTGCTGATGGCCGCGTGGCTGAGCCCCGGCCAGTGGCCGATGCTGGGCATTCCGGCGGTGCTGTTGCTGTTGTTTCGCTTCGCCGATCCGGCGGTGCGCGCCTATGCGCTGCTGCCCATCACCGCGCTGGCGCTGGCGCTTCCAGCCATGCTGTAAACGCGCGGGCGAATTTCGTGGCACCACGCATGCTGAGATGGTGCGAATCGCGGTAATAAAGCATGCCGGGTTCGGCCATGAAACATTGGGCCGCATCACAAAAGGCCGGATAGGGATCGTAAAGCAGGATGCCGGGATCGTCGGTGGCGAGCTGTGTGAGTAGCGCGCGGTAGTCGGCCTGCGCGTCGAGCATCGGCTGTTTGGGAGCCGCGCAAGGAGTGGGCGCGCGCGGTGCCTCGAAGGTAATGGGCCGGTCGATGCAACGCACCGGGAAGAACGAAAATTGCGGCATATCCATCACCAGCACGACCTGCTTGCCGGCGGCGCGCAGGGCTTCGACCGTGCGGCGCAGGCCGCGTGCATACACGCGGGCGTTTGCTTCGCCGCTGCCATCGTCGAGCCGATAGCGGCTGGGGGCATGCGCGCCGCGATGCTGCGGCGACAGGCTATGGCCGAGATAAAAACTGCCGACATTGGCGAGCACTACCGTGTGGATGGAAGGCGCGGCGAGGATGGTGTCCATGGCCTGCTGGTTTTTGGCTTCGCACTCGTCGGGCCGGGCCGCGGTGAGAAGTTTGACGCCCAGCAGCGGCGGGCATGAGGAATGGCCGACCAACAGCCACGTTGCCGGGCTGGTGGCGGCAATGCCGGGGAACAGGTGATCGGCGTGGCTGTCGCCGAACAGCGCATAGGTTGGGGCGCCTTCGCGGTTCTGGTAACACCAACTGAGCTGTGCGGGGTTGCCGCCCGCGCAAGGCGACAGGGTGCGCCGAAAATCGTCGAGCCGTTGCAAATCGGCGAACATGGGCGAATCAAGCCCGCGTGTATGTTGCAGGCCGCCACGCTGCCACGCGATGCTGCCCGTGGCGGCGAGCGCTAGCATCAGTACCAGTAAGGCGGCAATGGCACCGCGCGCGTGCCGCCAGCGGCCAAAACGCACGGGGCGTTCGATACCATAATAGGTTGCCGTCGCGAGTGCGAAGGCGAGGGCCACCGCGCTTGCAATGACCGTGCATGCGGGGTGCCCGGATTCGACGATATGGGCAAAGGAAAGCAGCGGCCAATGCCAGAGGTAAAGCGGGTAGCTGATGAGGCCGATGGCGACCAGCAGGCGGGTGGCGAGCAGGCGATTCGGCCATGGCGAAGGCCCCGCGGCGATAAGCGCCACACTGCCCAGCACCGGCAAAAGCCCCCGCCAGCCGGGATAGGCCTGCGTTTGTTCGATAAGGCAGAAGCCAACGAATAAGGCCGCAACCCCCATCAGGCTGAACGCAGGCGCGACCCCCGCGCGCAACTGCCAGCCGCGCCATTCTGCGCGGGCGAGAAGGCCACCCGCCATGAGTTCCCAAAAGCGCGTATGCGGAAGATAAAAGCTGGCTTCGGGCCAGCGCGGGGTGAGCGCGACGCTTGCGGCAAGTGAGAGCAGCAACAACGCCCCAAGCACGATGCCGACATGGCGATGCCAGCGCCACGCCGCCGCGAGCAGCAGTGGCCATAGCAGGTAGAACTGCTCCTCGACCCCGAGCGACCAGAGATGCATGAGGGGTTTGAGCGCGGTGGCCTCATCGAAATAGCCGGATTCTTTCCATAGCGCGATGTCCGAGAAGAACCCACCTGCGGCGAGCATGTGCTTGCCCAGTGCGGCGAATTCTTCCGGCAGTAGCGCAACCCAGCCCACGGCGAAACAGGCGGCAAGCACCGCGAGCAGCGCCGGAAAAATGCGCCGCACCCGCCGCGCATAAAAGGTGGCGATGGAGAATTTCCCGGCGGCGAGATCGCGCAGCAGGATGCTGGTGATGAGGTAGCCGGAGATAACAAAGAAGATATCGACGCCGATAAACCCGCCGGGCAGCCACGGCGCATGCGCATGAAAAAGCACCACCGCCAGCACCGCAAGGGCACGCAGCCCATCGATATCGCGGCGGTAGCTGGGGTGCATTATTCCACCGTCACCGATTTGGCGAGGTTGCGTGGCTGGTCGACATCGGTGCCTTTCAGCACGGCGGTGTGGTAGGCCAGAAGCTGCGCCGGAATGGCGTACAGAATCGGTGCGACCATGGGGTGGACGCTGGGCAGCGCAATGGTTTCGACCGCCACGTCGCGCAGCTCGCGAATGCCGTCCTCGTCGGACAGCACCACGATGCGGCCACCGCGCGCGGCGGCTTCCTGGATGTTGCTGGCGGTTTTTTCGAACAGATGGTCGCGCGGGGCGAAGGCGATGACGGGCACGCTCTCGTCGATCAGCGCGATGGGGCCGTGTTTCATTTCGCCCGCCGCATAGGCCTCGGCGTGGATGTAGGAGATTTCTTTCATCTTCAGCGCTGCCTCGTGGGCAATGGCGAAGGCGGTGCCGCGACCGATATAGAGCATGTCTTTGGCGTTTTGCAGCTTGGCGGCGAGCGCTTCCAACCCGTCGGCATGGTGCAGCACTTCGCTAGCGCGGGCGGGCACTTCGGCCAGCGCGTGGGTGAGGCGCGCCATCTCGGCGGCATCGACACTGCCGCGCGCATCGGCCAGCGCCAGCGCGAAGGCGGCAAGCACGGTGAGCTGCGTGGTGAAGGCCTTGGTGCTGGCAACACCGATTTCCGGCCCGGCATGGGTGTAGAGCACGGCGGCGGCCTCGTGCGACATGGTGGATTCGGGCACATTCACGATGGCCAGCGTGTGCTGGTGCGCGTTTGCATAGCGCAGCGCGGCGAGCGTGTCGGCGGTTTCACCGGATTGCGAGATGACGAGCGTGAGCCCGTCTTTTTCCAGAATCGGTTCACGGTAACGGAATTCGGAGGCAACGTCGATATCAACCGGCAGCTTGGCGAGCGATTCGATCCAGTAGCGCGCGACCAGCCCGGCGTAATACGAGGTGCCGCAGGCGACGATGCTGACGCGCGAAATATCCTTCAGCGCAAACGGCATGTCGGGCAGGGTGATGCGCGCGGTCGTGGGGTTGTAATAGACGTTCAGCGTTTGGCCGATGACGGAGGGCTGCTCGAAAATTTCCTTCTGCATGAAATGGCGGAAATTGCCTTTGCCCGTCGTCGCGCCGGTGAGGGCGGTGGTCTTAATCGGCCGCTGCACTTCTTCGTCGCGCTCGTTGAACACGGTGATGTGGGTTGGGGTAATCTCCGCCCAGTCGCCCTCTTCGAGGTAGCAGATTTTCTGGGTGAGGGGGGCGAGGGCCACCGCGTCGGAGCCGAGATAGTTGGCGGCCTCGCCGATGCCGAGCGCCAGCGGCGAACCGCGGCGCGCGCCATACAGCACGCCGTCATGCCCGGTGAAGATGATGCCGAGCGCAAACGCGCCTTCCAGCCGCTTCAGGCAGGCGGAAACCGCCTCGCGCGGGGTTTTGCCCTGCTTCAGGTAGAAGGTAATCAGTTGCGGCACCACTTCGGTGTCGGTCTGGCTGGTGAACACATGCCCGGCGGCGGTCAGCTCGGCGCGCAGGTGCTGGAAATTCTCGATAATGCCGTTATGCACCACGGCGACCTGATCGGTGGCGTGGGGGTGGGCGTTGGTGGCGTTGGGTAGGCCGTGCGTGGCCCAGCGTGTGTGGCCGATGCCGGTGCTGCCCGCCAGCGGCTGCTCGGCCAGCATGGTCTCCAGCGCGGCGAGTTTGCCCTGCGCCCGGCGGCGCTCGATATGGTTGTTGACCAGCGTGGCAATGCCCGCCGAATCGTAGCCACGGTATTCCAGCCGCTTCAGCGCATCGAGCACCAGCGGCGCTGCGGGTTTTTCACCCACCACTCCAATAATTCCACACATAGCCAGCCGCGTAGCACCAAGCATGAGCGGCGGCAAATGTTATATTCGGTAAATCCCCGTGAATTCCATACTGTTAAATAGTCGCAGCGGCCACTTGATTAAGCCGCTGGCCTATGGCAGAACGTTACGAAATAGCAATTTGGAGCCTGCAGTGAAGCAAATCTATCTTGAAACCATTCTGCTGATCGAACGCCTGCACCGCCGTTTTCTCGACGTGGTGAAAAGCGAACTCGACCGCATCAAGATCGAAGACATCAACAACGTGCAGACGCTGATCCTCTACAACATCGGCGAAGACCAGCTGACCGTCGGCGAGTTGACCAACCGCGGCTATTATCTCGGCACCAACGTTTCGTATAACGTGAAGCACCTCGTGAGCAGCGGCTACCTCATTCAGGAAAAAGCCCCGCACGATAAGCGCTCCACGCGCGTGCGCCTGTCGGCCAAGGGGCTGGAGCTGGTGAAAATGCTCGATGCGCTGATCGAGCGCAACGTGGCCGATCTCGATAAGCGCAATCCTGGCCTCACCCAGCTTGCGGAAACCAACAAGTCCATGCACCAGCTCGAGCGGTTCTGGACTGAGTACATGTCCCGCCTTTACTAAGGGAAACCGCCATGAAGCACTTTGCCCGCCTGATTACGCTTGCTGCCATGATGGCCTGTGCGCTGCCCGATGCGTGGGCGGAAGACCACATCGTCACCATCGCCACCGGCTCGGAGCGTGGGGCGTATTACCCCGCGGGCGGGGCAATCTGCCGCCTCATCAATCGCGGGCGCAAAGAGCATGGCATTCGCTGCTACGCCGAATCGACCGTGGGCTCGATCTACAATATCCACGCGCTGCGTGACGGCGAGAACGATTTCGCCGTGGTGCAATCCGACTGGCAATATAACGCCTATACCGGCAAGGGCGTGTTCGCCGATGGCCCGCCCTTTAAGGATTTGCGTTCGGTATTTTCGCTGCATAGCGAAATGTTCACTCTCGCCGTGCGCAAGGGGAGCACCATTCGTAAATTTTCGGATTTGGCGGGCAAGCGTGTGAACCTCGGCGATCGTGGGTCGGGCATGCGCGCGATCATGCAGGAGCTGATGGAAGAAAAAGGCTGGACGCGCAGCGCGTTTCTGAACCCCACGGAAATGAAACCCGCTGAAGCGGCCAAGGCGCTATGTAATGGCAGCATCGATGCGATGGTATTCACCGCTGGCCACCCGAACGGGCTGATTCAGGAAATCACCAGCGATTGCGGCGCACGGCTGGTGCCGGTGGAAGGCGCGGAAATCGAAAAACTGCTGAAGGACAACCCGTATTATGCGCGCACCGCCATTCCGGGCGGCATGTATAAGGGCAACCTGCAGAACACCCCGACCTTCGGTGTGCGCGCCACGCTGGTGACCAGCAGCGAGGAAGACGAAGAAACCGTCTACCAGCTCACCAAGTCGGTGTTCGAGAATTTCGATAGCTTCAAAACGCTGCATTTCGTGTTCGCCACGCTCGATAAAGAGCGCATGGTGTATTCGGGGCTCACTGCGCCCTTGCATCCCGGTGCCATTCGCTATTACCGCGAGGCAGGGCTGCTGAACGAGCGCACCGAAAAACTCGGCGCCCAATAGCACTCGCTTAAACGTTTAGAAGTGACGGCGCACGGCGAATTCCGCCGCGTCTTCCAGTGCGGCTTTCGCCTCGCTATCCACGAAGGAGGCCAGCGCCTGTAGCGCCATGTCGCGGTATTGCTCGGCCAATGCCAACGTATTGGTGATGGCGCTGTGCTGCTTCAGTAGGCGTTTTGCTTCAACAAGCATGGCATCGGTAAACGGCGCATCGCCGGCAATGGCCTGTTCCCAGAACGCGCGTTCACTGGGGCTGCCGCGCTGGTAAGCCAGCATCACCGGCATGGTCACTTTACCTTCACGGAAATCATCGCCGATGGTTTTGCCAAGCTCGGCCTCGCTGCTGGCGTAATCCAGCGCATCGTCGGCCATCTGGAACGCCATGCCAAGCGCGTGGCCATAGCGGCGCAGCGGCTCGCGCTGCTGCGGCTGCTCGCTCACAATCGCGCCGATTTCGCAGGCGGCGGCGAACAGTGCGGCGGTTTTGGCGCTAATCACCTGCTCGTATTGCTCGCGGGTGATGCCAAGGTCGTGGCTCACCATGAGCTGCTGCACTTCGCCTTCGGAGATGGTGGCCGACGCATCGGCAAGGATTTTCAGCACGTCGAGCGAGCCATCCGCGACCATGAGCTGGAAGCTCCGGCTGAACAGGAAATCGCCGACCAGCACGCTGGATTGGTTGCCGAACACGGCGTTGGCGGTTTGTTCACCGCGGCGCAGCGCGCTTTCATCGACCACATCGTCGTGCAGCAAGGTGGCGGTGTGGATGAATTCAACGCAGGCGGCGAGGCGGATATGGCGCTCGCCCGCATAGCCGCACAGTTTGGCGCTGGCGATGGTGAGGCAGGGCCGCAGGCGCTTGCCACCCGCTGCAATGATATGCGCGGCCACATCGCTGATGAGCGAGGTATCGCTTTTCGATTGTTCAAGGATCACCCGGTTTACGCGCTCGAGGTCGCTGGTTACCAGCGCGCGCAGGGCGCTCAAATCGCGGCGGCGGGGAGGGGTTACGGTGGCAGTCACGGCGTTCATGCGCCTGTCGTAGCGCGGCACGCGCGCTCAGGCAAGGATTGGTTGCGGCACCGTGCCATGGCTGGGGGTATTATCGGCCAGCGGCCGCACGAAATGCTGGTTGCCATGCTGGAAACCGAGATAGCCGCTCATGCCGGTGGTCTGCATGGCGGTTTCGAAGGTGGTGCGGATTTGCTGTTCCAATTCGGGTGGCAGGGTGGCGGTACTGCGCACGATAAGGTCGAACTGGCGGGCGCTTTTTCCCTGGCGCACGAATCCATCGAACTGCATTTCGCCCAGATGCGACAGATCGACCTCGACGATGAATCGCTGGTCTTTGCTGCTGCGCGTGGCGCGCGAGGCCTCGTCGTCGGTGGATTGTTCGTGGCGGAAAAACAGCCGCGCATGTTCCAGCGCCCCCTGATAAAGCAGCGGCACCATGGCGCTGTTCCATTGGTGAAGCGGCGAGTCGGCCAGCATTTGCTGCATCTGCCCCATATCGGCCCGCAGCCGTGCGGCAAGCTCGGGCAGCTTTGCTTCCAGCAGGTCGCTGGTGCGGCCACCAAGCCATTGACGCACATCGCCGCCCTTCGCCGCCGCGATAAAAAACAACAGCCCACTGGTCAGTTTCGGGCCGATTTCCGGCATGGCCTGAAAAAGCTGTCGGGTGGTGGCCGGGTCGGTTTGCAGGGCTTGCACGGTTTCATCCAGCGCGGGCCAATGCTGGGCCAGCGCGGTGATCTGCTCCAGCTCGCCGCCAAGGCCAAGCGCCGGGCTGGGCAACGGCGCGCCCAGATTGGTCACTATATCGAGCGCGAGCTGCACGGTGCTTCCCACCGGAATCGGCGGTGGGGCCTGCAATTTCACGCTGCCGATGGGGGTTTGCAAAATCAGGCTGCCGTCTTTTTCTTGGCCAATCACCTGCGCGGGAATGCTGTTTGCCATGGCAGGCATGGGCGCAGTGGCAGTGAAAATCGTTGGTGTGGCGGCGAGCGGTTGCGCGGAAGGTGGCACGACCGGCGGCGTGGTGGCAGCGGGTGCAGGCAGCTCGCTGGGGCGAGGCATGCCATACGCGGCGCGGGCGGCTTGTGTCGCACGTGGCTCCGGTGGTGCAACTTGTACCGCGGGCCGTGCAGGCGCAGGGGATGGAACAGGCGATACCGCCGGTGCAGCGATTGCGGCGGGGGCAGGTGCCGTGAGCGGCTGTGTCGCTGCTGCTGGTGCAGGCGGCGCGCCGGCGGGGGCGGATGTCATCGACACAGGGCCGGGCGCGACAGGCGCCGCCGGTGCTGCCGCGATGGGCAATGCATGCGGCGCGGCATTCGGCATTGCCGGAGCGGAGGGCGTGGCGGCCTGTGGTACAGCGATTGCAGTTGCGCTTGCGCTTGGAAGCGTGGCGGCAGTGGGCACCGGCATGGCGGTTGGTAAACGCACATCCAGCAATGTTGCTTTGAAATGGGTGCCTTGCTGCAATTTCAGGAGCGCAGCCGGAATGGTGGTGGCCAGCGCGGCCAGCGGCGAAGCGCCGGGCGCGGCAGCCGATGCAGCAGGAAGATTCGACAGGAGCACGGCAGTGAGTTGCGCCGTTGCTGCCGGGCGGGTGCCCGCCACCGCCGCGGCGGCTGCACTGGATGTGGCCATGGGCAAGGGGCTGGTGCTGATCGTGTCGCCGCCGCGAACGCGCGCGGGTTGGCTGGCGGCGTATTCCTGCAGGGGCGTGCCGTCGATGGTAAGGATGCGCGCCGCGCCGGGTTGACTGGGGTCGACGCGGAAGACCACGTTGCTGCCGGTTTTCAGGAACACGTCGCTTTTCACCAGCACATCGCCCAGCCCCGTGCGCAGGATTGGGTTGTTGCCCGCATCGCGGTTCACCACGAAGCCTTCCAGCGTGGTGCCGGCGGCGACATTGGCCAGTTGCGGGGGGATTTGCGCCTGTTCGCGACCTGCGGGCGGCGTGGTGAGCGGGGTGATGCTCACCAGGCTGTTGACCGCCGGGGCTGCGAACGATTCGGCCATTATTCGCGCTTCAGCAGTTTGATAGAAATGGCCGCCGCATCGCTCGCCGCCGTGGTGTGCGGCGCTTTCTCAATCAGCGAGGATTGCGAGCGGATTGCGTCTTTGACCTTGTTATCTTTGCGGATGATGCCAAGCAACGGCGGCGAAAATTTGAGGAAGCTGGTGCAGGCGCGATTGAGCGTGGCGTAGACCGTGTCGCCCTCTTTCTGCGATTGCGCCTGATTCACCACCACCTGCACCTGCGGTGCATTCTCGCGCGCGGTGACGAGTTTGATGAACGCATAGGCATCGGTTAGCGAGGTGGGTTCGTCGGTCACCACCACCACCACGCGGTTTGCGATGGAGGACATGACCTGCACATGCTGCTCGATGCCCGCCCCGAGGTCGATGATGACGTAATCGTAGCTGCCCGCGAGCTGCACCAGTTGCTCGATGGCGGGTTGCATGCGCGCCGCGCCAAGCCCCGCCATGGAGGTCGAGCCGGAACGACCGGCGAGGATATCGAAATTGCCTTTGTCGTAATGCGTCACCGATTCGGCCATGGTGGCTTTGCCCGCAAACACCGCACCAAGGTCGCGCGCGGGGGTGAGGCCAAGCTGCACATCGACATTCGCGAGGCCGATATCCCCGTCGAACAGCAAGGTGCGGCGGCCCGCGCGGGCGAACAGATGCGCGAGTGTGATGGAAAACCAGGTTTTCCCCACACCGCCCTTGCCCGAGGCCACGGCAATGATGTTCTCGGCGCGAAGCGGGGCGGGGGCGGTGGCTAAAGCGGTCATGGCATTCTCCTTAGGCGGTGCGTTCGCGCACATGGCGCAACATGAGGCGAGCCAGCGACGCAGGCGAAGCCGGTTGGCAGGCCTGCGTTGGTTTGGCGGAATTGGAAATATTGGCCAGCGCAAGGCCGCCTGCCGCCTGCGCGGCAAACAGGCTGCTCAGGCGACGCGTGGCGTCGACCTTGGTGGCGATCATGCGGTCGATGCCGAGAAACGAAAGCACGCGCGCCATTTCTTCGGCTTCGGCCCCGTCCATCCCCGCCGGGCAGGTGAGGATCGGCTCGACATCGTTCAGCCCGGCCAGTTCGCCCAGCGCCTTGAGCTGTTGGAACTCATAGATATTCACGCCGGTGGAATCGATCAGTACCCAGGCGTTGCCTGCATATTGCTTCAGCAGGGGCTTGAGCGCGGCGCGGTCTTCGGCCACGTGGAAGGCGCATTTAAGCAGGCCGCACAGTCCGGCCAGCGTGTCGGCCGCGCCAATGCGTTCATTGTCGGCGGAAATGATGGCGACGGGTTTCTTATGCAGGGTGAGTTCGGTGGCAAGCTTGGCCAGCGCCGAGGTTTTGCCTGCACCATGCATGCCCACCAGCATGATGGCACGCGCGGGCATGAGCGTTTGGCCGGTAGTGATCGGGGTGAACTGGTATTCCGCCGCCAGCGCATCGGCCAGCGCGTTTTCAGCCACGTCGATCAGCCCACCGGCAATGAAGCGCGTGCCCTTCAGGCGTTTCAAGAGGCGTGCCTGTATCGTTTCGGGCAGGCCGTGTTGGGTCAGCGCTTCGGCGGCGATGGCGTAGGCCGGGTGGTCGATCTCGACCTGCGGCGTGGCGCTGCGCGGAATATAGGGCTGGGGGTCTTCGAATGGAATATCGTCGAAGGCCAGTGGCTCGGTTTCATCAATAGCGAAAGTAACGATAATGCCGCCGCCGGCGACTTTTTTGCTGTCGAGCAGCACCGCGTCTTCGCCCAGCTCGGCGCGGGCGAGGCGCATCGCGTCTTTCATGTCACGCGCCTGGATCTGCTTCATTTTCATGCGAGTTGCCCTACGGTTTTAATGCGCGCTTTGGGGTGGATTTCGTTCTGACTCAGCACCACGCTCTGGGCACGGAAGCGCTCGACAATCGAGCGCACATAGGGCCGTGAAGCGGGGCTGGTGAGCAGCACCGGGTTTTCGCCCTGTAGCGCGAGCTGGTCGAATTTCTGGCGCACTACGGTGATGAATTCTTGAATGCGCGACGGCGGCATGGAGAGGGTTTTTTCTTCGCCCTCGCCGGAGAGCGAATCGATGAAAGCCTGCTCCCATGCCGGGCTCATGGCGAGGATGCTGATATAGCCTTCCTCATTCGTGTTGGCGTGGCTGATCTGGCGGGCAAGGCGCATGCGCACATGTTCGGTAATGAGCTGCACGTTCTGCGTGACGCGGCTCGATTCGGCGACCGCTTCCATGATGGTCGGCAGGTCGCGGATGCTGACCATTTCGCCAAGCAGGTTCTGCAACACGCGCTGCACGCCGGATACCGAAATTTGCGACGGCACCGTCTCGGAAATGAGCTTTTGCTCTTCCTTGCCGAGATCGTCGAGCAGCTTCTGTGTTTCGGCATAGCTCAGCAAATCAGCCATGTTTTCTTTCACCACTTCGGTGAGGTGCGTGGTGACGACCGTGGGCGGATCGACCACGGTGTAATTGCGAAACAGTGCTTCTTCACGGTAATTTTCGGTGACCCACATGGCGGGCAGGCCGAAGGTCGGCTCGATGGTTTCTTCGCCGGGCAGGGTGATTTTGCCACCTGCCGGGTCCATCACCAGCAGCATATCCGGGCGGATATCGCCGCGCGCCGTTTCCACCTCTTTCACTTTGATGACATAGGAATTCGCGGGCAGCTGCATGTTATCCTGAATGCGTACGGGCGGCATGACAAAACCCAGCTCGCGCGCCACCTGCTTGCGCAGCGCCTTGATCTGTTCGGTCAGGCGGTGGCCCTTTTGGTAGTTAATCAGCGGCAGTAGGCCATAGCCAAGCTCCAGCCGCAGATTGTCGATCTGCAACGTTTCGGAGATTTTTTCATCGACCGGCGCAGGTGCGCCGGGCTGGCCGGGGGCAGTGGCCGCGCCCGGTTGTCCGGGCACGCCGGTTGTCTCCAGCGTTTTGGGATTTTTGCTTTGTTTGTAGAGATAATAGGCGAGATAGCCCATGAGCCCGGAAAGGAAAAAGAACGGCAGGAACGGAATGCCGGGCAGGGTGGCGAACATGAACAGCAGCGCGCTGGTGAGCGCAAGTGGGGTGGGAATGCGCGAAAGCTGGCCGATCACCGCTTTTTCAGAGCTTCCTTCCACGCCGGCTTTGGTCACCAGGATACCCGCCGCGATGGAGATGATGAGTGCCGGCACCTGCGCCACCAGCCCGTCGCCGATGGTGAGCTTGGTGTAGGTGTTCACCGCTTCGCTGAAGGCGAGGCCGTTCATGGCCGCCCCGATAATCATGCCGCCGATGAGGTTGATGAAGGTGATGAGCAGGCCCGCCACCGCATCGCCGCGCACGAATTTGCTGGCACCGTCCATCGCACCAAAGAAGGTCGATTCGTCTTCCAGTTCCTTGCGGCGGCGCTTGGCTTCCTTGTCGTCGATCAGGCCCGAGGAAAGATCGGCGTCGATGGCCATTTGTTTGCCGGGCATGGCATCCAGGCTGAAGCGGGCCGAGACTTCGGCGATGCGGCCCGAGCCTTTGGTGATTACCACGAAATTGATGATGGTGAGAATGCCGAACACGATGGCCCCAATGAGCACCGAGCCGCCGGTAACAAAGCCCGAGAATGCCTCGATCACGCCCCCCGCGGCGTGGCTGCCTTCATGCCCATGGCTGAGGATGAGGCGCGTGGTCGCGATGTTGAGTGACAGGCGCAGCATGGTGGTGATGAGCAGGATGGTGGGGAAGGCCGAGAGTTCAAGCGGCTTGTTCACGAACAGCGCGGTCATGAGAATCAGCATCGCCATGGTGATGGATACGCCGAGCAGCAGATCGAGCAGCATGGGCGGGATCGGCATGATAAGTACGGTGATGATGCCCACCACCGCCATGGCGAACATGATATCCTTGCGGCGGGCACCGAGTGCCGCCGTGTTGCGCAGCGCCGGTAAGCTGAAGGGCGATGCGTTCGGTTCTGCCATTAATAGCCGCCCGTGCCGGATTTAACGGGCGCGCCTTCGTCGTGGTATTGCTTCAGCTTGTTGCGCAGCGTGCGGATGCTGATGCCCAGCACGTTGGCTGCCTGCGTGCGGTTGCCAAGGCAATGATCCAGCGTATCGAGGATCAGCTCTTTTTCTACGTCCTCCACCGTGCGGCCCACCAGCGCATTGGCGCGGCGCGGCGCAGCGGCGATCTCGGCCGGGGCTGCCGGGGCCACAAATGCAGGCTGCGCCACCGGGGTTACTTTCACCGGCAGCAAAATCGCCTGCTCGTCGATGGCGTTGCCCTGCGCCATCAGCACGGCGCGATGCAGGATATTCTCCAGCTCGCGCACGTTGCCCGGCCAGGGATAGGCCTTCAGCTTGGCGATGGCTTCGGCAGTGAGCTTGCGCGGCGGCAGGCCGTTGGCCTTCGAGTATTTTTCAATGAAATACTCGGCCAGCGGCGGCACATCGTCGATGCGGTCTTTCAGGCTGGGCAAATGCAGGTTGATGACGTTGAGGCGAAAATAAAGATCCTCGCGGAACGTGCCTTTCTTTGTTTCGGCTTCCAGGTCGCGGTTCGAGGTGGCGAGAATGCGGATATTCACCTTCACCGGCTTGCCGCCGCCCACGCGGTCGATCTCGCGCTCCTGAATGGCGCGCAGCAGTTTCGCCTGCAACCCCACGTCCATTTCCGAGATTTCATCGAGCAGTAGGGTGCCGCCATTGGCTTCTTCAAACTTGCCGAGGCGGCGCGACAATGCACCGGTGAATGCGCCTTTCTCATGGCCGAACAGCTCGGATTCCATGAGGTTTGCGGGAATGGCCGCGCAGTTCACGGCGATGAACGGCTTGCTCGCGCGCGAGGATTTTTTGTGAATGAAGCGCGCGATGACTTCCTTGCCGGTGCCCGATTCGCCGGTGATGAGCACGCTCGCTTCCGACGGCGCGACCTGCTCGGCCATCGCCAGCGTGCGGCGCATCGCTTCTGAACCGTGGATCACCGAATGGGTTTCCTCGGCAATGGCTTCCAGCACGGCGGCGATGAGTTCTTCATCGGGCGGGAGGGGGATATATTCCTTCGCACCGTCGCGAATGGCTTGTGCGGCGAGTTTGGCGTTCACTTCGATGCCGCAGGCAACCAGCGGCACCGTAATGCGCTCAGCTTTCAGCATCTCGGCGAATTTGGCAATGTCCTGATGGATTTCGACCATAATAAGGTCGGCACCCTGGCCATCGCACAGCATGTGATACGCACCTTCAATATCGCCGATCTGCGATACTTTCGCGCCCCGATCGCGGGCAATGCGCGAGGCGGTGCCAATCTGCCCACCCAAATCTCCAACAATTAATAATCTCATCACACCTCCTTTTAGGGGCTAGGGCTGGGCGCTAGGGCTGCTTTTTGTTTTCCCCTAATCCCTAGCCCTAGCAACTAGCCCTATTTATTTTTCCGCCTTGATGATCTCTGTCATCGTCACGCCGATTTTGTCTTCCACCACCACCACTTCGCCTTTGGCGACGAGGCGGTTATTCACGAAAATATCAACCGGCTCGCCCACTTTGCGATCCAGCTCGACCACCGCGCCACGGCCCAGTTTCAGCAATTGCTGCACCTGCATGCTGGTTTTTCCAAGCACCACCGAAATCTGCACCGGAATGTCGGAAACCGCATCCAGCGTGATGTTGCTATCGGCGGTATCGCCGAAATTATTCATTGTATCGTCAGCCATGGTTTTCTCCTTCGTGGTTCAGCGTAGGCGTGAGGGGGGCCTGCCGCAAGAGCTGTTCAATGTTCTGCCACAACGCAGCGTTCGAGCGGCTCGCTTCACCATTCGCCCAGCTGATGCGGATGTCGGTATCTTCCAACATATCGAGCGCGCGGAATTCGAGTTCACCCTCGAAGCCTGCTTCGTCGAAATGCTGGCGCAGCATGGCTTCGGCGTGGCCCATCATGTTGGGCGAGAGTTCCAGCAGCACGCGCGGCTTGCTGAACACCACGGGCAGGCAGCGCTCGACCAGCCCACGCACGGCGGCGTACCCATTGGCATCGAGCGCATCGCCCGCCACTTTGCGCGCGATCATCAGCACCAGATCGGTGATCTCGGCGGATTGCTGGTCGATCAGTTGCTGGTGGGTGGAAAGCAGTTGGGCCAGCTGGTCGCCAATGCGGTTGAGCGCACTGGCAAGGTCGCGCGCATTGGCGCTGGCTTCGGTTTTCGATTGCTGCATGCCCGCTTCGAACCCCTCGGCATAGCCAAGTTTTTTGCCGGCATCGCGCGCATGGTCGAGATCGGTTTCGGAAAAAATGGGGGCGGGGGGCGCTTCGGGTGCCTGCGCTTGCGCACCCGTGGCGATGGCGGCTTCGTTGACCGCAATCGGCCCGCGAAAATCGCGCAGGTGCTGGAAGTCGAAACGCTGCAGGCGGCCATTGCTCATTAGTATACCAGCTGATCTTCGCCGGTATCGCCGGCAATAACGATTTCACCCTTGGCGGCGAGGTCTTTCGCCACCTGCACCACCGCCATTTGCGCTTCGTCGACATCTTTCAACCGCACGGGGCCCATGGCTTCCATATCTTCGCGCAGCAGTTTGCTTGCGCGCTCGGACATGTTCTTGAAGAACAGGTCTTTGATCGCTTCCGACGCGCCCTTCATGGCGATGGCGAGCTTGTCTTTCGGCACCACGCGCAGCAGCGCCTGCACACCGTTCGCGTCGATTTTCTTGAGGTCTTCGAAGGTGAACATGAGGGCGCGGATGCGCTCGGCGGCTTCGCCGTTTTTCTGCTCCAGCATACCCATGAATTTCGATTCGGTATTGCGGTCGAAATTGTTGAAAATATCGGCCATGACTTCGTGGGTGTCGCGGCGCTGGGTTTTGGCAAGGTTGCTCATGAATTCAAGCCGCAGGGTTTTTTCCACCCCGTCGAGCACTTCTTTGCGCACGGCTTCCATGCCCAGCATGCGCAGGATCACGTCGGTCGCCAGTTCCTCGGGGAACACGGAAAGCACGCGCGCCGCGTGGTCGGCTTTGATTTTGCTGAGCACCAGCGCGATGGTTTGTGGGTATTCGTTCTTCAGGAAGGTGGCGAGGATTTCCTCGTTCACGTTGCCGAGCTTGTCCCACGTGGTGCGGCCTGCCGGGCCGCGAATATCTTCCATGATCGAATCGACGCGGTCTTTGCCCAGCGCTTTCATGAGCAGGCGCTCGGTCGAATCGAAATT
>JBIISI010000111.1:0-3740 GCA_044341105.1 Rickettsiales bacterium | reverse complement strand
CCACGTGGCGCCTGATCCCGCGTGCCGGTATAGGTGCCCTCGATCAGCCCGGCATTGGCGAGGTGCTGGCTGGCGCGGTACCATTCAGGAGCGGATTCGTCGCTTACCCCATCACTCAGGAATAGTCGGCCATTGCCGTTACCATTGCAGGTGGCGCGGGTGGTGCTGACGAAGTTATAACAGGCAGCATCGGCACCATTGCCATAGGCCACCTCCCAAAAGCGGGTGGCGTTGGCCATGTCGCCGGGGAGGGCGAAATATTTGTCCTGAAAGGTTCGGATAGCCGTGCTGTAGCGCGAGAAATCAGCGGTGACGCTGCGCAATTCGGCGGCGCGGATGAGTGATTGCCCGGCCAGAATGCCGCCCGCCAGCAAGCCAAGAATGACCAGCACAATGGAGAGTTCAATCAAAGAAAATGCGCGTTGCATAGGAACGTACTATAGGTGGTAACGATGAAAAGAGAAGTACATATGCAAGCCGGGCCGCGGGCGTTTGGCGATGGCAAGCATCCCAGCACCGCCATGCTGCTTGCGGCGCTGGAGGGGATCGCGCCGGAACAGTTCACGCCCACGCGCGCGCTCGATGTGGGGGCGGGCTCCGGCATTCTCTCCTTTGCCATGGCGGCGCGGTTTGGCTGCCCGGTGATCGCCTGTGAATTACAACGCGAAGCCTTTGAGGTGCTGCAGGAAAATATCGCCGCCAATGGCTATGGCGGGCGCATTACGGCGCTGCATGCAAACGGGGTGGCACACCCGCAGCTGCAGCAGGCCGCGCCGTTTGCGCTGGTGGTGATGAACATCCTCGCCGAGCCGCTGCTGGCATTGGCGCACGCGGTGGGGGCGGTACTGGAAGAGGGTGGGGTGCTGATGCTCTCCGGCCTGCTGGCCTGGCAGGAGGAGGCGGTGCGTGAGGCCTATCTGGGCCTTGGGCTCGAATTATCGGCGCGACTAAGCAGTGGCGACTGGGTGGCGCTGATATTCCAAAAGCCCTAAATCTTCACCCAACTGTCACACTTCGTTGCCGCCGCGCTCGCTAGAATGCCGGGATGGTAGAAATCACCAACATTCTCGATAAAGCCGAGGCCGAAGCCTATAAGCGCCGCTCTGCGCGCTCGAAATTCGAGCAGCAGATCAGCTATGGCGTGGGCGCGGCGTTTGTGTTCGGGCTCATCAGCGCAGTGGCGCATGGGCTGGTGGGCACATTGCCCGCCATGGCGGAGTGGAGCCTGACCATGGCCACCCTTGGGCCGATGGCCGGGCTGATTGGCATTGGCATGGTGGGGATTGGGTGCATCTTCATGAGCGCGCGCCTGCTTTCCGAGAACACGCTGCTCGACCAGGCGATGCAGGCCAAGCAGATCAGCGCCGCCACGCGGGCGCACAGCCCGGCTCCGGCGGTAGAAACCCCGGCGCCCCCCAGCAAATTCCCCCTTGGGGTGAATGAAAATACAGAAAAAGCCAGCGAGGCACCTGGCTGGGCCGAGCGCGTGGGCCCACGTGCGCCGCGCGAAATGGTGGCCGCCCCGGAAATGGACGAAGCCAACTGGCGCGAAAAGCTGCAGGCTTCCACGGCGGCGGCTTCTGCCGCGCCGATCCTGCACTAAATTCCCCCGATTTCATGAAACTGTCACACAGCGCAGCCACGGCGTGCGCTATGCTTTAAGGTGAGAAAAACCGAAAAAGGAGAAGGCGTGAGCCTCGACCCGTCGCACGCAAGCACGACCCCGACGACCGCCGCCCCCGCGCGCGCCGGCACCGATGTGTCGGATTTCGTGCGCGACCACCGCATCCATGTCGAGCATGGGGCGTTGTTTGTGGATTCGTACCTGACGCTGCACCCGAGCGAACTGGCGCCCGAACATGAAGGCACCCTGCGCGATAAGCTGGCGCTGACCTACAGCCTCGATAACCCGAGCTTCTATGAATCGCCCGAGCGGCTTTCCATCGCGCTGAACCTTGGCCAGCTGGTGCCGGTGTCGATGGCGGCGACGCGCTCGGAATTGCTGGAACAGATCAACCAATTCAACACGCAGGTCGATAGCGGGGTTGATGCACAACTCCAGAAAACCATCGCCGACAAGCAAAGCCCGCTCGGTGGCATTGTGCGCGATGTGCTGGACGACCCGACCGCCGACCCGATCGGCATGGAAATGCTGCAAAACGGCCTCGCCATGTACCTGCTGGTGCGCGAGAAACTGACGCAGGGCCATTACCTGAAAAGCCTCACCGCCTATGTCGAACGCAGCCGCACGCCCGACCAGATCCTGCAGGATCTGCAGGCGGCAACGGGCCTGACCCCCATCCAAGTGCGCGAGGCGGCGCTGAAAGGCGGCATCGACGGGGTGGCAACCCTGCTGGGCACGGATACGCGCTACCTGGCCGATGTGAAAGCGCTGGTGAAGCGCGCCGCCGAGAAGGATTTCAGCTATAATCTGATCGAGCATTGGCATATCGGCCGGCAGAAGCTGGGGCTCGATGCGCCACTCGATGAAAAAATCGCGGTGGGCATGCAAGAGCGCATTGCCACCAAAATCGGGCAATACCGCGCGCAGGTGAACCATTATTACGACGTGCCCAAGCCGATCAAGGCCGAGGAAGCGCGCATCGCCCGCGAGGATTTGAGCGTGCTCGAGCCCATCCAGCGGCAGGTGATGCACGCGCTGGGCTACGAAATCTGCTACACGCCGGAGCCGACGGCGGATCGCATCGCGTTCCATCCCGGCATCTGGGGCTTGCACCGCCGCGCTGCCAACGACCAGACCGACCTGCGCAGCACCAACCGCATTTTCTATTCCGGCCATGGCTCGCGCATGGGGTCGGTCGGCACGCTGGCGCACGAGGCGGCGCACAATCTCTGGCCGAATTTCTTCAGCAAGGAAGAGGTGAGTGCCGTCGATGGGCTGGTCGGGGCCGATGCCAAACGCTTCACCCGCCTGCAAGCGCTGATGGACAAGGATTTCGACGCGTTCGAACAGTTCCACACCGAATACAAGGCGGGCGACGCGGCACAAAAAGCGCAGGCCATTGCGCAGGCGAACGCGCGCTTCGCGCCCTACGGCATCACGGTCGATGCGTTGTTCCCGCAGCTGGTCGATGCGAAGGCATTCCGTTACCTGGTGTGGGACGCGAACACAGTGCTGGCGGTCGAAGGCGCGCGCTATAATCGCGGCGGCTATGATGGCGCGAACGAGCGCTTCCGCGAAGTAATTTCACGCTTCGCCGAAATGCGGCAGGTGAGCCACCACCACGAGCCCGACGTACTGAAATTCGTCGCCCCCGGCCTCACGCAGATGTGGGAGCAATATTACATTCCGCATCTGGAGCGGGTCTATCAGGCGCTGCAGCAACAAAAAAATACGACCGGCGTGCAGGGCATCCATGCGGCCATCGCCAGCAATGTCAGCACTATCGTGCGCCCGGATAATGATAACGCGCAGCCGAAGGTTCAGGAAACAGCATTCGGTGCGCCGGTGATGGCATCCGCCGCGCAGGCCGACCGCCGCGACGACGTCACGGCACCCGGCATGGTGGTCGATAAAGGCAGCCTGCAGAATTTCAACACCCTTGCCCCCGCCTTGAGCAGCCTGCACGCGATGCATGTGGTGTAGTATTGAGTGGCGCGCCTTTGGCGCGCTGGAAGGGATCTGCTATCCCTTCGTCGCCTACGGCTCCTTACCCTTTCCGCTTACGCGGCTCGCGCAGCTTCGGCGCTACGCGGGGTATCCTTATCTCTCTTGAGAG
>JBIISI010000058.1:0-13291 GCA_044341105.1 Rickettsiales bacterium | reverse complement strand
GGCTGTCGGGCGAAGCCTGCGTCCGTTGCATATCATTTCCCAGGCCATTACCAAGCGTTCGGCAACGAGCTTGGAGCCCATTGGCGAGCAATCCATTCCCCTTGAAATCAAACCCATGGTGCAGGAATTGAATAAGTTGCTGGTGCGGCTGGACATATCGCTGCAGGCGCAGCGGCGTTTTACTGCCGATGCTGCACATGAGCTGCGTACACCGCTAACGGCATTGCAGCTACAGTTGGCTAATTTGCGGCGTGCCAAAAGTGAATCCGAACGCGCAACGCATGCCGATAAGCTGCAGGAGGGAATGGATCGGGCAGCCAATGTTGTGCGCCAGCTATTGGTGATGGCGCGCGTCGAGCCCGATGCTGCCGAACATAGCATGACGGATGTGGATCTGGGGGAGGTAATCTGCGATGCGACCATGCGCTTTGCCCAGGAAGCCGTCGCGAAGAATATCGACCTGGGTATTCCGCGTATCGAACCGGTGGTACTGCATGGCAGTATTGAGAATCTTCGCGTCCTCATTGAAAACCTGATTGGCAACGCCATTCGCTACACACCCGCGGGTGGGAAAGTGAATGTCAGTCTCTACCAGGAAGAAGGCGTGGCCCTTCTGGAAGTACAAGATAACGGAATTGGCATTCCTCAGGAGGATCGCTTGCGTATTTTTGAACGGTTCTACCGGGTGCAGGGGAATGATACCGAAGGCGCGGGCCTTGGGCTTTCAATTGCAAAGGACGTGGTAGAGCAGCACCGGGGCACCATTGAAGTAGGGGATGGTTTGAATGGCAAAGGCACAACATTCCGGCTTCGGCTGCCCGTATCATGACTGCGTAGCCGGCGGGCCGGGGTGCTAAGGATCAGCTAAGAATTCGTAGGTAGGGTACGGCGATGAAAAAAATCATCGTCTTTCTCAGTATCTTGGCGGTTTCGGCGTGCACAGGGGGGCCGGCACGAGATGACGTGGTGCGCGATGTAAAGACACGTAGCGGATTTACGATGCCCCAAACCACTACGATCGGGCAGGTTACGCTTCCGCCGGGCGCATCGCTGGCAGACGGTATCAGTGAAGATGAGGCAGTAGCCATTGCCCTATGGAATAACGCCCAATTCCAGGAAATGTTAGTTAATCTCGACATCGCACGAGGCGACTTACTGCAGGCGGGCCTACTGCCAAACCCACTGGGTTCGTATACGCTCGGAGTCGATAACAAAGCCTACAAGTACATGTTTGAATTCCCGCTTGAAGCCATATGGTTGCGGCCCTTTCGGATCAATGCTGCTGAGGCGGATGCCGAGCGTGTTTCGCATCAGTTAAGTCAGGCCGGCTTGGATCTCATCCGCGATACGCGACGTGCTTATAACGATATGCAGCAGGCGAAATTACAGCGCGATTTATGGGATGAGTCGCTCGCGTTGCGTCGGCGTATCGCTACCATGGCGCAAAAACGGCTGGATGCAGGGGACATCTCCAAACAGGAAGCGAATGTCGCTAACCTCGATGCGCTGGCCACCGAGCAAAACGCGGCCCAAGCCCATTTTAGCATTCAAACTGCCGAAGAACGCCTGCGTTTTTCCATGGGGGTAGGAAGCGCCAGTGGAGAACTAAAACTTGATCCACTGCCCACACCTAAATGCCATAATGTGGACATCGCAGCATTAGTGGATAAAGCGATTCAAAATCGCCCCGATGCGCAAGCAACGAAGAGTGCCATCCGTGCAGCGGAACAACGCTCGAACCTATCGCTCTTGGGATGGTTCGGCATTACCGGGGTGGCGGATGCCACAAGCGGTCGCAAAAATGGGCACGAATTCAGCCCTGGCATCAAAGGCGTTATTCCCATCTTCAACCAGAATCAGGGCAGTATAGCACGCTTCACGGGTGAAGAAGAGCGTGCCCGGCGCAATGGGCAAACCGTTGCTCAGCAGATCCGCCTGGAAGTGAACCAGAACTACATGCTCTACCGGCAGGCCTGCACGCAGCTGGATATTTTGCAAACCAAAGTAAAAGCCGGGGTGGAAACGGATTTAAGTCGCATGGAGAAAGCCTACGCCAGCGGGGATGTGCCGTATTTGATGGTGCTTCAGGCTTCACACGTAGTGGTCGATACGCATTTACGTGAGGCCCAGCTGATCGGCGATGTGCGCCGCACTGCCGCCGAACTTGAGCGCAGCGTTGGTGCGCGTGTTAACCCGGAGATTCTAGCGCCGATTGTTATGGAGAAGCCTCATGAACCTGTCGTTGAATAATGCATCGCGTCGGAAAGGTCGACTCGTGATGATAGGGGGAACGGTCATTATGGTAATGGCAGGTGCATGGTTTTTCTTGGGTGCCTCGGAGCAGGTGAAGAAAGCCCCCGCCGCCATCGTGCAAACAATTGTGAAGGAAGAAAACTTCAACACCATTATGCTAATTGAAGAAACCGAACAGCGCATCGGCTTGAAAACAGACATTCTGACCATCAAAGCCCTGCCACGCTCGCGCTTGTATGGTGGAGAAATCATCACGCCGGTCGGGCGGCGTGGCGTTGTGACGGCACCCTTCGGCGGTATTTTGCGCGCCCCCCCTCAAGGCCTTCCTAAAGAAGGCGATGAAGTCAAGAAAGGTCAAATCATCTTCACGCTAATGCCGTTGCTTACCGTGGCGGCGCAAAGCGCTTCCGCGACTGCGCAGGTGGATGCAGAAATGCAGGCGCAAAATGCAGCAACGCAACTGCAAGCCGCGAAAACGGCCTATGAGCGCGCCCGCAAGCTTTTTTCCGATGGTGTGGGGGCCAAACGCACCGTCGAAGAAACCAAGGCGGTACATGATACCGCAGCAAAAACACTGGAAGCCGCAAAAGCGCGCCAGGAACTGCTGGAAGAATCGCTAAACGAAGGCACGGCAGCGCCTATCCTCATTGCCGCACCGGAAGATGGCGTGCTTCGCAAAGTGTTAGGTGCACATGGCCAGAACGTATTGGGTGGTACAGCGCTATTTGAAATGGGTGACCTTTCTACCGCTTGGGTGCGCGTGACAATGCCCGTGGGTGATCTGGAAGACATTGCCCGCGACCGGGAAGCGCAGGTGGGGGACCTATCAGCCCGCGCAAACGCCACTTTGCAGGCAGCCATGCCTGTCACTGCTCCGCCTCTTGCCAACCCGCAGGCGTTTACCGTGGATATTCTCTATGTGTTGCATGATGCCGGGAAAGAAGCGATTCCTGGTCAGCGGGTGGGGGTATTAACGCCATTAAACGATGCACAGGAAAGCCTGACCTTGCCCGCCAGCGCCATTATTTTCGATGCACTTGGTGGTAGTTGGGTTTACGAGCAGGTCGCGCCTCATACCTACGCGCGAAGACGCGTCATGGTCAGTTATATTAGTGGTAATCATGCGGTGCTTTCCAGTGGTCTCACGGCAGGTAGTATCATTGTCACGGTTGGCGCACAGTCATTGTTCGGTGCTGAAACGGGGATGATGAAGTAATGCTGAACCGTCTCATTCATGCTGCCGTTCATGGCCGGGTTGTGGTGCTTGCCCTCTGCGCCGTGCTTCTTATTTATGGGGTGCGAACCATCAGCCATGCGCCGCTCGATGTATTTCCGGAATTTTCGCATATTAAAGTCGAGGTTCAAACAGAGGCGCCAGGCCTTTCCACGGAGGAAGTCGAAAGCCTGGTCACCATTCCGCTGGAAAATGCCCTGAACGGCACGCCTGGGATCGAAACCTTGCGCTCAAAGTCCGTACTTGGGCTTTCATCGGTGGTTTTGCTGTTTAAAGAGGGTACTGACCTTGAGCGCGCCCGGCAGTATGTGCAAGAGCGCGTGGCGCTGGAGGCACCCCGCCTGCCAACCGTGGCGCGTCCGCCGGTCATTCTACAACCGCTTTCTTCGCTGTCGCGCGTGCTCAAGATTACGCTGGCTTCCGACACGCTCAACCAGATGGACCTGACGGAACTTACTTTATGGACCCTCCGACCTAAATTAATGGGGGTGCCGGGGGTAGCGAACGTGGCCATCTGGGGGCAGCGCAATAAGCAGTTCCAGGTGCTGGTCAACCCCGACCGCCTACGCGCGCATGGGATCACGCTCGACCAGGTTATCCGTGCGGCAGGCGATGCTACGGTACTGCAATCCGGCGGGTTCGTCGATACGCCTAATCAGCGTATTGCTGTGCGCCATCGTGAGGCGATTTACAACCCATCCGACCTGGAGCGTACGGTGGTCGATTTCCGTGGCGGCACGCCCATTCGCCTGCGCGATGTGGCGCAGGTAGTGATCGGCTCGCCGCCTCCCATTGGCGATGCGATTGTCAATGACAAGCCGGGACTGATGTTGATTGTTGAGAAAACGCCCGAAGGCAATACGCTTGAAGTTACCCGTAAGCTTGAAGAAGCCATGGAGCAGCTCAAGCCTGCGATGTCAGGCGTGGTTGTCGATACGCATTTATTCCGCCCTGCGACGTTTATCGAAATGGCGATTCATAACCTAACGAAAGCATTGCTGGTCGGCTGTGCACTGGTAGTAGTAATTTTGCTGACCTTCTTGCGCGACCGTCGCACAGCCTTCATCAGCCTCACGGCTATTCCTCTGTCCCTGGTTGCAGCTATTGCCGTACTGACTGCCTGTGGCATGACGCTAAACACCATGGTGATTGCGGGGCTGGTGATTGCGCTGGGTGAAGTAGTGGATGACGCCATTATTGACGTCGAGAACATTGTGCGGCGTTTAAAACTCAACCGCGAGGCAGGCCATCCGCACTCAGCGTTCCAGGTGGTGGTTGACGCCTCACTCGAAGTGCGCAGCGCCGTGGTTTACGCCACGATGATCGTCATGATCATTTTTCTGCCCGTCTTTTTTCTCGATGGCATTGCTGGCGCTTTCTTCCGCCCCCTCGCACTGGCTTACATGACTGCTATTCTGGCGTCTTTGCTTGTGGCGCTAACGGTTACACCGGCTTTGTGTTACTTGCTGCTTGCCGGTAACCGAGAGAAGCAGCCGGAGGCAACGCTGGCGCAACGCCTACGTGGTCGCTATGCAACCTGGCTGCCGCGCATGCTCCATCAGCCGCGCAAAGCCATGCTGATTATTTTTACTACCTTCGGCCTCAGTTTCGGGGCGTCGTTTTTCTATGGGCATGAATTTCTTCCGGAGTTTCAGGAAACCGATTTCCTCATGCATTTCCTCGGTAAACCCGGCACCTCCGTCGAGGAGATGGATCGCCTAACCATTCGCGCTGCAAAAGAGCTGCTGGCGATTCCCGGCGTGCGCAACCAGGGGGCGCATATCGGCCGCGCCGAAGTGGCGGATGAAGTTTATGGGCCGGAATTTACCGAACTGTGGGTGAGCATTGACCCCGATGCTCCATACCATGAAACGAAAGGAAAAATCCAAGCGGTGATGGATGGTTATGCCGGGCTCTATACCGATGTACAAACCTACCTGAAGGAACGCAGCAAAGAAGTGCTTTCCGGCGCTGGAGCTAGCATTGTGGTGAGGATCTATGGACCAGACCTTCATACGCTTCGCACCAAGGCTGATGAGGTTAAACATGCTATGGCACAGGTGGCGGGCATTGCGGATTTAAAGGTCGAACCGCTCGTCATTCTTCCCCAAATCGAAATTGTGATGCGACCAGAGACGGCGGAACGTTACGGGCTTACGCCCGGCCTAATACGCTCGGTCACCACTACGCTGTTGCGTGGCATGAAGGTAGGTGAAGTGTACGAGGGCCAGAAGCGTTACGAAGTAGTGGTCTGGGGCACGCCCGAAATCCGTGCCGACCTGGCGGCGATTCAGGCACTGCCCATCGATACGCCGACCGGTATGCCGGTACGCCTCAAAGATGTCGCGGATGTGATGCTGGTGCCCATGCCCAATTCTATCAAGCGCGAGCATGCTTCCCGCCGCATCGACATTACCGCCAATGCTAGAGGCCGCGATCTGGGCTCTGTCACGTCCGATGTTGAAAGCAAAGTGAGATCCCTCGATTTCACGGAAGGCTACTACCCTGAATTCCTGGGCGAATACGAAGCGCAGAAAGAAGCCAGTCGTCGCTTGCGCATGCTGACTGCATTGGCGCTTATTGGCATCATTCTCGTTATCTACAACGATTTCAAATCCTGGCGGCTCACACTTATAACCACCTTCACTTTGCCATTTGCATTGGTGGGCAGTGGCGTTGCAGTGTTCCTGGCAGGCGGTACGCTATCCCTTGGCTCCATCGTGGGATTTGTTACGGTTATCGGCATTGCTGCGCGCAATGGCATTATGATGGTTAGCCATTACCGCCATCTTGAAGATGTGGAGGGCGAAGTTTTTGGTCCGGCATTGGTCCAGCGTGGTGCCGAAGAACGGCTAGTGCCGATTCTCATGACGGCACTGGCCACGGGGCTTGCATTGCTTCCGCTGATTATCAGTGGCGCAAAACCTGGTCACGAGGTGGAGTATCCGCTGGCGGTCGCCATTCTTGGGGGGCTTAGCACCTCGACTATCTTAAACCTATGCCTGCTCCCCGCGCTTTACCTCCGCTTCGGCAGGCGTAGGGACAATCCGTAACGGCCCTTTTCCGTGTCTGCCTTCTTGCCATCGCGCGGGTGGGAGGGTAAGGGTTGCGCCATGCACCCGAAACTTCACCAATGCTGGTCGTGGATGACGCGCCAGGAACATCAGCAAAAAGCCCGTGAACTTGCTGCCGATGTGGAACGCGCCTTCACCGAGCATCCGCACGATACCGGCGAAACCTACCTGCAGCATCTGTGGTTCACGGTGAAAATGGCGGCGCGGCTGCTATTTACCACCGTGGTGCTTACCATTCACGGCCTGCTGCCGTTTGTGCTGGTGAAAACCGCCAGCACGCAGATCGAGCGCGTTTACCGCATCATGCGCGGGCGGGTGCCCAAGGCCCGGCGCGACGCGATCGACGTCGATTACCAGGTCTGATGCGGCACATCGCCATCATCGGGTTTGGCTTTGCGGGCAACCTCACGCTCGCGCATCTGGTGCGCCACGCCGCGCCGCTTGAGATCTACCTCATCGACCCGAACATCGATGCGCGCGGGGTGGCGTATGGCACGCGCTACCCGCAGCATTTGCTGAACGTGCGCGCGAACAATATGAGCGCCTTTCCCGAGGCGCCGGACGATTTCGTGCGCTGGCTGCAGGCTTGCCAACTGCCCTATGGCCCGACCGATTTTGTGCCGCGCATGGTGTATGGCGACTATCTCGATCATGTGTTCGTGCAATCGCAGCAACTGGCGCAGCAGCACGGCCACCAGATTCGATTGGTGCCGTCGCTGGCGGTGGCCGTTGAACCCGGTGTGGTGCGAACCGAGCGGGGCGATGCGATTGCGGTCGATCGCATCGTGCTGGCGACGGGGAATGAATTCAAAGCAATGCCCACGACCCTGCCGATGGTGCAGAATCCGTGGGCGGAGGGCGCGCTCGCCGAGGCGGCGCAGTCGCCGGGGCCGATTCAACTGCTGGGCAGCGGGCTGACGGCGGTGGATGTGCTGCTCGCCCTGCGCGCCGAGGGGTATGGCGGTGCCATCACCCTGCGCTCGCGCCACGGGCTGTTGCCACAGGCGCATTGGGACACCAGCGCGGCGAACCGCTACGAGGCGCACGCGCTGGCGGGCCTGCAGGGGCTGGCGGCGTGGCGGCGCTGGCTGCGCGCGCAAACCCGCCAATGCAGCAACTGGCGCAACGTGGTGGATGGGCTGCGCCCCTTCACCCAGGCGGCGTGGCAGCGTTTCAGCACCGCCGAGAAACAGCGTTTTTTCGCGCGGCTTGCGAGCTATTGGGGCGTGCATCGCCACCGCATGGCACCATCCATCGCGGCGGCGGTGCAGGCCGAACTGGCGCAGGGTAGCCTGCGCTTTTCCCGCCGGGAAGAGGGGGTGCTGGCCATCAACTGCACCGGCCCGCAGCTGGATGTGCGCAAAAGCGCCCGCCCGCTGATGATGAACCTGCTCAGTGGGGGCTTGATTGAGCCGCACGCAACGTCTATAGGCATCGCCGTGGATGCCCAGCACCGGGCATGGGGCGCGGCTTACCCGCAGCTTTATGCCATTGGTAGCCTGATGACCGGGCAACTGCTGGAATCGACCGCCGTGCCCGAGCTTCGGGTGCAGGCGCAGACCATCGCGGAGGCCGTGTGCACATCGTCGTAACCAAAGTTGAGAGCGAAGCCGATTTCGCCATTTGCATGGCCATTCGCATGCAGGTGTTTGTGTTCGAGCAGGGCGTGAGCGCCGAAGAGGAATGGGACGCCTACGACAAGGAAGCCACCCATTTCTTCGCCCGTGCCGATGGCAAACCCGCCGCCACCGCCCGCCTGCGCGCCATGGAGCCCGGGGTGGTGAAGATCGAGCGCATGGCGGTGCTGGAAGGCATGCGTGGCAAAGGCGTGGGCGATGCGGTGATCGCCGCACTGGTCGACGAGGCACGCGCACGTGGCGCGGCCAAAGCCATCCTTAGTGCCCAGACCCATGCGGTGCCGTTCTACGAGAAGCTGGGCTTCGCCGTGACCAGCGACGAATACATGGAAGCGGGCATTCCCCACAAAGCGATGGTGCGCGCGCTTTGATGTTGTACCGGTAACGCGAATTTGTATAATGAATACATGATAAAAAATGGATCGCAGCAGGCATTTAGCTTGATTGAACTGGCGTTGGTGCTGGTGATCCTCGGGCTGTTGACTGGGGGAATCCTACAGGGGCAGGCACTTATTCGGGCGGCGGAGTTGCGTAGCAGCATTACGCAGCTTGGTAATCTGCGGGTGGCCTATAATAGTTTCCGCGATAAATATTTTGCCTATCCCGGTGACATGACCAACGCCACCCAGTTCTGGACTACCGATGCCGGTGGGTGCAGTGCCTGGTACCAGACCTACACCCCGCATAGCCCCACCTGCGATGGCAACGGCGACGGGCAGATCGACTATAACCAGTTCGCGCGATCCGAGCGTTTCCGCGCCTGGCAGCATCTGGCCAATGCCGGGCTGATTGAAGGGCAATATACCGGTTTGGGGTGCTGTAATAGCGTCGCCGAAGGCTATGCGCTGAGCGGCTACAATGTGCCAACCGGCAAAATGCCCGATTCGCGCTGGACGGTATTCTATCAGGCGGCAAAAAGCGGCGATGCCGATTTTTATGATGGCCCCTACGGCAACATGATGCAGTTCGACACGTCCAGCGCCGGTGTGTTCAAACCTGAGGAGCAATGGAACCTCGATACCAAGCTCGATGACGGCACCCCGGCGCAGGGTAAGGTGCGCGCTTTTAAGCGCTCAAGCGGCTATGGGACGAACTGCACGACTTCCGATATTTCGACGGCGCTCTACGATCTTGCCGCGACCGACAAGACCTGCCGAGTATTGGCGATTTTCTAGGCGCTCTCTTCTACCGCAGCAAAACGTGGCCGCAGGGTGCCGTCGATTTCAACCATCCCCTCGAACATCACGCGCGGGCGCACCCAAAACTGGCCGTTTGGGTTGGTGTAGAGGCACTCGTAATAGACCAGCTCTTCCAGCGTTTCGCTGTGGCGCACCAGGCCGAGCACGCGGTAGCGCGGGCCTTTGTAATGCTGGTAGATGCCGAGCTTCATCATGATCTCCAACGATGCAGTAAGCCATGCGTAGCGCCGACCCGAAGGGGGCGTTAGCTAACCTGCGCGCCGCGTAGCGGCAGGGATAGTGGAGCGAAGCGGAACGTAAGGGGGGCAAGCCCCCTTGCACGCCCACAGGGCGCACCCAAACCTACGCGACGTCGGTCTTCGCTTTTTCCATGCGCTTGCGCAGGTTGGGGTCGAGGTAGCGCTTGCGCAGGCGGATGTTCTTCGGCGTCACTTCCATCAGCTCATCGTCTTCGATGTAGGCGATGGCCTGTTCCAGCGTCGGCACGCGCGGCGGGGTGAGGCGCACGGCCTCGTCTTTGCTGGTGGTGCGGATGTTGGTGAGCTGCTTGGCTTTCAGCGCGTTCACTTCAAGGTCGTTCTCGCGGTTATGCTGGCCGATAATCATGCCCTCATACACTTTCACGCCGCCGGGGATAATCAGGTAGCCGCGTTCTTCCAGGCCCCACAGCGCGTAGTCGGTCGCGACGCCGGTGGCGTTCGAGATCAGCGCGCCGTTGCGGCGGCCGGGAATGTCGCCCTTATAGGGGGTGTAGCCGTGGAACAGGCGGCTGAGCACGCCCGAGCCGCGCGTGTCGGTCAGGAACTCGCCCTGATAGCCGATCATGCCGCGCGCGGGGATCAGGAATTTCAGGCGCACCTTGCCGCCGGAGCTGGGGCGCATGTCGATCATGTTGCCTTTGCGCAGCGAGAGTTTTTCCACGACCACGCCGGAGAATTCCTCGTCCACGTCGGCCTGCACTTCTTCCACTGGCTCCATGGTCTGGCCGGATTCGTCTTTGTGGAACAGCACGCGCGGGCGGCTGACGGACAGCTCGTAGCCTTCGCGGCGCATGGTCTCGATGAGCACGCCGAGCTGCAATTCGCCGCGTCCGCCCACTTCAAACGCGTCGCCGCCGGTGGTGTCTTTCACGGTGATGGCCACGTTGCCTTCGGCTTCTTTATAGAGGCGGTCGCGGATCATGCGCGAGGTCACTTTGGTGCCTTCGGTGCCAGCCAGCGGCGAGTCGTTCACCGCGATGGTGATCGCCATGGTGGGCGGGTCGATCGGCGTGGCTTTCAGCGCGTTCGCCACTTCCAGCGAGCAGATCGTGTCGGCCACGGTGGCGTTGGTGAGGCCGGCGATGGAGATGATGGAACCCGCCGGGGCTTCGTTCACCGGCACGCGCTCGATCCCGTCGAAGCTGAGCAGTTTGGTGATGCGGCCTTGCTCGACCACGGTGCCGTCGAGGCGCAGGGCTTTCACCGGCATGCCCACTTTGGCGGTGCCGGATTCGACCTTACCGGTGAGGATGCGGCCCAGGAAGTTGTCGGATTCGATGAGGGTGGTGAGCATGGCGAAATTGGCGCTCGGGTCGGCGTCCGGCGCTTCGACGTGGCGTACCACTTCGTCCATAATCACGTGCAGGTTGTCGCGGTTGGTGTCGGCGAGGTCTTTCACCGCCCAGCCGTTGCGGCCCGAAGCGTAGAGGATCGGGAAGTCGAGCTGCGCGTCGTTGGCGTCGAGCGCCACGAACAGGTCGAACACCTCGTTCACCACTTCTTCCACGCGCGCATCGGGGCGGTCCACCTTGTTGACCACCACGATGGGGCGCAGGCCCTGCGCGAGGGCTTTCATGAGCACGAATTTGGTTTGCGGCATGGGGCCTTCCGCCGCATCGACCAGCACCAGCACGCCGTCGACCATGCTCAGGATGCGCTCCACCTCGCCACCGAAATCGGCGTGGCCGGGGGTGTCGATGATGTTGATGCGCTTGTCTTTCCACTGGATCGACGTGCATTTCGCCAGAATGGTAATGCCACGCTCTTTCTCGAGGTCGTTGCTGTCCATCACGCGCTCGTCGACGCGCTGGTTGTCGCGGAACGTGCCCGCCTGACGCAGCATCACGTCGATGAGGGTGGTTTTGCCATGATCCACGTGGGCGATGATGGCGATGTTTCTGAGCTCGGTCATGGTCTGTCTCTCGATGGTGTCATCCCTGCGAAGGCAGGGATCTCAGGCAGCGGGCGATGCGGCTAGCATGGGAACTCGTGGCCTTAGATCCCTGCCTCTGCTGGGATGACAGTTAACTTTGATGCGCCGCAATAGGCGATTCCTGGCGGAAAGGCTAGCATTTTCTTTCGGCGCCACCGGTGAGGGGCAACAGGCTGATTGTCACCAAACATTCACATTCAATACATTCTAAATCCTCTAAAATCAGGGTGTTTCTTAGTGTACCCCAGGGTCCTTTCAGGTTTTGTGGTGCGCTTATGGCTGCCGCATGATCCGAAAGGCTTCTGGGGTGGCTGAAGCATTACCGTTGATAGGCGGTTTCCCTGTCTGCTGTATGATTACGGAGATGAACGATGGAAAATATCGGTGAAATGCAAACCAATTCCGCACGGGCCCAATGGTTCTGGCGTATGGTAGGCTTTGCAGTCCCACTTGGGATCGCTTGCATACTCAATATTTTGTGGTTCCATTACTATGGCGCGCCTGATCCGAATTCTAACGGAGTGGATCAGAGCGGTCGCTATACGATCTGTGGTATGGCTGGTCTTTTAGCCGTTGCTCTAGTGTCGTCATTATTCAATGTGATGGCGGCCATGAAATCGGGTAGAGATTCAAATTATCACAAGAATGCCTTATTTGGAACGGCAATGGCTAAAAGCCTGTTTGACGGAATATTGGCGGCTGTGGTTGTGGGTCTATTGATATCACACTAGCAGTCATTGTTCTTCAATCTCTCTCGAACATCCCGCTTCGCACTTGCGTGCGAGGCGGGATGTTTTGTTTTGGTGGTAATTCCTCCGGTGGTTCGTTATAGCCCGCCCCATGGCAGACCGTGTTTTAGTGGCGTTAGAAGAAATCGGCCTTGTGCTGGGCACCAAGCGCTTGTTTGACGGGCTTAGTTTGCATATTGCCGAGGGCGAGAAGATTTGCCTGATCGGCCGCAATGGGGCGGGCAAGACCACGCTGATGCGGCTGATTATGCAGGAGCTGGAGTTGGATGCGGGCAAACGCTTCCAGCTGCCGGGCTGCCGGATTGGGTATCTGGCCCAGCAGGTGCATTTCGACCCCGAGCAGAAAGTGCGCGAGTTTGTGCAGCTGGGGCTGCCGGAGAAAGAGCGCGGGGCGGAGTCGCTGCACCGGGCGGATATTGTTTTATCACCACTCAACCTCGACCCCGACGCGCCGATGGGGCATCTGAGCGGCGGGCAGGTGCGCCGCGCGGCACTGGCGCAGGCCATCGTCGCCGAGCCCGACGTGCTGCTGCTCGACGAGCCGACCAACCATCTCGACCTCACGGCGATTGAGTGGCTGGAGCAGTATCTGGCGCGCAGCAGCTGCGCGGTGGTGTGCGTGAGCCATGACCGCACCTTCCTTTCTGCGTTCAGCAAAAAAGTGTTCTGGATCGACCAGGGGCGCGTGCGCACCTGCCCGACGGGGTATGCGGGGTTCGATGAGTGGCAGGAACAGGTGACGGAGCAGGAAGCCCGCACGCTGGCCAACATGCAGAAGAAAATGGCGCAGGAGGAGCAGTGGATGCAAGGCGGCATCTCGGCCCGCCGCAAACGCAACCAGCGCCGCCTGAACGAACTGCACCGCCTGCGCGAGAAAATCCGCATCGACAAGGAGGCGCTGAAGAAGAAGCAGGCCACCATCGAGGGCGACCCGCTGGTGGCGACCGCCGGC